>MQUF01000006.1:0-300000 GCA_001914235.1 Desulfobulbaceae bacterium DB1
GGAAGCAGATACACCCAATCCCTCCCGAAAAAAAGTGGAAGGAAGATTTGATTTATTAATCAACAAAGGTTTATATGAAACTCTCAGTTTGGGGGGCAACAAAGTCCTTTTTTTTTTAATTGTGTCAGAATCAGCCTCTGGCAGATAATTTTTATATTCGTAGTTCCGTAATACGGACTGACAATTCGTTGTACAGATGGCTGTCGGTCATGTTAGTGCCGCGCTCAATGGCTTCAGTTAACAATCGACCTCTGCTGACGTAATTTATTTCTTCGCAGGTCTTATTACCCTTATGATGCCGCAATGGGCACCAGTTCATAACCCAATTCTTTTGCCTTTCTTTTCAATATGGTTATCTTGTTCTCGGCATTCTTCCTGGAAAGATAATCCTCTCCAAGCTCTTTATATTCCTCACCATTCTTGATAATTGCGTAAATGGCCTTCAGTATCCGATGGGCTATTGCCACAATGGCTTTTCGTGGACCTAATCGGGCTCGAATCCGGTAATATTTGTCTCGGTAATACGTCCCTTTTGTTTTTACCGCCGCCCAGGCTATCTCCACCATGACAGTCTTGAAAACATGCTTGCGAACAGGCGACTTCCCGCTACGCCTTTTGCCTGCACTTTCATTGTTCCCCGGGCATAATCCTGACCAGGACGCCAGTGCCCCTGAGGAGGAAAACTCTTGCAGGGTTGGTCCAAGTTCACCGAGGACATATTGAGCAGAAACTTCATTTATCCCCGGAACAACATCAAGACGGCTGATTATGTCATCATGGCTGGACATCATTGCCTGCATCCGTTCTGTGATGATGGCTATTTCCGTCTCGATGATTGTGATCATCCTCATCAAACTCATCAGCAAGAAACGATGGTGATCTTCAAAAAAGCCCTGTATGCTTCGATACAACTCTTTTACTTTCGACTTCAAACTGCCCTTGGTGCATTGTTCTATTTGCTCAAGGCCGATTGGTGATTCCGCGGCACAGAGAAGCTCTATCAGATTCCGACCCGTTACTCCAAAAAGATCTGATACAACACTGTCGATCTTGATATTGGCCGTCTCGAAAACCTTATGAACACGTCTTTTGTGGTCTCCGAGACTTTGACTGTATTTCTTCCTGCTCCGACCCAATTCCCGCCAATGGCGAACTGACTTCTCGGGAATAAAGCTGCCACGGACAAGTCCTACCCTGAGTAAACCAGCAAGCCAGCGGCTATCTTCAATGTCGGTCTTGCGGCCTGGTACATTTTTTACATGACGAGCATTGACAAGAATGACTTCCAGGTACCCTTCAATTATATTATGAACCGGACGCCAGTATACTCCTGTGCTTTCCATGGCAACAATGGGACAGTGGCTATCTATCAACCACTCCCGTAACTCGATAAGTTCATCGGTGAATGTGCCATACTCGCGTATTTCGTATGCTTCTTTGCCTGTTTGGTCCATTGTGATCAAGCAGGCTGAAATTTTCCCTTTGTGAACATCAAGTCCACAACAAATTGGGTGTATGACTGATAGTAATCTGGTATCTTTTCCCTTCCTGGCCATGGTTATCCTCCTTTTGTTTTCGTGATGGAAAATTTAGGGAATAACTATGGCCTATTTTTCTCAAAGTTTCATGCTTCGTTGTTCCCGTCCACGGGGATGGGGGTTAGTGGTAATCACAAATTCTTTTACATGCAAAAAATGACAAAACAGTCCTTTTCAGTGTACAAAATACTGCCCTTCTAACAAGAAGGTCAATATAAGTGGCAGCCATCTTGTCTTGGCCTGTTCGATGTCATCCAGGAAAGCCACGATGGTAAGGACATCGTCAAGATTATCGTGGCCAGTGGTTCTGAAAAGCCCTATTACCTCAAAAAGTACGGAATGTCCGAAAAGGATTACGGCTTCTGCTGTCTCGTCAAGACCTGCAAGCAGGTACTGGACAGGCTTGAAGGCATTGGAAATCGAACCATCACCAAAATAACGCCGAGAAAACGGATAAACCGCAACCTCTGGAACCGGATCGCCCTTCGCGAGGCAGTCATCAACACCATTATCCACAACGATTACACCACCGAACTGGTGCCCAAATTCGAAATATTCGCCGACCGTCTGGAAATGACCTCCGCGGGGCAGTAAGTCAAACTATCCTCCCTAATAAAGAAACAAGAAAAGCATTGCTTATTAAGGTTTTCGAGCTTGTTGTTTTTATGTATTTTCTTTTATAACTAAGAAAAATAACACACAATTTCAAACAATTAAGAGCAAAGGAAATAATAAAAATGAAATCCACTGGAAACAAAAAAAGGACTAACAAGCTGATATCGCTTGAAAGTCCTTTATTGTTTTCTGGTGCCCCCGGTAGGAATCGAACCTACGACTCCAGGATTAGGAATCCTGTGCTCTATCCACTGAGCTACGAGGGCATTGTGTTGGCACTTATATAACGTATAGTAATCGGAGAAACAACAAATTTTCCATGTCAATCGTCGCGTGGCCCGGCTGATCGGGGTGGGAGCGCCAACACCGATTTGTCGAGTTGCGGCCTTGCCGATGTGTGGTTTTGTTTCTTTCCTGAAGGGCATTTTCTCTGTTTTTTCTTTTTAAGGAGGCAAAGATCCGCTTTGCGTCAAATTGACGCGCGCTTCATTCTCGCGTTAATTTCCTTGCGTAAAAACGATGAATCGCTCAACGTTGGAAGGCGTTACGGAATAACTTGTCTCTTTGCGGCGATTTCGGTACGCTTTTTTATACCGTCACTGCTCTGCAGGCATCCATGGTGTCGTTATGCCGCGGCTCGGGGCGGGTCGGCAAGCAAATGAACAGGAACCACCGCCCGGCAATTTTGATCAAGGAAGTGAAAGCATGGGGAAAAATAAATTTTACGAATTTTTACATGCGTCCAAAAAGCGCGCCCGCTTTTTTGCTTATTTTCTGATGGCTGTCCTGGCCGGGAATCTGGATGCTCTCGTTGATTTTTTTCTTCATCCGGAAATCGCCTATTTTGATCAGGAGCATTTTGTCGTCGGCAGTATCATGTGTCTTTTGACCATTATTCTCTGTACCTTGCTCGAAAGCAACATCCAGGAAGAGTCCTTCGGCAGCCACTCGATGTCACCCGGCATGGGGCCGTATGTCTGGTTTATAGCAGCTTTCTGGGCAATTATCGTCTGCTTTTCCCTGGGCTGGAATATCGTCAGGCAGAAGCAGGAAGTGTTGCAGGTTGCCCTCAACGAGGCCAGGACAATATACCAGAAGGATCTGGTCTATTATCGCTGGGCCACGGAAAACGACGGGGTCTTTGTGCCGATTTCCCCGAAGACCCAGCCGAATCCTTATCTGCAGCATGTTCCGGAGTATGAGGCAACCACATCGTTAGGCAAATCATTAACCCTGGTCAATCCGGAATACATGATCCGCCAGGTTTATGAGATGCAGACACCCCTTTCCGGTATTCATGGTCACATCACCAGCCTTGATCCCATCCGCTCGGAAAATGCCGCCGACAGTTGGGAAACCGATGCCCTGGATCAGTTTGAAGAAGGGGTAAAAGAGGTCAGTTCCATTGAAGATATTAATGGCGAACCCTACCTGCGCTTGATGCGTCCACTGGTAACCGAGGTCGGCTGCCTGAAATGCCACGCTGCGCAAGGTTACGATGTTGATGATATCCGCGGCGGCATCAGCGTTTCAGTGCCCATGTCACTCCTTTTTTCCATTTACAGGAAAGATGTCTTCATGTTTTCCCTGGCCCATGCAATTCTCCTTGGCCTCGGTTTGGTCGGCATTTTCCTCGGCTCCTGCCGGATCAGGCAGTCCATGCTGGAGCGTGAACAGGCGGAAGCGAAAACCAGATCCATTATCGACAACATGCTTGATGGACTTGTCACCATGGACCAGTCCGGAAACATCGAGACGTTAAACAGCGCGGCGCTCAAAATGTTCGGTTATCAGCCGGCAGAGATTGTCGGTTACAATCTTGACAGGCTCATTGAGTTTCCGGAAAGCGCCGACTGGATTGCGGGAAAACAGCACGATTTTCATTTTGACATGAAAAAAGCCATGGGCAGCCAGAAAGAGCTGACAGGCAAACGGAAAGACGGCTCGACATTTCCGGTGCAGATATCATTCAGTGAAATGGTGCATGGCATGAGCCATCTTCTCATCATAACCGTGCGCGACATCACCCAGGAAAAAATAAGGAAAGAGGAAGCCCTTCGCACCGGGCAACTTGCCGCCATAGGCGAACTCGCGGCCGGGGTGGCTCATGAAATCAACAATCCCATTAATGGAATCATCAATTATGCACAGATTCTCATGGATGATCATGAGGAAAAGGACGAAGCGGATAGCGTTCACAAAGACATTATGGGGCGTATTATCAAGGAAGGGGAACGTATTTCAACCATCGTCAAGAACCTTCTTTCCTTTGCCCGGCAGCGGGATGAAATCGTTGAACGCATCAAGCTAAGCGACATCATTCAAGACAGTCTTTCTCTGCTCATGCATCAATTGCACAAGGATGGTGTTCAGGTGACCGTCAATGTGCCGGAAGAACTTCCTTTGCTCAAGGGCAATCCCCAGCAACTGCAGCAGGTCTTTGTCAATCTGTTGACCAATGCCAATTATGCGTTGAATGAAAAATATCCGGGGCAAAACCCTGAGAAGCGCATCGAAATTGCCAGTGCCGTTGTCAGGCAGGACGGAAGGGATTTTATCCGAACCACGGTAAGCGACTGGGGGTCGGGCATTTCCCAGGATGTCATCGACCATATTTTCGACACCCTTTTCACCACCAAGCCACCGGGCGAGGGTACGGGTCTCGGTCTGAACATCAGCAAGGGCCTCATCCGCGATCACAACGGCTATCTTTCCCTGGCAAGCACGCCGGGCGAACCGACGGTTGCCACGGTAGACCTTCCTGTCTCGGAAACCCCGGCCGACAATGGCGACGATGAGTGATGCCGTTTCTGCTGAAAAGAAAGATTTAAAACTAATTTTACGTTATGATTGAGTCGGTATGCGCCGAACAACGGCGGCTGCGTTTTTGCCGCTGTCGGCGAAAAAGAAGAGTTCTTGATGTTGCAGCTTCTCATTTTGATCCCGGATTTTTGCATTTACCATTATGAAATTAAATAAAATTCTGCTGAAAGGCCTCGTGGCGATCCTGCCGATCGCCGCAACCCTGTATCTTCTGGTTTGGCTCATGACAACGGCTGAGCATGTCCTGGGCGGATTGCTGCAGATTGCCTTGCCTGATGGCTGGTATCGTCCCGGCATGGGCCTGGTTGCCGGTATTGGCGTGGTGCTGGCGGTCGGTTTCATGATGGAAAACTTTTTTGCCCGCAAGGTGGTTGCGTGGGTGGAAGAGTTTAATATACCGGGTCCCGTTTATAAAGAGCATTTACGGCGCGGTGCGTGATTTTCTGGCCTTTCTCTCCCAGGGCAAGGAAAAGGGGCCCCGACAGGTTGTTGCCGTTACTCTGGGCAACACGGGGGTGAAGCTGATCGGATTTGTCACACAGGATGAAGTCGCTTTTCTCCATTCGTTACCGGGAGAGGAAAAGGTGGCCGTTTATTTTCCCCTGAGCTATCAGATCGGCGGGTATACGGCGCTGGTTCCCCGAGCGATGTTGGAACCGCTTGATGTGACCATGGAACAGGCCATGCAGTTTGTCATGACCGCGGGCATCATCGAAGGGGAGAAGCAGGGAAAGAGGGCGATGCCCGGCCTGTGAGTCGAGCGGAAGACGGACATGGATTTGTTTCCCGGGCTATTTGCCGGGAGTCAGCACGCTGGTGATACCGTGGAAAGTGGAACCTGGAATGAGTACCTGAAATTTTTTGCCGCCCTTGTTGCCATCGTCAACCCCATCGGTGTCGTGCCGATATTTGTCAACCTGACTGTGGAACAAAGTGAAAGGGCGCGTCATCGGACGGCACTGACGGCCGCCTTTTCCGTGGCGGTTATTCTGCTGCTTGTTTTGTTCAGCGGCGAACTGATCCTGCGTTTTTTCGGGATTACGGTTGGCTCCTTCAAGGTGGGGGGCGGCATTCTTATCCTGCTCATGGCCATTTCAATGCTGCATGGCGCGGTGAGTCGGGTGAAACAGACGGAGGAGGAGGTTCATGATTCGGCTGATCGGGATAGCGTGGCGGTCGTGCCCCTCGGCACCCCGCTTCTTGCCGGACCGGGTGCCGTCAGCACGGTTATTCTCTATGCCCAGCGCGATTCCACCGTCTTTCATTATGGCGTTCTCTTTGCTGAAATTGTTTTGCTGGCAGGGCTGACCTGGATTATTCTGCGGCTTGCGCCGGGGCTGGCAAAAATGCTGGGAAAAACGGGAATTAATGTCGTGACCAGGATCATGGGCCTGATCATGACCGCGGTGGGAGTTGAATTTATCGCAAACGGTTTGAAACAGCTTTTTCCCGTGTTGGCAGGGTAGGCGGGTCAGTTCGTGTCCGGGGAATCGGTGAAAAAACGGCAGGCGCTGTCCTGCCAATCCCTGATCTGGTCGCTGTAAAGATCAACTTTTGTTTCCATGCCGCACACCGTGCAGACCACCCGGGCGCTGCTTCAGCGTCCTTTTATTTCCGCTCTGCCGCCGCAGAAAATACAGGTGAGATGTAATTCCGGTTCATTTTTCATGAGACCCTATGGTAAACGGCGCATCGTCAATTGGAAAGAAAAATAAGAGAGCAAGACGTTTTGGCGGAAAAAATGGATGTAACCGGGCTGACGGGCGGCATGGGATCGGGGAAAAGCGCCGTGGCGCGTTTCCTCTGCCGCAGGTTTGCCGTTTCATGTTTCAGTGCCGACCGGATCGTGCATGAATTGCTTGAGCCGCACCGGTCCTGCTGGCAGGTGGTTCGTGATCTCGACACGTCCTTTCTGAACGAGGATCAAACCGTCAAGAAGCCGTTTTTTCGGCAAGCCCTCTTTGGTGATGCCGCCCTGCGCCGACAGGTAAACGAGAGAATGCATCCCCTGGTTCGTCAGGCGCTGCTGGGGAAAATCCAGGGGGAACATCGCGAGAGCGGGCAGAGCCGTTTTCTTCTTGAGGTGCCGCTTCTGTATGAAGCGAACTGGCAGGATCTGTTTTCCCGGGTGATTGTCGTCTATGCGGAGCCGGAAAAATGCGTGGAACGAGTGATGGCGCGCGACGGTGTTCCGCGTGAGCTGGCGGAAAAGTCGATTTTTTCCCAATGGTCTCTTCGGGGAAAGGCCCTGCGCGCCGACCATGTGGTGAACAACAGCGGACTGTGGGCTGACGCCTGCATACAGCTTTCCCATCTTGGTGAATTGCTCTGGGGGAAGTGCGAAACGGGCACTTCAAAAAAAAGTCTATAAAAAAATCTTGACAGTATAGGAGAAATACAGCAAATATCATTAGTATCCCTGATCCTTCCACGTGCGACAAATTAACAGATCGTTGAGATCGTAATCGTTCCGTTTCATTTTCGTAATTTATCGAATCATTTACTTTCACAGAAATAACCTAGCATATCTACAAATATCTATTTTTATAATATTCTCTTTTTTTAACGGACGTAATCCGCTGCGCAAGATGTGTCGTTTCTGACATTTTCTAACCTCGTTACCTTGCATTGGTAAGGTTTTCATGCTTGTCTGGTCCATCTTTCGCCTCTTTAATAAAACGGATTTCGTCCGGCAGTTAGCAGGCCTGCGCGGCTCGCTTCGTGAAACCGGAAAAGTGTGCGCCGTCTCAAGAAAAAAATCAATGCAGGAGCAGTGAGTCAAACTCCCCGGATGCGGTGGAGGACTCATATTCAATCAGCAGGCTAACTTGAAAAGATGATTTTTCGATCATATGGAGCATCTTTGGGAGGATTTTCAATTCCGCGGGCGCGAGGATGAAAAAATCAACCAGGGTGCCTTGATCGAAAGAAAATACGGTTTTTCAGGTTGTCTGAAAAATTTAAAGTATGAACCGGCGGGTCAGCGGCGAAAGCCGTCCCGTCACAATTTGTTGAGGAGAAAAAAAGGCAGATGAATTTAACCGATTTAAAAGTAATGAAGATCAATGAGTTGACCAAGCTGGCCAAAGAGCTTGGCGTTGAAGGTTTCAGCTCGATGCGCAAGCAGGAATTGATCTTTGCAATTATCCAGACCAAAACCAAAGAGATGGAAAAAAACGGTGTGGTCCGGGGAAATGGTGTGCTGGAGGTGCTGCCGGATGGATTCGGCTTTCTCCGCTCGCCGGATTTTAACTATCTGCCAGGTCCTGACGACATTTATGTTTCTCCGTCACAGATCCGCCGGCTCAATCTGCGTACCGGCGACAGTATCGACGGTCTGGTTCGTTCACCAAAGGAAGGGGAGCGTTATTTCGCTCTGCTGAAGGTGGAGAGCGTCAACTACCAGCCGCCGGAAAACGCCAAGAACAAAACCATTTTTGCCAACCTGACCCCCCTTCATCCGGAAGAGCGGATCGTGCTGGAAAATGAACCCGACAACTATTCCGTGCGCATGATGGATATGATGTCTCCCATCGGTAAGGGGCAGCGCGGTTTGATTGTCGCTCCTCCCCGAACCGGCAAGACGGTTCTGCTGAAGGATATTGCCAACAGCATCACCAAGAATCATAAGGAAATCATCCTGATTGTTCTGCTCATTGACGAGCGGCCTGAAGAGGTTACCGACATGGCGCGCAGCGTCAATGCCGAGGTGATCAGCTCGACCTTCGACGAACCCCCCCAGCGGCATATTCAGGTGGCGGAGATGGTGCTGCAGAAGGCGAAAAGGCTGGTTGAGCATAAATTTGACGTGGTTATTCTGCTTGACAGTATCACCCGCCTGGCCCGCGCATACAACACCGTCATGCCCTCAAGCGGTAAAATTCTTTCCGGTGGTGTTGATTCCAATGCCCTGCACCGTCCGAAACGCTTTTTCGGCGCCGCCCGGAATATTGAAGAAGGGGGCAGCCTGTCGATCATCGCCACTGCCCTGATTGAAACCGGCAGCCGGATGGACGAGGTTATTTTTGAGGAGTTCAAGGGCACGGGTAATATGGAAATCGTCCTTGACCGCAAAATGGCCGACCGTCGACTTTTCCCGGCCATGGACATCAACAAATCCGGCACTCGGAAGGAAGATCTGCTGCTTACTCCCGACGTCATCAACCGCACCTGGATTCTGCGCAAGCTTCTTTCCAACATGAAAGCTGCCGATGCCATGGAGTTTTTGCTCGACAAGATGAAGGGAACCAAGACAAATCAGGATTTTTTTGATTTGATGCATGGGTGATGAACGAAGATTCAAACGAAATTGAATTGGTGTCGTTGTTATTATGATTGCAAAAAAAAGTAGGTCGTTTATATTCAGCTGTTCCCCGTTTGAAAAAGTCGGCATTATGAAGCAGCCGACCTGCGACGATTTCAGCATATACATTTTTTGGAGGTTGTGAGATGAAAAAAGATATCCATCCTGAATATCATAAGTTTAATGCCGTTTGCGCATGCGGCAATGAGGTAGCCATCGGCAGTGTCGAGACTGAGATGAAAGTTGAGATCTGTTCAGCGTGCCACCCGTTTTTTACCGGTAAGCAGAAGCTCATTGACACCACCGGCCGGGTTGAGAAATTCTTGAAGAAATATGGAAAAACTCTGAATAAATAATCGGTTTTTCCCATATTCCCTTCCATGTTCGCCCAATTTGCCGATATTGACGAAAAGCTCGCCGAGCTTGAGGGAATGCTTTCCGACCCGGCAGTGCTCGCTGATCAAGGCGAGTACAAACGGGTGGCCAGGGAGCATTCCCGGGTTGCGAAACTTCATCAGCTGTATACGCAATATGAAAAGGTGAGCCGGGAGCTGGCCGAGAGCCAGGAGCTTCTTCATCAGGAAGGCGATGAGGAAATGCGGGAACTGGCGAAAAACGATATCGCGGAGTTGAACGCCAGGGCCAGGCAGCTTGAGAAAGAGCTGCGCATCACCTTGCTTCCCAAGGATCCCAATGATGAAAAAAATATTCTTCTTGAGATCCGCGCCGGCACGGGCGGTGACGAGGCGGCCCTTTTTGTCAGTGATCTTTATCGCATGTATTCGAAGTATGCTGAACTGCAGGGCTGGCGTGTCGAGGTGATGAGCAGCAATCCCATCGGCATTGGCGGTTTCAAGGAGATCATCGTCCTGATCAGCGGCGAACAGGTATACAGCCGGCTCAAGTATGAATCCGGCGTGCACCGGGTACAGAGGGTTCCTGAAACAGAGGCCCAGGGCAGGATACACACCTCGGCGGTTACGGTGGCGGTTATTCCCGAAGTGGAAGAAGTGGAGCTGCATATTGACCCTAATGAGTTGCGTTTCGACGTTTTCCGTTCCTCCGGACCCGGCGGTCAGAGCGTTAATACCACTGATTCCGCAGTCCGTGTTACCCACCTCCCCACCGGCATGGTGGCCACCTGCCAGGACGAGAAATCCCAGCATAAAAACAAGGCCAAGGCGTTGAAGGTGTTGCGTGCCCGACTGCTTGATCAGATCCAGCAGGAACAGCATGACCGCATCTCCGAGCAGCGGAAGATCCAGGTTGGGTCGGGGGATCGCAGTGAACGGATACGTACCTATAATTTTCCCCAGGGTCGTATGACGGATCACCGCATCAATCTGACTCTTTACAAGCTTGACGATATCATGCTCGGCAAGCTCAACAGCGTCATCGAGCCGTTAATCGCCCATAATCAGGCAGAATCACTGAAAAGTTTGCAGTAGCATGTGATGAAGGATCGAACCAATCAGGTAATTTTTTCAGCGCCTCTTTCCCCGCTTCCTCTTTGTTCAATCATTTTTTCCGCTGGTTCTTCCCGGTATCCGTCCGCATGAAAGCCCACGATCTTTATCAGCATGGCATTCACCGCCTGAAAGAAGCCGGTATTCCGGACCCGGAAATAGAATCGTCTCTTCTTGTCGGTCATCTGCTCGATCTTTCCCGCACCCAAGTTCTTCTCCATGAAAAAGAGGTGCCTGACTCGGTCTCCGAACGTTTTGCCGTGTATCTGGAGAGACGCCTGCAACGGGAGCCGCTGGCCTATATTCTCGAAGAGCAGGAGTTCTGGTCATTGCCCTTTTATGTGAACAGCGACGTGCTGATACCCCGGCCGGAAACGGAGTTCCTGCTTGAAATCGTTCTCCAGGTCATAAAGGGTGACGGTCGAAAAATGACAGACCTGTCGCTCCTGGATATGGGAACCGGCAGCGGGGTCATTCCCATTGTCCTGGCTTTGGAGCTTGCCGGCGCCTCTGTCTCCAGTCTTGATATTTCCCGGGCCGCTCAGGTGGTTGCCCGCCGTAATGCCCTGCGGCATGGGGTTGCGGAAAAGATATCGTTTATCAATGCCGACTGGCTGTCCGCCATCCGGCCGATTCCACTTTTTGATCTCGTCATCAGCAATCCTCCCTATGTTGCGCGGGAAACATTTGCAACGCTGCAGCCTGAGGTGAGCCGTTTTGAACCCCGTTTGGCCCTTGACGGCGGCGAAAAGGGGATGGAGGTCATTGCCGGGTTTGCCGGGCAGGTAGCCGACGTGCTGAAAACAGGCGGGCGTTTCTTTATGGAGATCGGCGCGGATCAGGGTTCCTTGGTCATGGATCTTTTTTCTTCGTTTTCACAATTTGACGGCCTCACCGTGTATGAGGATTACGCGGGGTTGCCGAGAATTTTTCACGCAAGGCGGTCATGATGGATAAAATTGTTATAGAAGGCGGCAGAAGTCTGCAGGGCGAGATCAAAATCAGCGGCGCCAAAAACGGGGCTCTGCCGATTATTGCCGCGACATTGCTTTGTCCCGGGGTGCATACGATACATAATGTGCCGCAACTGCGTGACATCAGGACGATCCTGCAACTGCTGGAAAGCCTGGGCGCAACCTATGAAAGGCTTGACGGCAATGTGCTGCGGGTCAATTCGGACAATGTGACGAAGTTCGAGGCCTCCTATGATCTGGTGAAAACCATGCGCGCTTCGGTGCTGGTTCTCGGGCCGCTGCTTGCCCGCTTGGGTCGAGCCAGGGTGTCGTTGCCCGGCGGCTGCGCCATCGGCGCCCGTCCCATTGATTTTCATATGCAGGGTTTTCAGAAGCTCGGGGCCCAGCTTGAACTTGAGGAAGGATATGTCGATGCCCATGTCACCGGCAAACTGCGGGGCGGAACCGTTTATTTCGATATCCCCTCGGTCACCGGAACGGAAAACATTCTGATGGCGGCGGCCCTTTGTGAAGGGACAACTGTTATCAAGAATGCCGCCAAGGAGCCGGAAATCGGCAACCTGATTGATATGTTGACCAGAATGGGGGCCAAAATCGAGGGCCGCGACACGGACAAGCTCACCATTTGCGGGGTGGCTGAACTTCACCCCGCTGAAATTGAAATCATTCCCGACCGGATAGAAGCAGGAACCTATCTTATCGCAGTCGGCGCAGCCGGCGGCGACCTCACTCTGACCGGCTGCAAACCGGCTCATCTTCCTTCACTTTTTGAAAAACTTCGGCATGCCGGTCTGTATCTTGAAGAAGGAAAGGATTCCATCCGGGTTATCCGATCCGGACCCTTGAAGAACGTTGATATCAAAACCATGCCCTATCCGGGATTTGCCACGGATCTGCAGGCGCAGATAATGGCCTTGATGACTTTCACCGAAGGGCTGAGCGTCATTCACGAAAATATTTTTGAAAACCGTTTCATGCACGTTGCTGAATTGCGGCGGATGGGCGCCGACATCAGGGTTGACGGCGGCAAGGCCATTGTCAAGGGAACCGGCAAGCTGACCGGCGCCCGGGTGATGGCAACCGACCTCAGGGCCAGTGCTTCGCTGGTTATTGCCGGTCTTGCCGCCCAGGGTCGCACGGAAATATCCCGCGTTTATCATCTTGACCGGGGTTATGACGATCTGGTGGGGAAACTTTCCGGAGTCGGGGCAAAAATCTGGCGGGAACCTGAGAACTAGTGTCGTGTCAAGTATCATCCGACGTTTCATTTGGAGGTCGGAAAACCTTTCCCGACAGGGAAGTGTCGGCATGGGTATGCCGACCTACAGGACAATTCAAGCTTGACATGACACGAGCGCACTTTCCACTGCTTTTCGATGGGGCTGGTGTGTTGCCGAGCAAGTCCGGCTAGACAATCCAGAGGGCTGTTTCAACCGCCATAGCAACAACTCGGTCCGTTACTCCTTTATATGTTTCTTTTTTGAATAAACCTTTTTTTCTTCCCATGACGATGGTGCCGAAGTTGTCCATCAGGGCTTGGCGTACAATCTGACGGCTGGGGTATAATCCTTTCGTGGTCTGGAGGGTATGGATGCGATCTTGTGGAAAGCCTGCTTCGACAAGCATCTGCGTGGGAGCCTGAAAAAGGCTGTCGGGGTGTATGAAGTGTGTTTCGCACCACTCTTTGCCCCAATAGTCATAGCAGACCTGTGGATCCACTTCGATATTCTCGGTAAAAAATGCCTGTGAGTTAAAAAGTGTTATTTCCGCCCTGGGATGATCTTTGAGGATAAATGCAAGGTGATCCAGTGCCTTAAGCGCATAGGGTGTGCCATCCACCGGGACAAAAAAAGTATGGGAGTCGACAAACCCGTCAATTATCCAGATGGGAACATCGGTGCATTTTTCGAGAATCTGTTGTGAGACACTGCCGAGGATTAATTCCTGAATTTTGCTTAGGCCGCGTCGGCCGATAACGAGAGCATCATAAAGTCCGTGTCTGGCATGGTGAATTATCTCGGAGGCAACAGCCGACGTTGTCGCCTTGACGGTAGAGGAAAGCCTCTTCTCATCAATGCCGTTTTGTTTGAAGAGGTCAATAAATTTTCTGGGGGCCTGTAAAGAATTTTGTGTAAATGGTTTTCATTTTTAATTTTCAATATGCAGGCATTCTGTCGCCGAACAAGATTGAAAAGCGGTTCAAGGCAGCCTTCCAGTCTCTGATTGGCATAGTCCATTTTTTGGCGATATTGTTCAGCGCCATGTAAAGCAGTTTAAGCATCGACTCGTCATTGGGAAATGAACCCCGGTTCTTGGTAACTTTGCGCAGTGACATGTTCAACGACTCAATAGCATTGGTGGTATATATCACCTTGCGTATCTCGGGCGAATACGCAAAAAATGGGGTGATTCTTTCCCAATTTCTTCGCCAGGATTGGCCGATGGACGGATGCGTTTTGTCCCATTTTTCTTCAAAGGTCATCAGTTCCATTTCGGCCTGCTCGGCTGTTGGCGATTGGTAAATGGCCTTGAGATCCGCAGCCACCTCTTTGCGCTGTTTCCATGAGACATATTTCAGGGAATTGCGCACCATGTGGACGAGACAGAGCTGGACCTGGGTGAAGGGGAAAACCGTCTCAATGGCTTCAGGAAAACCCTTGAGGCCATCGACGCAGGCAATGAAAATATCCTGCACGCCACGGTTTCTTAGCTCAGTCACTACCTGCAACCAGAACTTGGCGCCCTCGTTTTCGGCAACCCACATTCCCAGGACATCCTTGACGCCGTCCATGGTGATGCCAATAGCCAGATAGACCGCCTTGTTCTTAACATGCCCATTGTCGCGCACCTTAACCCGGATAGCGTCCATGTAAACAATGGGATAAATGGGGTCCAACGGGCGATTTTGCCAAACTTTAACCTCGTCAGCAACGGCATCGGTGACCGTTGAAATCAGGGTGGGAGAGACATCAACTCCGTAAATGTCTTCCAAGTGCCCCTGAATCTCCCTGGTAGTCATCCCTCGGGAGTAGAGAGAGATAATCTTGTCGTCAAAGCCGGGAAAGCGGGTTTGCCCTTTGGGAATGATGACCGGATCGAAACTGCTGTCGCGGTCGCGCGGGACCTCAATCGGCATTTTACCGAAGTCGCCCTTGATGGTCTTTGCAGAGTTACCATTTCGGGCATTACCGCCTTTGGTGACGATGGTTCCATGTTTTTCGTGGCCCAGGTGGACGGTCATTTCCGCCTGTAACGCCCGCTCCAGTAAGGCCTTGGTGAGCTGCTTGAGCAGCCCGTTTTCACCGATCAGTTCTTCGGGCTTCTGGTAATTGTAGTCGGCAAGTAAACGATCCAAAATTTCTTTATCAATGGCCATATGAGCTCCTTTTTAAAGGGTAGTTTTTTGACTTACTCAGTCATAGCCATTTACACAAACTATTTTACACCCTCTTTTCTGGTCACACTTTCAGCTTGTCTGTATTTGTCCCGACTTTCAGGGCGCAGCACATTGAGCAGTTCATCCTGCTCCAGCCACTCCTTGCCTGCTGTCATGCCGGTACAGGAGACCAGGGATAAAAGATCAAAACGCACATCTTTCACATCGCCGAAAAGCCTGCACAAATAGCGTACTGCATTATGGCTGTATATGGATTCTTCCACAGCAACCAGAATTTTTCTTTCCATCCGGAAACCTCGGCCTATTCTTTCTGAAAATAAAGTGTGATGACACGCTATTATCCGCATTTTTAAGATAAACCCTTCTTGCGCTTTCTTGCCAGGTATTTTTTTTAAACCCCTTTTGTTTTGGAAAAGCGAAAGAGAAGAAAAGAACCGTACAGGCCCGCCGTCACTTCAGCCGTATAAACGTGTTGTCAGGGAATACGTTATATTGCCGCCGGGTAATGTGGAATGGTTTAGCCTTTTAGATTGACAGGCTTGATGTCTTTTCAATAAAATAATTAAAGAAGGGTGGATCGGCGGGGCGGCTGGTGAAACCTGTAAATCCATTTCTTCGACATCTTTATGCGGATATAATTCGGTAAGTGATAAGCACAAAATGAAAAAATGGGGACGCAAAGATCGGATCTTTCAAACCCCGGAGGAGGAATGCGATGGACCCTGTTTCACTGGTGCCGGCTCCTGATGCGCTGCCGGTTCACTGGCTCTGGCTTCAGCTCTTTCTGACAGTGACCACTTTTCTTCATCTTGTAGCTATGAATGTATTGCTCGGTTCGGGCTACGTCGCCTTTGTTTCTTCCTTCACCCGGAAAGAGGGGGCGCATATCCTGAGTAAAAAGATTGGGGAAAAGCTCCCGTTTGTGCTGGCATTTACCATCAATTTCGGCGTTGCTCCACTGCTTTTTCTGCAGACACTTTACGGCCAGTTTTTTTATACCAGCACGGTTCTTATGGCTTCATACTGGATGGCAATCGTCGGTCTGCTCATTGTCACCTATTATGCCGCCTATGTTTTTCATCTGCGCTTTGATGCGCTTGCCCATCTGCGCACCTTTGTGATCGGATTCGCATTCCTGCTGCTTCTCGTTATTTCGTTTTTTTTCACAAATAATATCAGCTTGATGCAGATGCCGGAGAGTTGGAGTCATTATTTCGCCAACCGGAACGGTTGGTTGGTGAACTATGATGACGCAACGCTTTTTCCGCGCTATCTCCATTTCGTCGTTTCCGGTATCGCGGTCGGCAGCCTGGCCGTGGCCGTGTTGTATGATTATAAAAAAAAGAGAGGTGATGCGGAAGCCGTTCAATGGGTCAAGCAGGGATGTCGATGGTTCAGCATTGCAACCGGCGTGAATTTCGGAATCGGTTTCTGGTTTCTCGGAACCCTGCCACCCTCCACCCATGACGCCTCCACTTTTGTCGGGATGCTGTTTGCCGTCGTGCTCTACGGTTCGATTGCGTCAGCCGCTGTGTCACTTGTTAAGGCCATGACCTATCGAGTTATTCCCGCTGCCATCTGGACCTTGCTCACCGTTTTTCTTATGGTCGTTGCCCGTGACCTTGTGCGAATTTCCTATTTGAAGCCGTTCCTGTCCCTGTCTGATCTGCCGGTTACCCCTCAATATTCACCATTTGTTCTTTTCATTGTTTTCTTTGTCGGGGTAGGGTTTCTGGTCCGTTGGTTGCTGCACGTTGCCTGCAAGTCAAAGGAGGTGAACCCATGAATTATCCCATCTGGCAACTCGATTTCGCGGGTGGCGGCTTGCTTATTGCCGTCATGGCGATAATTCATGTTTATATTGCCCATTTTGCCGTGGGCGGGGGGCTTTTTCTCGTTTTGACGGAATATAAAGGTGTTCGGGAAAACAGCAGGGAAGTCATCGATTATGTGAAAAAACACACAAAATTTTTTCTGTTGCTGACCATGGTGCTCGGCAGTCTGACAGGGGTGGGCATCTGGTTTACCATTTCCGTATTGAATCCTGCCGCAACATCGGTATTGATCCACACCTTTGTCTTTGCCTGGGGGGTTGAATGGCTCTTTTTCGTCACTGAAATCGTATCGCTTTTTATCTATTATTACACTTTTGACAAGCTGGACTCCCGCACTCATCTTCTTATCGGCTGGATTTACTTCGGTGCCGCATGGATGTCGCTGTTTGTCATCAACGGGATTATCGATTTCATGCTGACGCCGGGCAACTGGCCGCAGACCGGCAATTTCTGGGGAGCCTTTTTTAATCCAACTTTCTGGCCGGCTCTCTTTTTTCGTACATTTCTGGCGGTGATTATTGCAGGCCTCTTCGGGTTTGTCACCGCTTCCGCCTTAAAGAAAAAAGACTTGCGAGACTCCATGCTGAAGTTCAGCGCCATTTGGCTTCTGGTGCCCTTCATCTTTTTTATCGGCGCAGCCTGGTGGTACCGCGCCGCACTGCCTCCACAGGTGGAGGAATTGGTTTTCCAGGGAATGCCGGCCCTGAAACCCTTTCTGTCTTCCTTTGTTGTTTTCTCACCGCTGCTCATTCTGGGGGGACTTGTCATGGGCATCAAGCTGCCGTCCGGAGTGAGCAGATTGCTTGCCGGGGTGATGCTGCTTGTCGGTCTGATGTATATCGGCACCTTTGAGTTTATCCGTGAAGGGGGAAGAAGACCGTATATTATTTACGATTACATGTATTCAACCTCCATACGGAAAGCCGACGTTGAAAAGGTTCGACAAACGGGTGTTCTGCAGGCGGCCAAATGGCTCGATCAGCGGGAAATCAGTGGAGCCGGCATCAGCCGGCAGGGGGAAGAGGTTTTCAATCTCCTTTGTATCTCATGCCACTCCATCGGTGGTCCTTTGAATGACATCAAGAATCTTGCCGCGCCACTCACCGTGGCAGATCTGAGGTCAACCATACCCGCCATGGGAAAAGAGCTTGCTTTCATGCCCCCTTTTGCCGGAAACGAAAAGGAAAAGGAAGCGGTCATTCACTATGTGCACAGGACATTGATGAACAGGGTGGAGCAGTAAAGGGGGAAAACTTATTTTCACGCCTTGTGCAGGGCTTTCTCCAAGGCTTTCACATGGACGTTGCCGGCAATATGCAGGGCGCTTTTGCCGCTGACCGGATCAAAGTTGCTCGGGTCGGTGGGGCAAAGGTACTGGATCTCCCGGGCAAAGCATTCGCGCGCCTCGTCCACGGTCAAACCGATAATTTTTTTGGTGACCTCCCAGCTTGCTCCGCATGACGCTCCCCGCACCACCTGTAACGCAACTATTTTGTTGTCCCGCAGGGTCACTTCGTATTCTGGAATGCCGAAGATCTCGCCGTAACGGCCCAGGCCGGGCAAGCGCCCCAGGGAGCAGCAGGTGACCGGGGTAATGGCCTTGCTGTTTTTTTTGCCCGAAGCGATAAGGGGGATTTGTTTCTCCAGGCATCGATCGGCGAGATAGTCAAGCAGATCGGGATGCGCGAGAAAGCTGATTGCCAGATCCGCCTGGAAATCGTCGGGGAAAAACGGTGCCGGATCATCAATGAATTCAGGCAGCCCGGCGGGGAGGTCGAAAACGCGGGTGATGACGAGGTTTGATCCGTATTGGCGGATCCCCTTTATTTTTGCCTCGCCTGATCCTGCCTGTTGAAAAACAACGATTGCATCCATGGAACGCATGTGAAGAATCAGGCGGGGATGAATGGTTGGACCTCGACGCCTGCTGGTCGGGGTAACTGCTAGTGTGTCAACTTGCTGCCGCTGTTGCTGAGCTGGCCGGAAAACATTTCGTCGAATTCGGAGATGATTTTTGTCCGGGATGCTTCCACGGTATCATACGGCAGGTCAAGAAAGAGAGCGACATCGTCGATTCCCCGACCCTGTCCGAAATGTTGTTCCGCAATAATAATCTTCAATAGATCTTCCTGGATAATCGGCCGAAGATTTTCTTCAATGTCTTTCAGTACCTCACATGCCTGAGAAAATGTCTTTCCCTTGGCAATTTCCCGACGCATCCGCAATACCGCCTGTTCGTAGAGGAATTCGTCGTCGTGATGCTTGATGGGCTCTGATTTGCTAGTTTTTGTGTCTGCCATGGTAAATCTGTGTTCCTGTAATTCCTGTCAGCGTTCAGGTGGTGACCGCTTTTGTGGATAATTCCGTTGCGGGATCAGTTGGATGGGGTTACCGGTTGCTGTTTCCGCCGGGAGTTCCATTGCCGTTTTGTTGCTGCTCTCCTCAATTTCCTTATCGAGTCGAAAAGGAAATTCCTTGAAGAACAGTTTTTGAATGAAGGATTTTTTAATTGAAACCAGAAATTGTCTTTACAAAAAAAAAACAAAAAAAGAAAGGGAACAAATGATTTTTTTAAGCGCAGTCGGAGAGAATTTCCACGATAATGTCCTTGTTGTACTCCTTGAGCCGCCATATGCCGGCCAGATCAATGGCGTTTTCGGCAATGAGCGGAATATCCGCGGTGTCGATGCCCGCCTCGATAAGCGACGTGGGGCTTGAGATGCGCATAAACCATTGTTTGAGCAGGGCGATACCCTGATCAGCCACGGAGCGCTCAGCGCCGGTGAGGCCGAAAACACGTTGGCCGAACTGGACGAATTTCTTCGGATGCCGTCGGGCCTGATGGCGCATCCAGGCCGGCATGACGATGGAAAGGCCGGCACCGTGGGGGATGTTGTAAAGGGCGCTCAGGGAGTGCTCGATCATATGCATGGGAAAACCGACCATGCCGAGTCCGGCGGCGGTCCAGCCGTTGAGGGCCAGGGTGGCACTCCACATGAGATCGGCCCGGCCCTGGTAGTCATCGGGTTTTTTGAGCACCTTATCGCAGCTCTCCATGATGGTGATCACCAGACCTTCCATGAACCGGTCCTGGACCGGTGTGGAGGGGTCCCTGGTGGTAAAGTAGAATTCGAGAATATGAGCGACGGCGTCTATGGCCCCATATGCGGTGTAGTCGGCCGGCACGGTGAAGGTGAGGGTGGGATCAAGAATGGAGACCCTGGGGTTGAGCAGGCGGTTGCCCACGCCGAATTTCTGCCTGGTCGCGTCATTGGTGATCACCATGCCGCCGTTCATCTCCGATCCCGCCGCGGCCAGGGTAAGGACGCAGGTGAGCGGCAGGGTTTGCCTGATGCTTTTTTTTGCCCTGAAAAACTGCCAGACGTCATGTTCGGCAAGGGCACCGGCGGAGATGGCCTTGGCGCTGTCAATCACGCTGCCGCCTCCGGCCGCGACGATGACCTCGATGTGGTTGTCGCGGGCCGTGGCGATTCCTGCCCGGACATGGGAAAGCAGGGGATTCGATTGCACGCCGCCATGTTCGATGACCTCGAGGCCGGCTTCGCCCAGGAAGGCGGTGATTCGGTCAAAGACACCGGTTTTTTTGATGCTGCCCTGCCCGTAGACCAGCAGCGCTTTTCTGCCGAAAGCAGCGGTTTCCTTGCCGATTTCCGTCAGATTGCCGGCGCCGAAGAGGATTTTTGTTTGGTTGTGGAGGACAAAGTTCCGCATCGTGGTTTCCCTTGGTGATCAGTTGTTTCCCATCTCGTGGGTCAGGGTCACATACTGTTCAATGGTAAGCTTTTCGGCCCTGATTGCCGGGTCGATTCCGGCTCGGTTCAAGGCAAGCTGGATGGTTTGTTTGTTTTGTCCGGGCAGGGGGGAGGCGGAAAGGGCATTGAGCAGGGTTTTCCGGCGCTGCTGAAAGGCGCTTTTGACTATTCTGCGGAGAAGTTTTTCATCATGGGGGGGCAGGGACAGAACCCGTTGCGGCGGCGGATCAAAGGTGATTTTGACCACAACCGAATCCACCTTGGGCCGGGGATGAAACTGGCCCGGACCCACATCGAGCAATCGCCGCACCTGGGCCGCGCCTGCCATGAAAACCGAAATGATGCCGTATTCTTTAGTCCCCGGCGAGGCAATAAGGCGCAGGGCCACCTCTTTTTGCAGCATCAGCACTGCCCAGGCCATGGAGCGGCGGTTGTCGAGCAGTTTGAAAAGAAGCGGATTGGAGATGGAGTAGGGGAGATTGGCGACTATTTTCAGCCGCCCGCCGCACTGGGCGGCCAGTTCGGTGAAATCCGCCTTGAGCAGGTCCTGATGGATCAAGGTGACGTTATCCGCCAGGTTCCCTTCCGTTTGTTGCCATTCGATAATTCCCGAATCGATTTCCAGGCCGATGACATGGCGGGCCTTTTGCGCCAGCGGGCCGGTCAGGGAGCCCAGGCCCACGCCGAGCTCGACAACGGTGTCCTCACCGGTTACGCCGGAAAGGTCGACTATTCTTTCCGCTGTTTGCCGGTGGACAAGAAAATTCTGCCCCAGCTTTTTTGAAGGGGCAAGTTTTTCATTTTTCAGAATCTGTTTGATCGTTTGGATACTCATAAAAGGCCATTCTTTCCGCGCGCAACCGTTCTTTTCTTTTGCGCAGGGATTGGTAAAAATAAAGTGAAAGAAAATAACCGGCAAGGCTGAAGGGAAAAGCGAGGATTGCCCCGCCGCCAACCATGACGATCACCGCATCCCAGCCCATTTTGCTGATCTCGGTCAAGGTTTCCCGGAAACCCGTATGGCCGGAAATGACGGCCATGAGTTCGTGAATGCGCTGCCAGGAAAGTTCGTAGGGTAAAAGGGCGGTGCCGATGCGCCAGGATAAGTAATATTGAAGAAAAAAGGTCAGGGGGTTGCTCACCACGCAGCTTGCCAGGATGCCGGCCAGCTTGCTTGCCCGGAGAAAAACGGCAAAGAAGAGGATGAGGATGGTGTGCAGCGGGATGGTCGGCGTGATGCCGATGAAAACGCCCACTGCCACACCGCGGGCGATTTCCCTGGGGTCGCCCTGCAGTCGGAGAAATTTCAGGTAGTAGTAACGGATAAAACGTTTCATCGGGGGACGGTAAACGGGCTGCGGGAATAAACATCCATTTCATAGGTGGTCACCGCGGATTGCTGAAAGCGATGAAATCCGGCCAGGGCGATCATGGCGGCATTGTCGGTGCAGAACTCCCGGGGCGGCATGAAAACCCGGAAGCCGTTTTTTTGTCCCTCTTCGAACAGAACCTCGCGTAATCGCGGGTTGGACGCCACCCCGCCGGCCAGGACGATGTTGCTGACCCCAAACCGGCCGGCGGCACTGATGGTTTTGCCGGTTAAAACGTCAATGACGGCTTCCTGGAAAGAAGCGCATATATCGGCAATCTCCTTTTCATTGCCTTGGGCAAGGCCGCCTTCACCCGTTAATCGCGTATTTTGTTTGACGTAATTGGCGACAGACGTTTTGATGCCGCTGAAGCTGAAATCAAGGCTGTCCGGGGCGAGCCAGGCGCGCGGAAAGGCAATGGCCTTCGGATCGCCTTTTGCCGCGAGGGAGGAAATGATCGGCCCGCCGGGATAGGGAAGCCCGAGGATTTTCGCCACCTTGTCAAATGCTTCACCGGCCGCGTCATCCCGTGTTCTGCCGACCAGGTTGAAGCGGAAACGATCGGTGACATGGAAAAGGGAGGAATGGCCGCCGGAGGCGATAAGGGCAAGAAAGGGGAAGCTCGGTTTTTCCCGGCCTAAAAAGACGGAAAAAAGATGGCCCTCCATATGATCCACCCCGACATAGGGTATTTTCTTCACCATGGACAGGGCCTTGGCAAACGAGAGTCCGACCAGAAGCGAACCGATCAGTCCGGGCCCCTGGGTGACGGCCAGCCCGTCAATCCGGTCCAGGGTGAGTCCGGCCTGATGCAGCGCCTCGTCAACCACCGGATAGATATCCTCCAGATGCCGGCGCGACGCAAGTTCCGGCACAACGCCGCCGTATTTGCGATGAAGCTCGATCTGTGAACTGACGACATTGGCCAGCAGGCGCTCATCGTTTTCCATGATCGCCGCGGCTGTTTCGTCACATGAACTTTCTATGCCCAAGATAATCATGAAAAAAGCAGTGGTATTTGGTAAGTTGATATGCTTGAATGTATTTTGTTTTTGTTTGCGAGAGGGTGATGCCGATATGCATAGTGACATATTATGACAAAAAATACTCCTGAAATAGTGCATGAGAAACAAGAAAAACCCTCCGTGGTTGCCCCTGCGAACGGTCGTCTTGTTGATTTGTTCGCCCGGTCGATTTCCTATCTGCGGGTTTCCCTCACCGACCAGTGTAACCTGCGGTGTGTTTACTGCACCCCAAGGGAAATCGATGAAAAACTGGCCTGCGGCGAACTGCTGAGTTACGAAGAACTGCTGCGGGTGATTTCCCTTGCGGTGGGACTCGGCATTCGCAAGGTGCGTCTCACCGGCGGCGAGCCGCTGGTGCGGAAAAACGTCATCTCCTTTATCGACCGACTGGCGGCGATACCCGATTTGCAGGATATCCGGCTGACAACAAATGGCGTCATGCTGAAAACCTATGGGGAAGCCCTCTTTGCCGCAGGCATCAGGAAATTGAATATCAGCCTCGACACCTTGAAAAAAGAACGCTTTGCCCGGATAACCGGCCGTGACCTTTTTGATCAGGTGTGGGAGGGGATTGAATGGGTGCAATCGCTTGGCTTCTCGCCGGTCAAGCTGAATATGGTGGTTCTGCGCGGTGTCAATGACGATGAACTTCTTGATTTTGCCGGGCTTGCCCTGGAGCGGGATCTGCAGGTCCGCTTTATCGAATTCATGCCCATCGGCGAATCAACCATCTGGGGCAAGGAAAAATATGTTTCCTCGGATGAAATCAGGCAGCGAATCAGCGTGCTGGGTGAAATGGAAGAGGCCTATTCGCATCACATGGACGGACCTGCCCGTATCTATCGTTTTACCAAGATATACGGGGCGGAGGGTGAAACGCCGAAGGGGACGGTTGGATTTATCAGTCCCATCAGCCACAAGTTCTGCGAAAAATGCAATCGTCTGCGCCTGACCTCGGAAGGCAGGCTGCGGTCATGTCTCCTGTCCGATCGGGAAACCGACATCAAGGCTATTTTGCGGGGCGGAGGCAGCGATGAAGATATCAGGCAGGCCCTGGTTCATACCATCTTGAATAAGCCGAGGAGCCACACCCTGCTTGACTCGGAACAGGCCGGCTGTCAGGGCAGGATGTCACGGATTGGCGGTTGAAGCTGCTTGCCGGGCCTGGGGGTAGGAGCCCAGCCACTCGAAATAGGAACAGCTTTCCTGCAGTCTTTCACAGGCCTCGGCGATAACGCCGTCCATGTAGTGACCGAGCATGTCGATGAAAAAGAGATATTTGCCCGGCTCGCCCTTTACCGGCCGTGATTCGATTCTGGTCAGGTTGATGTTGCGTCTGGCCAGGATGGCCAGGGTGTCGTTCAAGGCGCCCGGTCGGTCAAGGAGTCCGAGCAGAAGGGATGTTTTGTCCCGGCCGCTTTTGGAGGGCGATTCCTTGCCGATCAGGACAAAACGGGTGGTGTTGCCCCGGTAGTCCTCGATGCCCTTGACCACCACCTGCAACTGGTATTTCTTGATGGCAAGCGAGCTGGCAATGGCGGCAATGCCATGGTCCTCGGCCGCCATCTGGGCCGCCAGGGCGGTGCTGAAAACGGCTTGGGTCGGCACGTTGGGCAGTTGTTTTCTCAGCCATTGGCGGCATTGGGCCAGGGGTTGGGAATGGGAAGCAATCAGCTTGATATCCTTCATGTCGCCGGAATGGTTGACCAGGTGATGGGTGATATCGAGATATTCTTCGCCGCAGATTTTGACTTTGCATTTCATGAAGGCGTCCAGGGAGGATGTAACCGATCCCTCAATGGAGTTTTCCACCGGTACAATGCCGTATTGCACCCGACCCCGCTCCACCTCGTAAAAGGTGTCCTCAATGGTCTCGATCGGCCGGTATTCGGCTGAGTGGCCGAAATATTTGACCGCCGCCAGATGGGAAAAAGTCGCCTCCGGGCCGAGAAATGCCACTTCCACCGGTTTCTGCGAGAGGCGGCAGGTGGTGATGATTTCGTGGAAGATGCTGAAAAGTGCCTCCTGCGGGAACTCACTGTTGTTGTCCCTGGTCAGGCGATCATAAATCTGTCGTTCCCGCAGGGGGTCCCATTTGGCCCTGTTTTCCTTGGATTTCAGTAGCCCGATTTCCCGGGCGCATTTCAGCCGTTCCTTGAGTAATTCCAGGATGGTATCATCGATGGCGTCGATCCGGTTGCGAACATTGATTATGGGTGCTTGATTATTGGTGGGCATGATACGCTTTTTTGAATAATTGTTGGTGTTTTTTGGTGGAATATGGTCTGGATAAGATTCGGAAAGATCACTAATAAAGCAAATTCGAGGAGATTGAAAGCGAAAAAAGGGCCGGCGGATTCTTCTAACTTGAAAAAATGTGAAAAGTGCTCTAGGGTTAAAAACATTTTTTAAATGGAGGTGCTGCCTGTGTGACGGGAAAAAAGGCAGAAAGGCGGGCTGACCAATGAGGATGACGGGACTATGAAAATAAAGAACTGGATGAAGACCAATCCGAAGACCATCCACCGGACGGCGCTTCTGCAAGAGGCATCCGATTTGATGAAGAAGCACTCCATTCGTCATTTGCCGGTTGTCGAGGATGAACAGCTTGTCGGCTTTGTTACGGAAAGCGATCTGCGTCAGTTTTCCTTTCTGTCCATGGTGGAAAAGATTCCCGTGCATCAGGTGATGGTGCTTAATCCCATAACCGTCAATGCCAATGCCAGTATTGAAACGGCAGCGCGCCTCATTCATGATTACAAGATCGGTGGTCTCCCTGTTCTTGACAAAAAAAAACTGGTCGGCATTATTACCGCTTCCGATCTTCTTTCCGCCTTTATCGAGGTGCTGGGCCTTTTCAAGGCGTCAACCCGCATTGATGTGGTGGTGGATAAGAAGGGCGGACTTGAGGACGTCACCCGGATCATCAATGAAATGGGGGGAGAAATCATCAGTGTCGCCATAGAAAGTCATGCCGCCAGAAGAAAGGTTCATTATTTCCGGCTGGAACGATGTGATCCGGCGCCCATTGTCGAATCGTTGGAAAAGGCGGGGCATAAGGTTGTTTCCGTCATGGAGTGATGGGCTTCGAGGGAAACTTTTTTTTATTGATTGACTGCATCAGGTAGAAAACAGATGGGAAAATTTAAAGTCCAGAAAACGTACGAAGAAATTAACGCGCGAATCAAGGCCGGTGAGGCGGTGGTGGTAACCGCCGAAGAAATGGTTGCCATTGTCAAGGAGCATGGGCCTGAGGGTGCTGCAAAAAAAGTTGATGTGGTAACCACGGGAACGTTTTCTCCCATGTGCTCTTCCGGTGCGTTCATTAATTTCGGTCATTCCAAGCCGACCATCAAGGCGCAGAAGGTGTGGTTCAACGGTGTGCCCGCCTATGCCGGGCTCGCGGCGGTTGACGTGTATCTTGGTGCGGCCGAGCTCCCTGAAGACGATCCCCTGAACAAGGTTTTCCCCGGTGAATTCCGTTACGGGGGAGGGCATGTGCTGGAGGATCTTGTGGCCGGTAAAAAGGTTTTTCTCAAGGCAATCGGCTACGGCACGGACTGTTATCCGAACAAGAGCGTGGAAAAAGAGGTCACTTTGCAGGATCTTCCCTATGCCATGCTGATGAATCCCCGCAATTGCTATCAGAATTACAATTGCGCGGTCAATCTTTCCAATAAGACGATATATACCTACATGGGCACCCTGCGGCCGTTCGGCAAGAATGCCAACTACTGCAGCGCCGGCGAGTTGAGCCCCCTGCTCAATGATCCCTACTATAAAACCATCGGCATGGGGACACGGATTTTTCTGGGCGGCGGCGTCGGCTATGTCGGCTGGCACGGCACGCAGCATAATCCGGCCGCCCTGCGCCTTGACAACGGCACCCCCTGCCGGCCGTCGGGAACGATAATGGTTTACGGGGACATGAAACAGATGAATTCCCGCTGGCTCAAGGGCATCAGCATGCAGGGCTACGGCGTGACCATGGCGGTGGGAATCGGCATTCCGATTCCGATACTCAATGAGGAGATGGCTCTGTATACCGGCGTTTCCGACAGTGACCTGGTGACCCAGGTGGTGGATTATTCGAACGATTACCCCCACGGAGTTGCCAGAAACTATGGGGAAGTGACATACGCCCAGCTGAAAAGCGGAACCATCGAGGTGAACGGCAAGGATATCCCCACCGCGCCCCTTTCCAGTGTTGTTCGTGCCCGGGAAATCGCCATGACGTTGAAGAATTGGATTGAAAAGGGAAGTTTTCTCCTGCAGGAACCGGTGCAGACTTTGCCGTCCAAGTAGTTTTTCGCTCTGAACAGGCCGACGTTTTTTGCCATTGACCTTGACTTCGGAAAGAGAAAAATATAATCATCTTCTTGATTGGCTCGGGCGGCACGATCAGGTTGCCGTCGCTTTTTCCGGCGGTGTTGACAGTACCTTGCTGCTCAAGGCGGCGACCGAGGTGCACGGTGTGACCGTTACCGCCTTTTTTGCCCGATCATTGCTGCAGAAGGCAGCAGTGGAAGAGCGCGTCGGCGGGCAGTGCCGCCGGTTCGGCGTGGCGCTGCGCATTGTCGATTGCGAGCCGCTTTCCTGGCCCGATTTTGTTCGAAACGGACCGGATCGTTGTTACCTCTGTAAAAAGAGAGTTTATTCCCGGTTCCTTTCTCTGTTGCCCGAAACATCGGTTCTGCTGGACGGAACCAATGTTGACGACCTTTCCCGGGATCGTCCGGGCCTGCGGGCCATCAAGGAGCTCGGTGTCCGCATGCCTCTGGTGGAGGCCGGCCTGGTCAAGGATGAGATTCGCCGTATCAGCAGGGAAATGTCGCTGACAAGTTGGGATCTTCCGTCTGAATCCTGTCTTGCCACCAGGATTGTCGGCGGGGTTGCCTTGACGCCTGAAATTTTGCGGGCAGTGGAAGAAGCTGAGGCATTTCTTGGGGAAAAAGGGTTTCGTGGCTGCCGGGTGAGGCTGGATGGGAAAACCGCCTTTGTTACAGTTTCTCAAGGAGATAGATCGCGTCTTGCCCAATCCCCTTTGCGGCATGATTTTTTGAAAATTCTGGCAAAACTCAAATATGCCAAAGTTTTTCTTGATCTTTCTGAGTGAGCGAGTACATTATTTGTTGATATGAGTTGCATCTGGGGAGTGCAGTTCTTTATTTTTTGCGGTACAGCGGTTCTTTTTTTGTTTGACAATCTAATAGTGTTTGGTTAAATCGGCACTAACGTTTGTGTTGATTCATCTATTAAGTATTCATGAGGAGGAAGGATTATGAATAAGAGTGAATTGGTTGACAGCATGGCTTCTGCTGCAGGGATCAGCAAAGCCGCAGCAGAGAAATCTTTAACGGCATTTCTTGATGCGGTTACCGACGCCATGGCAAAAGGCGATAAAGTGACACTGGTTGGTTTTGGTACCTTCTCTGTGTCAGAGCGGGCAGCCAGACAGGGGCGCAATCCCCAGACCGGTGCAGCCATTAAGATTCCCTCAAGAAAAGTCGCCCGTTTCAAAGCCGGAAGCAAGCTTGCTGATGCTGTTAAGTAAGAAACTGCTCGTATAGGCAGCTGCCAATTCACTGTCGACTGTTTGCAGCCGTATTTTTATTCGAATTTTTTCTTTACATAAAGCAGCCCGTATTAAGGAAAACGCGGAGGAATTGAGTCAGGTTTCTCCGCGTTTTCTTCTGTTATTGGGTCGGGACGTGGCTCAGTCTGGTAGAGCATAGCGTTCGGGACGCTAGGGTCGGAGGTTCGAATCCTCTCGTCCCGACCATTTGACAATAACATCTGTATTTTTTTCATCTCGTTGTCCGGCTTGCAAAGAGAATCCCTTTCCGAGGGCTTATTTCCGTGCATTCCGCAAATTCCTCCCTTTCCTTTCTTCCCTCCGTTTTTTTCGAACCGTCTTGTTTTCTGAATTTCCCATCCGGCAACGGAGATATGAATCCGGTCACGCCGTATTTGACTTTACGCGATTCTGGGTCTATTTGTTTTCTCCATCACTTCTGCTTGTTTCAGGGTTCTTTCATACGGTATAGTAAAATATCATTTCATCGTGAGGATGAGCCGAAATGGCACGTGTCCGTCGTTTAAATTGCAGCGGTGAAACAATTGCCGCCGGTGTCGGGCGGCTATCTTCCGCCCGGATGGGGAAAATGAATAAACTATCCATGATGGACTTTTGCCGGGATGACAAAACATGTTCATGACCATTGAGGAGAGAATGAAATCCTTGCAGGACGAGGAGCTGTTTGTTTCCTTGTCAAGGCAAGAACTGGAAGGATTTCTTGGTGAATGTGAGGAGGTTTCCCTTGATCCCGGGGCGGTGCTGGTGAGCGAGGGCGGGCATGCCGAAGATTTTTTTATCCTGCTGCAAGGCCGGCTTGCCGTCTATAAGGTAAAAAGACTCATCTGTGAGCTGCACCCGGTTGATTATGTGGGAATGATGTCGGCAATCGATGCGGAACTCCGTTCGGCAACGGTCAAGGTGTGTGATAAAAGTCTGCTGCTCAAGGTTCCGTTTTCCCTTTTTAAAAAATATCTGGGTCGTAACCCGGATTCCCTGCTGGCCCTGATGAAAATTTTCAGCCGTCGCATTCGCCTCGACAATGAGGTTCTTGCCCGGGAGTTCGAGCAAACCCATATTTTTATCCATGACATGAAGAATCTTCTTTCCGTTTTTCTTCTGTTGGACAACCTTCCCGTTGACAATGAATCAATTCTGCAGCGGTATCTTCATTTCATGAAAATGGCGAGAAATAATCTGACCTCCCTGGTGGAACAGTCCTTGTCCAATATGAAACATTTCATTGAGCCCCGGAAACCGGGGATTCATTCCCTGCAGGAGATGATAGGGGAAATGGCGGAGTCTGATTTTGTCACCCACCCGGATCTGAAGGACAAACGAATTGTTGTCGATCTGGCTAGTACAATGTAAAATTTAAGTTTTCGTATTTTTGCGTGATATTTGTTATAGTCGTCTTCAAAATACAAGGAGGACGACATGGCACCAAGATACAGAGTGACATTAACAAAAGAGGAACGGGAAGATTTGGAGGCTATTTCAACTAAAGGGAAAAGGGCAGCCCGCACCGTACTGTATGCTCGAGCATTACTTCTGCTTGATGCGGGGGAACATGGACCGAAGTGGGTTGTCACTCAGGTCGCAGAAGCTTTAGGGACAACGACGCGGAGTTTAGAACACTTAAAGAAACGATTTGTTGAAGAAGGTCTTTCTGCCGCCCTTGAACGTAAGGAGCGCGAGACCCCTCCGCGAGAAATTCAATTCGGAGGAGAATTTGAAGCACATCTTTTGGCTTTGGCATGTTCGGATGCTCCAGAAGGTAAAAATCGATGGACAGTACGTCTGTTGGCTGAGAAAATGGTCGAGCTGAAGATGGTAACGAGTGTTTCTCCGATGACGGTATGTAACACTTTAAAAAAAATGAACTTAAGCCTCACCAAAGCAAATACTGGAAGATACCGCCGGATCAAAACGCCAGTTTTGTAGCGGCAATGGAAGATATACTCGAAGTTTATGCGCGTCCGTATAGTCAAGAATTCCCGGTTGTGTGCATGGATGAATCGAGTGTACAGTTAATCGGGGAGGTGCATGAGCCTATTCCGGCAGCCCCTGGCCATCCTGTTCTGATGGATGATGAATATGTTCGCAATGGGGTCGCAAGCATATTACTTGAGGTAGAACCGCTTGGGGGAAAGCGCAAGGTAAAAATTACTGAACAGCGGACACGGATTGATTGGGCCCATTTCATCAAAGAGATGCTTGAAGAGCGTTATGCCGATGCCAAGAAAGTAGTTTTGGTCATGGACAACCTCAATACACACGACACGGCCTCGCTCTATGCGGCTTTCCCACCTGAAGAAGCCAGGGGCTTGGCGGAACGTCTTGAAATACACTACACCCCGAAACACGGGAGTTGGCTGAACATAGCAGAGATTGAACTCAGTGTATTGAAGCGGCAATGCCTTGCAGGCCGGATTGATTGTATCGAGAAGATGCGAGCTGAAGTGGCGGCATGGAACATTGATCGAAATAACCGCCAGACTAAGGTTGATTGGCAGTTTAGAACAGATGATGCGCGAATAAAACTAAAACGGCTTTATCCGAAACTTTAACATATACAATGTACTAGGGATGTGCCCGCGTTTCATTTTTCCAAACTGCAGATCCGGCGAGTTCTGTTGAATCTGCTGGTCAACGCCGCGCAGGCGAGCAGGCCGGGTGCCGAGATTGCGCTTGTTGTCCAGGGCGGTGAAGATCAGGCGGTGATCAAGGTCAAAGACAGTGGCTGTGGTATTCCGGAGGCCACTGCCGGGAAAATTTTTGACTCCCATTTTACCACCAAGGAGAAAGGCTCCGGCCTCGGCCTTGTTTCCTGTCGCCAGATTGTTGAGAAGGATTACGGCGGGACGATCTCCTTTGTCAGTGATCCTCTGCAGGGAACCGTTTTTACCGTCTCCCTGCCTTTGCAGAAAACGAAGTTTTCCCAGACATGCTCCAACGCAGCATAATGTATTTATCCCTTCATAAGGAGAAACCATGAAAAAGGTGGCCCGCGCTTTCCTTTGTTTTCCCGTCGTCTTTGTTTTTTTTCTGGCAATTCCCCTCATCCTGCCTGCTATGACATCCGCCGCCTCGTCTGAGGAAATCAATATCGGTGTCAACGGGACCTTGAAGCGGTTTCGGGAAGAAATCACCGGCGGGGATGAATTTTTGCGCAAAGCCTCGGCTGTGCTTGTTTTCCCCAGTGTCCTCAAGGCCGGTATCGGGGTAGGCGGTGAATACGGTGAGGGGGCATTGCAGATCGGCGGTAAAACAGTCGCGTATTATAATACTGCGGCGGCATCCATCGGTTTTCAGCTCGGCGCGCAATCGAAATCGGTTGTGGTGGTGTTCCTGGATCAAGCGGCGCTTGAGCAGTTTCGAAAAAGTTCCGGCTGGAAGGCCGGGGTTGACGGCTCGGTGGCCCTGGTAAAATGGGGTGTGGGGGAAGACATCAACAGCATTGATATTAAGGATCCGATCGTCGGGTTCGTTTTCAGCAACAAGGGCTTGATGTATAATCTGACCATTGAGGGTTCAAAATTCACCAAAATCGATCGGTAGGCGTGCGGATGGATGCATTGCAGGATCATACGCAGAAGGTGGAAGAAACCGTTGCTTTTTTGCGTCAGCGTCTGCCCGGAACGCCCCGGGTCATCGTCGTGCTCGGTACCGGTCTGGGCAGGCTGGCCGAGCACATGACGGAAGAAGTCCGGCTCCCCTATGAGTCCATTCCGCATTTTCCCCGATCAACGGTCACGAGCCATGCCGGGAACCTGCTTTACGGCACCCTGGGAGGCAAACAGGTCGCGGTTCTGCAGGGCCGTTTTCATTTTTATGAAGGCTATTCCGCCCGGGAGCTGACTTTCCCGGTGCGCGTTCTCTCTTTGCTTGGTGCTGAACTGTTGCTCGTTTCCAATGCCGCGGGCGGTCTTAATCCCGATTATGCGGCAGGCACCCTGATGATCATGAATGATCATCTCAATTTTATTCCGGACAACCCTTTGCGCGGTCCAAACGTGGATGCATGGGGCCGGCGTTTTCCCGATTGTTCCCGGGTTTATGATCCGACCTTAATTGATCTCGCCATTGCCTGCGCCACCGGACTCGACTTGCCGAATGTCGTTTCCGGCACCTATGTCGCCATTCCGGGCCCCAGCCTGGAAACCCCGGCGGAAACACGATTCCTGCGCATGTGCGGAGCGGATGCGGTGGGCATGTCCACCGTTCCTGAGGTGCTGGTTGCCGTGCATGCCGGATTGCGGGTGCTGGGTATCTCCATGGTATCGAATGTCAATGATCCGGATAATTTTCAGCCCATCCGCATTGAAGACATTCTTGCGCAGGCGGAAAAAAGCGAAAAGGATTTTGTCCGGCTGGTTCAAGCGGTCCTGCGCGAACTATAAGGGAAAGGAGAGGTGACGGCAGATGGGTGACGGTCCCATGGTAAAAGAAAAAAAGATGAAATGTGACACACTGTTGTTGGGCATGGTGTTGACCATGGATGACGACAACAGTGTCCATCCCCAGGGGGGGGTGGCGGTCTGCGGCGATTCCATCGCTGCTGTCGGACCGGCGGACGAGCTGCGTGCCCGTTTTGCTGCCGCGGAAACAATTGAAATCAGCAATGGGCTGATCATGCCGGGGCTGGTTAATGTTCATACCCATGCGGCAATGTCCTGCATGCGGGGGCTTGCCGATGATCTGCCGCTCATGACCTGGCTGCAGGAGCATATCTTTCCGGTGGAAGCTACATTGACCGGCGACATGGTCTATCATGCCGCTCTTCTTTCCATGGTGGAAATGATCAAATCCGGCACCACTTCTTTCTGCGACATGTATCTTTTTGCCGGTGATGTGGCCCGGGCGGCGGAAAAGAGCGGCATGCGCGCCTGGGTGGGCGAGGTGCTGTATGATTTCCCCTCCCCCTGTTATGGGGAGCTTGCCAATGGGTATCGTTATGTGGAGGAAATGCTGTCCGCATTTCACGGCCACCCCCTTGTTTCCGTCACCGTTGACCCGCATGCCGTTTACACCTGCGCACCTGATCTGCTTGTCCGTTTGAAGGAGATGGCGGATCGCCATGGGTGCCGTTACGTCATTCATCTCTCGGAAACCGAAGATGAAGTGAAAACAGTGCTGGAGCGCTACGGCAAAAGGCCGGTCGGCCATCTTGCAAGTCTGGGAATCCTTGACGGCAGCGTTGTTGCCGATCATTGCGTGTGGCTGACGGACGATGAGATAGCGCTGCTTGCCGAAAAAAAGGTCAAGGTGGCGCATTGCCCGGAAAGCAATATGAAGCTTGCCTCGGGCGTGGCTCCTGTTCCGGATCTGCTGGCCGCCGGCGTCACCGTCGGACTCGGCACCGACGGCAGCGCCAGCAACAATGATGTGGACCTCTTTGCCGAAATGGACATGTGCGCGAAAGTGCATAAGGTGCATCGCCTTGATCCCACGGTGATGACCGCCGAAGAAACGCTGTCCATGGCCACCAGGGGGGGAGCCCGGGTGCTGGGCGCGGAGCAGGATATCGGCACACTCGAGAGCGGGAAAAAGGCCGATATTATTGTTGTCGACCTCAATAAGCCGCATCTGACTCCCCTTTATCACCCGGCATCCCAATTGGTATACGCCGTCAAGGGAAGCGATGTGGTGCATTCCATGATAAACGGCAAATTTGTCATGCGGGATAGAAAATTGACCTTGCTTGACGAGGACGCGATCATGGCCGGGGTGAACGAGATTGCCGCCGGACTGACGGGGAAAAGCTGATTTTTTCTTTGCGGTTCGACCTGCTTTGCGGTAAGTAGAGAAAGTGGGCTTCGTCTTTACGAGAAATTAATACGGCGCTTTTATGGTTATTTAACAGGAGAGGTTCATTATGTTTGGACTTGGCATGCCGGAATTGATCATCATACTGGTGATCATTGTCATTATTTTTGGGGCAGGCAAGTTGCCGGAGATAGGCTCGGGGATCGGCAAGGGAATAAAGAATTTTAAAAATGCCACCAAGGATGAAGAGCCGAAAAAGATCGACGAATCAGACAAAAAAGATGCCTGATGCTGTTTTGTATACTGTTGTGCGGGAGTCGCGTCACGGGCGTTCGGCAGTGAAACAAGGGTGACAGGGAGGGAAGCTATGTTTGGACTTGGAACACCGGAATTGATCGTCATACTCGGTATCGCATTTCTTGTTTTCGGCGGGAAGAAGCTGCCTGAGATTGGTGCGGGACTCGGCAAGGGAATCTCTTCCTTCAAGAAAGGCCTGAAAGAGGCGGAAGAAAGTGTCCCCGGGGTGAAGGAGGTGTCCGCCCTGAAGCAGGAGGTTGACAAGGTGAAGGAGATCGGCACCGTCCTGAAAAAAACCTGATGCCGCGTGTGGGCGGACAGACGTTTTGTATGAAAGGGGAACAGGCATGAAAGAGAAACCTGTTCCCTTTTTTTATCAATCGTCAAACTCTCCTTGCGGCCCCTTGTCCGTGTCCAGCAGCGCGGCTCGGGCGATGATTTTTTCCTTCGTCCATTCGGCCGGATTTTCAATCCTGTCCGCATTCGGACCCGGATCATACGAGCCTTGTCGAAGAATGGCCTCTATGCCCAAGTCGGCGGTATCCGTTGCGTTAAAGACATTGACGAGCATGTTATAAACAAAATCCTCCACTCTTTTGCACATTCTGGCCCGTATTTCGGCGGGCTGGCCGAACAGTTTGTTTTCAAAAGGAAGATTCAGGCTTTTGTAGCCGCCGCCTTTTAGGCCTTTTTCATTGGCATAGGCGACCATGGACTGCCACATTTCCTCGGTAACCCCTTCGCCTTGAACCTTGATGAAGTTGCCGTCGTTGTCCAGAATGGCGTTGCCGTAATCATTGACCTCGATCCCCCAGGAGATCATCTGCAGGGCGGTTGCCACATTGGCCTTGGTGGTTCGTGTCTTGCCGGCGATTTCCCGCAGGCGGTCCGAGCTGTTGCCCGATGTGCCGTGTTGGGCGCCGTTGACTTTGTAAGGGGCCAGGGCCGCATGGATCTCGGCGGTGAGTTCGACCTGAATCCCCTGGCCGCTCGCCTCGATTCCATGGGTTGTCCCGTTGTTCAAGGCAATCCAGTTCGGGTGGATACCGTGGGCGTTCAGTCCCTGGATGAGAAATCGCGCCTCAGGAATGGAGGAAAGCCCCTGGCTCCCTTTGATTTCGCCCACCTCGGTTTCAAGGCCGGCCCAGTCGGGAATGAATTTGTTTAATTCAATATTGGCCAGCAGGTTCTTGTCATCCGGCATGTGCGAGGCGTCAATGGCAATGGAGGTGATGCCGGCCTCAAATATGGTGGGGATTTCCACGCAGGCAAAGGGCAGGTCCTTTTCCTTCTTGATGCCGTAATGGTCGGCATGGATGGCCACCGGAACGGTGATGTGCAGTTCATTGCAGGCCTGGTCGACCTGTCGGGCCATGTTCCAGTAATTTGTCGGGCAATAGGCATTGGCGCCGCCTTCGGAACGGGCGATTTCAATGATCAGGGCCGCATTGGCCTTTTGGGCCGCCATCAGGGCGCCGCGGATGATGAAATTGTTGCGGCCGTTGGCCGCCATGGTCATGGCCTTGCCCTTGGCTGCCAAGGCGCGGTCGATGTATTTTCCGCTCACCAGCAGGGCTCGGGAATGGGGAAAGAGTTTGACGATATTCGGTGGACGGCCGACTTCAAGTGCTTTGGTAAAATCTGCTGCGCTTACAGTCATAAAGGGTCTCCATGATGTGAAAATTAAGGGCTGGGTGCTTGGATTCCTTGGGGAATTTTGATAATTGTCTTTTTTAACAATACGTTGGAATTATACAATAAAGAAACGACCCTCGTCATTTTTTTTTACAAAAAACAATCTGTGACCGATCTTTCTTGTTTTCGAGGATTACCTGTTGACTGATGGGGCAAAAAGGATAACAACAGTATCTTTTTTGCGCTAATCTTTTTTTTGCCGGAAATTCTTATCCGATGCAACGTGAAATCGTCTGGAACAATATGCGGGCTGATCCTTATTTACTTGCGATAAAAGAAAAACTTGCGGCACGGGAAGAACAGTATCTCAGCCCCCATGCGGAAAGGAGCAGTCATGCCCTGCGCCGTCTGCCCGAGCATCTGGAAGGACATCGTCCTTCCTTTGCCGTGGATACGGACCGGATCCTGCATTCCCGCGCCTATACCCGTTATATCGACAAGACCCAGGTTTTTTACATGGTCAAGAACGACCATATCACCCACCGGGTGCTGCATGTCCAGCTTGTTTCGAAAATTGCCCGTACCATCGGCAGGGTGCTGGCCTTAAACGAGGATCTGATTGAGGCGGTGGCCCTGGGCCATGATATCGGCCATCCTCCTTTTGGCCATGATGGGGAAAAGGTGCTTGATGATCTGTGCCGGCAAAACGGGCTTGTCTCGTTTCAGCATAATCTGCAGAGTGTCCGTTTTCTGGAGCGCATCGAACGAAAGGGAAGGGGCGTGAATCTGACCCTGCAGACCCTGGACGGCATTCTCTGTCATGACGGCGAGGTGCATGACCGCAATCTTACGCCGCTGCGGCTTTCCTCCTTTGCCGAATTCGACGAGAAGATGCGCGGAAAAGCGGCCGAGCCGAAACTGCCCCTTGCGCCCATGACCCTGGAGGCCTGTGTTGTCCGCTTTGCCGATACGGTGAGCTACATCGGCCGCGACATAGAGGATGCCATCGAGCTCGGCATCATAACCCGGGCCGACATCCCCCGGCCGTGCACGGATTTGCTCGGCGACACCAACGGCAAGATTGTTCACAATCTGGTGACCGATCTGCTGAAAAACAGCGGGGATGGTGCGGTGGCATTCAGCAGCGGCACATCGGAGGCGCTGCGGCAGCTGAAAAAATTTAATTATGATCGCATCTATCTCAATCCGCGCATAAAAAAGGATCAGGATAAGATCCGGGTCTGTTATGTCCGGCTTTTCGAGTCCTGTCTTGAGGAAATGGCCTCCGGACTGGGCAAGACGAGTTTTTTTGCCGACTATGTCCGGAAGATGAATCCCGACTATGTCGAGACAAATTCACCTGCCGCAATTGTCTGTGATTTTATTGCCGGCATGACGGATGACTATTTTTTAAGCCAGGCCGGACGGCTCGGTTGCGATATCCCGCATAAGCAATGATCAGGCAGCTCATCAAGACATTTACGCCGGGCGAAAACGCCCTGATGGTGCTCATCGCCTCTTTTATCGGGCTTGCGGCCGGGCTTGCCAATATTCTTTTCCGTTCCACCGAAGAGCTTGTTCATCATTATATTTTTCAGACAGGCTATGGGCTGCTGGTCGGCGAAGGCGGGCTGCGGCTGCTTTTTCTGCCGCTGCTGCCCATGTTCGGCATGGTGCTGCTGATTCCACTTTCCTATTTTTTCCCCGGTGAAGTGAACGGCTACGGCTTTACCGCATTCCTGCGCAAGGTCAATCTGCAGGGCGGAAAGATCAAATTTCGCGCTATTATCCTGAAAACAGTTTCAACCTCGCTGACCATCGGCACCGGCGGCTCCGCCGGCGTTGAAGGGCCGATCGCCCAGGTGGGCGGGGCCATCGGTTCCCAGGTGGGCCAGTTTTTCCGGGTCTCCGGCGACCGCATGAAGGTGTATATTGCCGCCGGTTGCGCGGGCGGCATCGCCGCCATGTTCAATGCGCCCATTGCCGGGGTTTTCTTTGCTTCGGAAATTGTCCTGCTCGGCACTTACGAGATGTCCTCCTTTTCCGCCCTGGTCATCTCTTCCGCCATGGCCACCGTGATTTCCCGGGCCACCTACGGCGAGACTCCCGCCTTTCCGGTGCCGGATTATCAATTGGTCAACCCTGTGCTGGAAATCCCGCTGTATATTCTCCTGGGCATTGTGGTGGGGATCGTCGCGGTGCTGCATATCCGCATTTTTTACTGGATACGGGATAAATTTGACGCCATGCCGCTGAATATCTATGTCAAGCCGGTGCTCGGCGCCTTCCTGGTCGGCTGCATCGGCATCTCCATGCCCCAGGTCATGGGCAACGGGTATGGGTACATCGGCGACGTGCTGCAGGGCAACGGTATTGTCTGGATTATGCTGCTCTTGGTCTTTCTGAAGATCATCGCCACCGCCGTCACCCTTGGATCAGGCGGCGCGGGCGGGGTGTTTGCGCCGTCGCTTTTTATCGGCGCGGTGCTTGGCGGCGCCTTTGGCGGCATGGCCAATTTTCTGCTGCCGGACGGTTCCATTGCCTCAAGCGGCGCTTATGCCGCGGTCGGCATCGGCTCTTTTCTCGGGGCGGTCACCCATGCCCCTGTTACGGCTATTTTCCTGCTGTTTGAGATGACCGGTAATTATCTGATCATCATCCCCATTATGCTGACCAGCATCATCGGCACGGTTGTTTCCAAAAAATTAAACCGCGACTCCATTGATACGGTTGATTTCACCCGGGAGGGCATTAATATCCATGACGGCCGGGAAACGGCGATCATGCGTTCCATCAAGGTCGGCAAGGCCATGACCGAAGACGTCGGTTTTGTCAGCGAATCCGCCAATGTCAATCATCTGCTGAAAATTTTCAGCATGGCCGGTGACAGTTTTTATTTTCCGGTGCTGGCCGATGCCGGCCCGAACGCCGGGCAGATGGTGGGCATTATCTCCCTGCAGGACGTCAAGGCCATTCTGCACGATGAGGAGCAGCGGGTCAATGCCAGTGTCGGCAATATCTGCGCCCGTGATGTCATCACCCTGACCCCGGATGATGATCTCTTTACCGCCATGACCCTGTTTACCGTCAAGGGCATTGAGGAGATCCCCGTGGTGGAAAACCTGCAAGCGCGCTGGGTGGTGGGAATGCTGAAAAGGCGCGATGTGATAGCCTCCTATAACCGTGAGCTGTTGAAACGCGGCATCAGCGGCAAAACAGCTCCCATTCCCCTGTCCTGATCTTCTTCCTCGCTTTCTTTCCCTTGGAAAATCTCCTTCCGCCTTCGGCTGATGTACCATCTTTTTTTGCCATATGTTATTTGTGGTTTGTTTTGGTGCTTTCATTCTTTATTTGTCGATTTGTGTTGGAAAATATTGACAGTTGTTTGGTAAATTCGGTAACAATACCAGTGGTGCTGCTGTATGCATCCGCCGTAACGCTAACAGGCTAAACCAGGCACGGCATCGACACAAGGGGGAGGCTGATGAATGAACTTTTTTCCACCAGGGAAGTGGCCCGGTTTCTCAATATAAATGAGAAAATGGTCTATGTTCTTGTTGCTGAAAAAGGATTGCCTGCGACCAAGGTTACCGGCAAATGGCTTTTTCCCCGGCATCTGGTGGAGCAGTGGGTTGAAGTGAATACCACTAATTTCCCCCAGCACGTCAACCGGTTGCAAGCGTATCAGGATCTGCTGATTGTCGCCGGCAGCAATGATCTGCTGCTTGACCGTGCCCTGTCTCTTTATAATCAAAGGAACTCAGGCCATATTGCCGTGTTCGGCAATCTGGGCAGCATGGGAGGCATCAGGGCCCTGCGACGGAACCTCTGCCATATTGCCGCAAGCCATCTGCTGCAGGAGGATGAGCGGCAATACAATTTTGACTTTGCGGTGAAAGAGCTTGAGCAGATGCCGGCGGTGGTCAATTTCTGCCGTCGCGAGCAGGGAATTTTGTTGGCCAACGGCAACCCCAAAGGGATAGCAACCGTTGCCGACCTGGGCCGTCCGGGAATGAAAATCGTCAATCGTTGCCTGGGAACCGGAACCAGGCTGCTTTTTGATCAGGAATTGAAAAAAGCGGGTGTGGAGGGCGGCAAAATCGAAGGATATGCCAAAGAGGTGCAGCGGCATCTTGATGTGGGGCTTGAAGTTTTATCGGCCAGGGCGGACGCCGGACCGGGAATCCGCGCCGTTGCCGGTCTTCTGAATCTTGATTTCATTCCTCTTCGCTGGGAACGCTTTGATCTGATGATCGCCAAGGAGCTTTTTTTTGAAGCCGGCATTCAGGCCTTTCTCGGGCTGTTGACTGAAAAAATCTTCAAGGATCTGGCACATGAAATCCCCGGCTATGATCTGAGCTTTTCCGGCAAGATGGTGTTTCCCGACCATGCTGAAATCGCGAATATGCCATCTGCTTCCCCTGTGAAGCATGGTGAATAAACAGGAAAACGCGGTGAAATGAAAAACGCCGCAAAAAACCAGGAAAGGAGAATCTCCATGTGTCGTTCGGTAAATAAGATCTGCATTATTCTCATCACGGTAACGGCCTTTTTTGCTTTTCACTCCACATGCATGGCTGAAGAGGAAAAGGTGCTGATGATGGCCACCACTACCAGCACGGACGATACCGGTCTGCTTGATTATCTGGCGCCGCTTTGCAAACAGGCCACCGGCATTGAACTGCGCTGGACCGCAACCGGTACCGGCAAGGCGCTGAAGCTGGGAGAAAGTTGCGACGTCGATGTGCTGATGGTGCATGCGCCGGCTGCGGAAAAAAAATTCGTTGAGGCGGGCTTTGGCTTTGATCGGCGCGAAATCATGTACAATGATTTCGTCATCATCGGACCTGCTGCCGATCCGGCCGGAATCAAGGGCAAGGGTCTTGCCGAGGCGCTGACGGCCATCAAGTCCTCGAATTCAATTTTCGTCAGCCGCGGTGATGACTCCGGCACCCATAAAAAGGAGCTTGACCTCTGGAAACAGGCAAACTTGGCGATACCCGAGCATGAAAGCTGGTACGCCCAGACCGGCCAAGGGATGCTGCCGACCATCAGCATAGCCGCCGAACGTAACGGCTACACCATGACGGACAGGGGAACCTATATCAAGTACGAGGATACCTTCAAGGGCAATCCCCCCCTGAAAATTCTGGTGGAAGGCGATGCCGGGCTGCTCAATCAATACAGTGTCATGGCGGTTAATCAAAAGCATTGCGCCAAGGCCAAGTTTGCCCTTGCTCAACAATTCGCCGATTGGATAGCCGGAGCCCAGGGGCAGGAGCTGATCAAGAATTTCAACCTGCTCGGCAAGCAGCTTTTTTATCCGAATGCCGAAAAATAAACGGATTGCAAAGAGGCGGTTTCCGGGAACGCGTTCATGACGGGGGCCGGAATCGCCTCTTTGATTTTTTGGTGATTTATTTCGCTCGGCCCGCGGCAGGATTGCTTGCGCGGACTTGTTTGAGGATGTCTTTCCCGACAAAATCTTTTTTTTCCCCGCTTGCGGTCATGCCGCTTTTGAAACCATGCAGGTCCCTCCAGATAAGGCAGTCGTCTTCATTGTGCAGATCTTCACATTTGACCGACGGATCATCAAACCTGACATTGTCAATGGCTGAGTAGGCTGGGAATTCCATGGCAGAAACCGTCATGGGTATGATTACCGACAAACCAGTCAACAGCACAAACTTTTTCATTTCTTCCTTCCTCCTGCTTTTTGTGTTTTTATAATTATTCGAACTTATGATATTTTTTATCGTTTAAATGAGCATATGCTCAAAATAGCGGGAGCGGTTCAGGCTGTAAATCAGGCAAATTGTCGCACCTGGTTTTTTTAGGGCAAAGCCGGAGAAAGGCCTCTGGGCCCGAAACGAATTTTCCCTCAGGCGGGAAAATGTTCCGCGGCGGTGAAGATTGGCCACCCTCTCTGAAGACGGAGAGAATTAAATATTGTCGTAACCCGTAATTTTATTTAAAATGGCTGCGGAAGAAAAAAATAATCCTCCAAGATGATTTCTTTTTTTTCCAGGAAGAGAGCCCTGAACGGCTCTACTCTTTTTTTCTTTTTTAGCAGGTTTTCTTCCGTTCGTGATTCTTTCCGTGCTTGTTGTTTCTTTTCCCGCAATCCGTTCTCTTTTCCATTTGTTGTTGTGTGCCGTGAGACTCTTCGGATAGATTTGTCAGGAAAGGCCGAGGAGTGCGGACCTGATGATGTGCGCGTGGTTGCTTTCCTTGCATGGCAGGGACATGATTCAAGCGGAGCGGATTATTATTGTTTCACATGAGCAAAATATTTTTTTCAATATTGCTTTTCTTCACCCTGATCGTACTCACTGGATGTGCAACCTCGGTTGTGCAGCTCAAACCGACGGGTCCGAAAGGTGAACATGTCTATAAAATTACGGTCCTCGGCTTTTCACGCGATATCCGCGATGATGCGATAAGCAATGCCGAGGGGGTATGCAGAAAACAAAATAAACATTTCAAATTCATAAAAAATATTTTTTTGCCGAAGTCCGTATCCGGGGTTGACCTGATATCAATGGATCTGTTTTTCATCTGCGTGGACGAAGAACAAGCCGCGGAATCGGTTGCTCCTGAAAAAGATACGGTTGAAGGCGAATCCATCCTCCCGGCGGTATCGGTACCTGAAGAAAAAATACAGGATGAACCGAAACCGGAAGCAGGGGAAGATGCTTTGCAGGCATTGCCGATTTCCGCGTCCACAAGGGAAAAGCATAATGAAACTACTGGAAATACGCCGGGAGAAGAGGAGAGTCTGGGAGACAGGACAGGCAGCGCCGGAGAAGAACCGGCGCCGCGAAAACACGGGGGGCCGATCATCGAAGAGGTACTTGATGACTAGGCCGCACAGGCGACTCGCCATGGGAATTTGCGCCAACTGAACTTATTTTGCAGGAGGGTGAGAAATAGATAGCTTTTTGCCGGCAGGGCGTGTAATGTGATTATCGTAAGTGTGCAGAACATGTTTGTAGTATAAAATAAAAATACTAAAATGATTACCGCACAATCCTTTCAGAGAGGAAGTGCGGTTTTTTTGTTTAACAAACAAACTGCCAACCGACTTGCCTGCTGGTGAGTTGGACAATTTATTAAGTGGTTCCTCAGTGGAGCCCTGTTTTTAAGGAGTAGTGCAAGATGGCAGAAGGTACAGTTAAATGGTTTAATGATGCGAAGGGTTTTGGATTTATTGAGCAGGACGGCGGCAAGGACGTATTCGTCCATCATTCCGCAATCGAGGCGCAAGGATTCAAGTCTCTTACCGAAGGTGCTCGTGTAAAATTCAATGTTGTTGACGGCCCGAAAGGCCCGGCGGCAGAGAATGTTGTACAGCAGTAAGCCGTGTAATTGACCATTACGAAAACCCCGCAAATTGCGGGGTTTTTTTTTGCGAAACCGTCAGATCCGCCGAATCCTGACAGGATCTTCGTTCTTTCGGGATCAAGACGGTTCATCGACAAGAAAGAAGTCAAAAGGATTCCTTGCCGTTTCTTTTTCACCCGGAAATAATAGATGAAAATGTTTCAATACGTTGTTATCAGCAAAGGAAGGCCGAAGGAAATATGGGTCTGTGAGCAGTGTCGCAAAAAATATGCGGGGCAGAGCTTTGACGGCAATTGGCGGCTGATTGATAAATGCATCAGTGAAAGCATGGAGTGTGCAAAATGTGATGCGGGGCATACGGTGATTGAAGACCAGCTTGGGTGAAAATGCGCTGACGGTTCGTACTTATTTGTCAAAGTTGTACAAATAGAAAAAACCTCAAGGAGGCTCCATTGGCACGAAACAATTATTCATTTGATAAGCGTCAAAAAGAAATAGCAAAGAAAAAAAAGAAAGAAGAAAAACAACAGCGTAAACAGGATAAAAGAAACATCCCGTTAGAGGGTGAAGCTGCCGCCCCCCAGGATGAAGAATAAATTTTATATCCCCTGGTTTGGTGACAGGTCCGTTTTTTCTCTCAGTAAAGCCTGCGGAAGGCTGATGCCTTGATAACCGCAACCACTTCAACTCCCTCCCTGATGTCCAGTTCGCGCAGTGACTCGGGGACAATCTGTGAGATCAGTCGTCCGCCTCTGCTCGCAAGTTCCACGCCGATCCGGTTGCCGGAGCCGAAAACACCGTTGACCCTGCAGGACAGCATGTTGCGGGCGCTGGTTGCCTCCGGGCGCCCCTTGAACAGGGTGATGTCCTTGGCGCCCAGTTCAAAAAGATTCTCTTCGGGTATTCCCGGTTCGGTGAGTATCAGTTTTTCATCTCCCCATTCATAAATCCACATATCCTTCCGCGCCTGCGGCCGACGGAGACTCAACAGATTGGCATATCCTCGTGCGTCGGTTGTCATGCTGCGACGGGCCAGTTCTTCGGTCGGCAGTCGATGCAGCAGGGATCCGTTTTCAAAGACCAGCACTTCATCTGTCATGAGCCGCATTTCCTGCAGCGAATGGCTGATAAAGAGCAGCGGCAGGTCAAATTCGGCAAAAACCTTTTTCAGGTAGGGCATGATCCGGTATTTCAGTTCCTCGTCGAGTCCGGTCAGTGGTTCATCCATCAGAATAAGCCGTGGGCAGGCCAGAATGGTACGGCCCAGGGCGACACGCTGGCGTTCCCCGCCGGAGAGGCTGTTTGCCCCGCGTTCCAGCAGGTGATCAAGGTTCAGCGCCGTAATCAGGGTCTGCGGGTTGATTTTCCGTTCCATTTTTTGCGTTCTCCGCCAGCCGTAAAAAAGGTTGTCCTTGACGTTGAGGTGCGGAAAAAGGTGGCAATGCTGGAAAACAACGCCGATTCGTCTCTGTTCCGGCGGGATATTGACGCCCTTTCTTCCGTCAAAAATCGTTGTGCCGTCCAGCATGATTCTGCCACTGTCCGGTTTGAGAAGTCCTGCCAGCATGTGCATGAGGGTCGACTTGCCGCTGCCGGAAGGGCCGAAAATGCCGCATTTTTTTTGGTTTATTTTGAAATCGGCCTTGCAGCAAAAAGTGCCGATTTGTTTTTCAATCGTTACCTCGAATTTCATCTGGCGGACCTTTTGCGAAAGGAACGGCGGGCGGCCTCGCTTATCAGCAGCACGCCAAAGGAGAGAGCGATGGATACCAGACAGAGGGCGAGGGCCATGCTGTCACCGCCCGGGGTATTGGTGTAGTCGTAAATGGCCAGCGGAATGGTCTGGGTGACTCCGGGAATATTCCCGGCCAGGATGATGGTGGCGCCGAATTCTCCAAGGCTTCTGGCAAACATCAGGGTCATGCCGGCCAGGATGGCGCGGGCTGAAAGGGGGAGAATGATGCTTGTCAGGGTATCCAGGCGTCCGGCGCCCAGCGTGCGGGAGGCCTGGATGTAATGGATGTCGATTTCTTCCATGCCGATGCGGATGGAGCGGACCAGCAGGGGAAAGCCGACCACGGCCGAGGCGATGATTGCGCCGGTCAGGGTGAAGATGATGCGGATATCAAGGGTTTTGAGCAGCGGCCCCATGAAACCGGACTGGCCGAAGAAGAGCAGCAGTAAATAGCCGATTACCACCGGCGGCAGCACCAGGGGGAGATTGACCAGGCCTTCCAGCAGGGATTTTCCCGGTACAGAGGCAAAGGCGAGCAGGTAGGCGAACCCGAAACCGAAAGGCGTGGAAATCAGGGTGGCTGCGCCGGCGACCTTGATCGACAGCCAGATTGCCTGCAGATCCTGGGGGGAAAGGCTGGGCATGAATGAATTTCTCCTGAAGCTCTATTCGTTTTTTTTGTCGATGTCGTTGTCCGCTTCGAAGCCGTACTTTTTTAAAATGTCGACAGCTGCGGGCGTTGCCAGAAAGGCATGGAAATTCCGGGCGGATGCTTTCCCTTGCCCTTCCTTGGTAAGGGTCAGCAGATAGGATATCCGGTCATGCATGGCGGACGGCACGGTGTAGAGGATGGAGCTGTTTTTGACCAGCAGGGCATCGGTCCGGTAGACAAAGGCTGCGTCCACCTCACCCCGGTCGGCATAGAGCAGGGCCTGACGCACATCCTTGGTCATCACCAGTTTACCTGTCGCGGCCAGCTTCTCATAAACACCCGCCGCCCGCATGGCCTGTTCCGCGTATTGGCCGGCCGGAACGCTTTTCGGGCTGCCGATGGCGATGCGTTGCAGGCCTGTTAGTTCGGCAAGTGACGAAATGGGTGTTGAACGAAGTCCGACAAGAACCAGGGTGTTGGACGCGCAGAAACGCATTGACTCCGGGGCGATTTTGTCTTCCTGCTCAAGAAAATCCATCCATTTTGGATTGGCGGAAATAAAAAGGTCGGCGGGCGCTCCTTGGGAGATCTGCTTTGCCTGGGAACCGGAAGAGCCGAAACCGGCGACAATGGAAACGTGAGGGTTTGCCTGCTCGAAAGCCGCGGCAAGCTCGGTCATCGCATCCTTCATGCTGGCGGCAACCGAGAGGCGCACATCTTCAGCATGGGCGGCAAGGGTGCTCGTCAGACACAATTGGATCAGGTAAAAAAGGACAATCAATTTGACTTTCATGGTCATTTCCTTGTGGGATACGCCGGTAACGACCCTGCCGTGCCGGTGTCGAAGTGCGGCGTTTTCATTTGCTAAAGCAACAGATGTGCCGTTGGCTATTCAGGCCGGTTGTGCTCTTTGTTGCAAGGGTTTCGCTCGATCCGGGGCGTGAAAAGAAGCGTGGCTTCATCATGGACGTTTACCTTTTTGTAGATTTTTGTTCATTTGTGTCGTGGGCGTGGCAGTTTGGCTGACAAGGATGGAGTGTCTTGGTGCCGGCGGGAAAATCAATACGCTTTATCCGCAAAGAAACGTATCCAGTTCTTCCGTCATTTCAGCCAGCAGCATGTTGAATTTCCGGTGAAAGCGCCAAAATGTTTCGATGGCCTTTTCTCCGGCCGGAGTCAACCTCGCGCCGCCTCCCTGCTTGCCGCCCCGTGATGTTTCCACAAGTTTTCCGCCGGCCTGGCGGTTCATGGAGTCAAGCAGGTCCCAAGCATGTTTGTACGACATCTCCATGGATTTGGCTGCCTGTGATATGGAGCCATAGTCCCTGATGCGTTCCAGCAGCACAACCCTGCCGTAACCGAGAAATGTGCCGTCCGGACCTTCGAGCCAAAGCCGACCGCGCCAGCGGCAGTTTCTGTTTTCATTGTGTTTTGCTGATTGAATCGTCGTTTGCATGTCGATATATTTATCAGGATATAACGGTAGCGGCAACAAAAAAGAAGCGTTTTTGTCCCAGGAAAGTGGAGGTCAGCCGTTGACTTCGTGATCCGCGATATCCCAGAAAGCACGGATGATCGGGTTTTGCATATTTTTCCCGGCAGTGCAGACACCGACGGTAAAGGAGGTGAGCGCGGGTTCCGCCTTGACGGTGACGACTTGATCCTGCATGGGGCTTTTTTCAAGCACGAGCTGCGGAACCACGCCGATGCCGCAGCCGAGGCTGACCATGGCGATGATTGCCTCGTTGCCTGCCACCTGGGCATAGATATTGGGCTGGATGTCCCGCTCCTTGAACCAGCTGTCCAGCCGACGCCTGCCGAGGCCCCGTTCCGCCATGATCATCGGCGTTGACCGCCAGTCGATTTCATCGTCGTGATACTGGACTGTTTCCCGGAAATGGGCCGGCGCAATGAAGATGAGTGGTGTTTCAAGCACCTTGATGAACCGCAGTTGTTCCGGCAGTTTGTCCGGCAAGGCGGCGATGGTCACATCCGCCTCGCCGTTCAGTAGTTTCGGCAGGGCGTTGGCCGCGTCGCCTGTCTGGAGATTGATGTGAACCCGGCAATACTCTTCCCGGAACTTTTTCAGCAGTTTCGGCAGAATGGAGTAGACCGCCGTCACCGAGCAGAAAAGTGAGAGTTCTCCGCTCAAGAATTCCTTGCCGAGGGTCAGATCATTCTGCAGTTGATGCCAGTTTTTTATCGCCTCTTCGGAATAGTGCCTGAACCGTCTGCCTGCCGGGGTCAGGGCGACTGACCGGTTGTCGCGGATAAACAGTTGCTTGCCGACTTCTTCCTCGAGCCTTTGAATGGTGCGGGTCAAGGCGGAAGGAGTGATGTTGCAGGCCTGACTTGTCCGGCCGAAATGAAGGGTGTTGGCCAGGTGTTTAAAGATAAGCAGTGTGCGGATATCCATGGGCAAAGATGACGGCGTGTTTGTTGTGAGCGCGGCCGGTGGAGCGGTGTAAAAAACGTGACAGCACTCTCCCGGCTACGGCATCAGGGGTCGGGACGAAAGAGGTGGGAATAAAATGGCTCTTTTCCGGCGGTCCCGGCATTGGTGATCATGCCATGATATCGTAGATGTTGCGTATTTTGCAATACAGCATAGCAAATAAATCACTTTACGCAATTGAAAATCGTGCTAAGCTGGAATAAAGTTCATCACTATTGTTATCCGAAGAATAATCTAATGAAGGAGAAAATCATGGGCCGGAACTATTTCAACACCCTGCCGTTGCGCATTCAGCTGGAAGAGCTGGGGCAGTGCCGTTTTATGGACGCTTCCGAATTTAACGGCGTTGAAGCCTTGAAGGGCAAAAAGATCGTCATCATCGGTTGCGGCGCCCAGGGGCTGCATCAGGGTCTTAACCTGCGCGACAGCGGGCTTGATGTTTCCTATACCCTGCGAGATTCGGCCATTGCCGAAAAACGCAAGTCCTGGAAAAATGCCACGGAAAACGGCTTTAAGGTGGGGACCTACCAGGAACTTATTCCCACAGCCGATCTGGTGATCAACCTCACCCCTGACAAGCAGCACACCGGCGTCATCAATGCGGTCATGCCTTTGATCAAGCAAGGAGCCTGCCTCTCCTATTCCCATGGCTTTAATATTGTTGAAGAGGGGATGCAGATCCGCAAGGATCTGACCGTTGTCATGGTTGCCCCTAAGTCGCCCGGTACCGAGGTGCGCGAGGAATACAAACGTGGCTTCGGTGTGCCGACCCTGATTGCCGTGCACCGGGAGAACGACCCGAAGGGCGAGGGCTGGGAAATTGCCAAGGCCTATGCCTGCGGCACCGGCGCAGACCGTGCCGGCGTCCTGCAGTCTTCCTTTATTGCCGAGGTCAAGTCCGACCTGATGGGCGAGCAGACCATTCTTTGCGGCATGCTGCAGGTCGGATCCCTGCTTTGCTTTGACAAGATGATCGAAAAGGGGGTTGAGGCGGGGTACGCCTCCAAGCTGATCCAGTACGGCTGGGAAACCATCACCGAGGCCCTCAAGCACGGCGGCATCACCAATATGATGGATCGTCTGTCCAATCCCGCCAAGTTGAAGGCGGTGGCCCTGGCGGACGAGCTGAAAGAGATCCTGCAGCCGCTGTTCGAAAAACACATGGACAATATCATGTCCGGTGAATTTTCCCGCACCATGATGGAGGACTGGGCAAATGACGATGCCAATCTCCTCAAATGGCGGGCGGAAACAGGCGAAACCGCTTTTGAAAAATCAGTCAGCACCGATGCCGCGATTGCCGAGCAGGAATACTTTGACAACGGCATCCTCATGGTTGCCATGGTCAAGGCCGGCGTCGAACTCGCCTTTGACACCATGGTTTCCGCCGGTATCAAGGAGGAATCAGCCTATTACGAGTCGCTGCATGAGGTGCCGCTGATTGCCAATACCATTGCCCGCAAGAAGCTGTACGAAATGAATGTGGTTATTTCCGACACGGCTGAGTACGGCTGCTATCTGTTCACCCAGTCGGCCCTTCCTTTGCTGGCGAGCTTCATGAAGAAGATCGATACCGATGTCATCGGCAAGGGGCTGAAGGTAAAAGACAACGGGGTTGATAACATCGCCCTGATCCGCGCCAACGAATCAATCCGTTATACCGGAGTGGAAATGATCGGCGAGGAACTTCGTTCCTATATGGGGGCCATGAAGCCCATTCTCTAAGATCGCGGGTGTCTGTTCGGCGAGCAAGGGAGTCCTTTGATGGAGGGCTCCCTTTTTTTGTTGTGTTCGGTTTGAAATGGCGCTACATGGTGATGGCTTGTTTCATGGCCCCCCAAAAAAACAGATTTTTTCCCCTTGTGCAAGGCTGAAAGTCCATGACCCCGCTTCCCCCCTTTCTTGAAACCGCGCTCCTCTGGGCAGTCTGGTGTTTTCTGCACAGTCTGCTCATATGCCGGAGCTGGACAGGCCGGCTGCGTGCAGCGTTGGGGGAAAGATTCGCCTGGTACCGGCTTTTTTATACACTTTTCAGTTTGCTGACCCTGGCGGCGGTTGTCGGCTATCAATTTTCCCGGAAACAGGTTATTCTTTTTTCCTGGAACGGCTGGTGGATGCTGTTGCCGCTCGCCCTGTATCTTTATGCGGGCATTATGTTCCATGTCGGGTGGAAGCGCTATGATCTCAAATATTTCCTCGGCTTCAGTCAGGTGAAGGGGTATCTTGCCGGAGAGTCACCAAGCCCGGCCGTTTTTAACCCGGACTGCAGGGGTGGGGTGCGGCATCCCTGGTATTCAGGAGGCATCGCCCTGGTCTGGGCCATTGGACCGGTCACCGATGTTTCCCTGGCAATAAAGGTTGTCCTGACCGTTTATTTTCTCATCGGGACATTCCTGGAAGAAAGAAAACTTCTCGCCGATTTTGGTGATCCTTACGCGGAATATTGCAGCCGGGTGCCGATGTTTCTTCCCCGGTGGAAGAGATAGCGGCTGACGATTTTTTTATTATAGAAATAACGATTATGAAAAAAGCTTCCACCGATACCGGCACAATAGCCCGTTCCGCCGGCACGGTTTCCATTGCCGTCATGTGCAGCCGTGTGCTGGGACTGGTGCGCGAGCAGGCCTTTGCCTTTTTCTTTGGCGCGGGGTATGCCTATGATGCCTTTGTCGTCGCTTTCCGCATCCCCAATCTGCTGCGGGACCTTTTCGGCGAAGGGGCGTTGAGCGCGGCGTTTGTCGCGGTTTTTTCCGATTATGACGCCAACAAAGGGGAAAAGGCCACCTGGCGGCTGGCCAATAATGTGCTGGTTTTTTTCGCCGTCCTGCTCAGTCTCATTACCATTCTCGGCATTGCCTTCGCCGAACCTCTTGTCCGTTTGCTGGTGGACAGCCAGTTTGTCCAGGTGCCGGGCAAGGTGGAACTGACCCGCAAATTGACGGTGGTGATGTTCCCCTTTCTTGTCTTTATTTCCCTGTCGGCGGTGGTGATGGGCATGCTCAACACCAAGGGGCGGTTTTTTATTCCGGCCATGGCCTCGAGCTTTTTCAACGTCGGATCTCTTGTCGGCGGCATCAGTCTGGCCCTGCTGTTGCCGAAATTCGGTTATCCCGCCATCATGGGCATGGCTGTCGGCACCCTGATCGGCGGCATTCTCCAGTTCGGCGGTCAGCTTCCCACCCTGCGAAAAACCGGTTTTTCTTTTCAGCCGCGGCTTGACCTTGCTGATCCGGGCCTCAGGCGCATTATCCGGCTGATGATCCCGGCCGTCATCGGTCTTTCCGCCACCCAGATCAATATTTTTATCAATACCCGGTTTGCCTCGTCCTGCGTCGAGGGCAGCGTTTCCTGGCTCAATTATGCCTTCCGGCTGGTGCAGCTGCCCATCGGTGTCTTCGGCGTGGCGATATCCATTGCTTCGCTGCCGGTCATTGCCCGCTATGCGGCGGCGAAAAACATGGAGAAGATGCGGGAAACCTTTACCTCCTCCATCACCATGGCCTTTTGCCTGACCATCCCGGCGAGTTTCGGCTTGTGGCTGCTGGCTGAACCCATTATCCGGATTATCTTCCAGTACGGCGCGTTCACGGCCCTTGATACGGCGCGCACCGCCGAGGCGCTCCGTTTTTACGCGGTCGGCCTTTTTGCCTATTCGTCGGTGAAGATCATGGTGCCTGTTTTTTTTGCCCTTGATGACACCCGCTTTCCGGTCATTGCCAGTTTCCTGGCCGTTGGTGCAAATCTCCTTTTTGTTTCCGGTTTTATTGACGTTTTCCAGCATCGGGCCATTGCCCTTTCCACCTCGGCGGCCATGATCTGCAATTTTCTTTTTTTGAGCGTCGCTTTGTATCGGAAATTGTCCGGTTATTCGCTTTCCTATCTGGCCGAAGGGATCGGCAAGGTATTTGCCGGTTCACTTGTCATGGCGGGCTGTCTGAAGCTGCTGCTTTCTTTCGGCGTGCAATGGACCGGCGATTCGGTTTTGCTGCAGATCGGCGCGGTTCTGGTGTATATCGCAATCGCGGTTTGTGTTTATGGCGCGCTCCTTTATCTGCTCGGGCTCAAGGAGCTTAGTCTGATAGTCGATAAAGTAAGAGGGAGACTGCTGGGAAGCCGTTGATCACAGGCGGCGCAGGAGATCGATCTGGGATAAAAGAACAGGCACCGCCGAGTCCACCCGGAGGATGCGCGGTCCCAGGGAAAATGGTTTGAAACCGGCCTGTTGCAGCTTTTCTACTTCAAAATCAATCCAGCCGCCCTCAGGCCCGATGGCAAGCACGGTTTTCCGGCGAAGGGGCAGTTCGACGACCTGGGGAAGAAAAGGGAAGGGGCCGGGATGGGCGATAAGCTTTACCGGGCAGTCGCTGGTCAGGGTGGGCAACAGATCCTCGACAAAGGGACGGAAGCGGTTATGGACGGAAATTTCCGGCACCAGGGTATCGCCCGCCTGTTCAAGGCCAAAGAGCAGGTGCTGCAGGATGTTTTCCCCCTGCAGCAGGGAGGCGGAAAAAAAACTCTTCTCCACCCGGTTGGCGTTTATTAAGAGTATCCGGCCGACACCGAGGGTGGCAGCCTGGGAGAGAACCCTTTTCAGCATGATGGGACGGGGCAGGGCCAGGATGAGGTCGGTCAGGGGCCTTTCCGGTTGCGGGCCGCTGTGGTCCGTTGCCAGCTCAACCGTTTCGTTGTTGACGGCAACAATGGTGGATGTGCCGGTCGGGCCGTTTATGATGCCGGTGCGCAGGGTGTCGCCGACCATGGAGCCCAGCACCTTGCGGATGTGCTCGCTGCGCCGGTCACGGAGAACCGCTCTGTTGTTCCGTATCTCTGACTGGTCAAGCAGAATGATGTTCATGCGAGGATAAAAAGGCGAAATATTTTTTCAAATGATTTTTTTTTATAACCTTCTACAGATTCTGGGGTTTTGCCTGCTCTGGCCGCTTGTTCTGCTCGTTGTCGCCTGCAAGGCCAAGTATCGTCTGCGTATCCCGAAAAGGCTCGGACTCGGCCTGGGCAGTCTGTTGGCGGATATCGGCCGGGGAAAACCACGTATCTGGATTCATGCCCTTTCCGTGGGAGAGGTCGCATCAGCGGCATCTTTTGTGCGGTCTCTGCGACAACACTACCCCCATGCGTCTCTTCTTTTTTCCGCCGCGACGTCTTCGGGCCGGCGGTATGCGCAAAATATCTCTGATTTTCCCGTGGATGCGATTATCCCCTTTCCGCTTGATCTGTATCCGGTGACGCTTCGCTTTATCCGAACGGTGCGGCCTGACCTGTTTGTTCTGATTGAGACGGATTTCTGGCCCAATTTTCTGCATGGGCTGCGGCGGGAAAAGGTACCGGCGCTTCTCGTCAACGGTCGTATTTCGCAGAAATCATATACCAGATACAGCGCCTTTCAGCCATTTTTTCTGCCCATGTTCAATTCGTTTCAGGTTCTGGCCATGCAGCGCAGGCAGGATATGGAGAAGATGATCGAGCTCGGGGTTGACCCAGCCAGGTTGATGGTGCTCGGTAATCTCAAATACGATGCGGTTCTGCCCTCCGCCGCCGTTCGCCCCTGCACAAGGGCTGATTTCGCCATTGGCCCGGATCGTGTCGTGTTCCTTGCCGGCAGCACCCATGATGGTGAAGAGGAGATTGTCTGCGCTGTTTTCCAAAAATTGTTGCGCCGCTTTCCCCTGCTTTTTCTGGTCATTGCTCCCCGCAATGTGGAACGGTCGGACTCCGTGGTAAAGCTTGTCCGGCAGATGGGGCTTTCCGTTGCCAGGCGCAGCAAGGGAGTGGCTGGGGAGGATCAGGTGATGGTGCTTGATACCATGGGGGAACTGGCCGGATTGTATGCCGTTGCCGATCTGGCCTTTGTCGGCGGCAGCATGGTGGATCAGGGCGGCCACAATCCCCTTGAGCCGGCGGTTTTCGGTGTCCCGGTTTTTTTCGGTATGCACATGGAGGATTTTGCCGATGTGGCGGAAGAGATGATGGCGGAGCAATGCGCCCGGCAGGTACAGACGGCTGATCAGCTTTTGGAGGGAATCAGTGGCTTGCTGCTGGATGAAAAATTAAGAAAAAAAACCGGAAATGCCGCGCGCGTTTTTGTATCATCCCGGCAGGGGGTCAACCTGCGGCATATGGAATTGATCGAGAGGGTGTTGTCATGAGCGAGCATCTGAATATTCTGTATGGCTTTGGCCGGCCGTTGTCGCCGTTTTACGGTTTGGCGATGTCGATCAGGGCCGCTTTTTATAAAAAAGGCCTGCTCAGGAAACAAAGGCTGCCCGTGCCCGTGATCAGCGTCGGCAATCTGACCCTGGGCGGCACCGGTAAGACACCCATGACTATTTATCTGGCAAAACTTCTCCGTGCTCATGCACCGGCGATTGTCAGCCGGGGATACGGTGGGCGGGCAAAAGAACGGGTAAATGTTGTAGCCGATGGCAGTGGAATTTATCTTGACGCCGTGACAGCCGGTGACGAGCCCTTTTATATGGCGGAGAATCTGCCGGGTGTGCCGGTGGTGACCAGTAGAAGACGTTTAGACGGCGGGCGTTACGCAGTTGATTCTCTTCATGCGCGAACCGTGATTCTTGATGACGGATTTCAGCACCAGGCGTTGGAAAGGGATCTTGATCTGGTTCTTTTCAAGGTGGATAGTTTCCTTGGCAATAACCGGGTTTTTCCCGGTGGCGACATGCGGGAACCGCTCATGGCCTTGCGTCGGGCCGATGCCTTTGTCCTGACCTGTGTCAATGACACCAATCGGGAACGGGCCCAGGCAATTAAGCGAGCGCTTCTGAAGAAATTTCCGCAAATTCCTGTTTTTACGGCGGAATATCATCCCATATGTCTGGTAACCCCCAATAAAAAAGAGATAGGTCTTGCAGAGGCGAAACGGAAGGCGTTTTTTGGTTTTTGCGGACTGGCGCAGCCCGCCTCTTTTGTGCGCAGCCTGGAATCTGCCGGTTTGCAAACCGTGGGCTTCCAGGTGTTTCGTGACCATTGCCGATATTTCAAACCCGAACTGGAGTTCCTGAAAAAACGGATTGCCGGATGTTCCGCGAATGCCCTTGTCACCACGGAAAAAGACATGGTGAAGCTTGCGGGCAAGGAACTGCCTCTTCCTCTTTATGCGTTGCGCATGGAGATGCGGCCGGAAGCGGATTTCGACGCCTTTGTGCTTGGCAAAATATCATCAACGTCCTGATTGCATGGGAAAAATGCCATGGTGTGTTTTTTTTGCAACATGGTTTTGTCCGGAGCGGGAATTCTCTTCTTCCTCTCTTCCCGTCTAACGTGTTGAATGCACATGTTAATTTTTTCTTTTGTTGTTTGTCTGCCGTGTGGTGCTTTTTTTGCATATACTCTCTTCAACACAAAAAAAGATTTTTAACGTTTCATAAAATATATGGTTGAAAAAGGTTACGTCGGTAATGGATAAATGGCAGCATACAATTAAGAAATCAGTCAGTTTTGCGGGAATCGGGCTTCATTCCGGGAAAACCGTCAAGCTCGTCGTCAAACCGGCTGAAGCAAATACGGGAATACGTTTTGTCCGTACCGATCTTGCGGAAAAAGTTGTTATCCCGGCAATTCTCAGCCGTGTCAGTAATACCGTGCTCGCCACAACCCTGGCAAAGGACGGCGCTGAGGTGTCCACCACGGAACATCTACTCGCCGCTCTTTCCGGAGTCGGAATTGACAACGCGATTGTCGAACTTGATAACGACGAAGTGCCGATCATGGACGGCAGTGCTTCACCGTTTGTCCATGTCCTGCAACGAACCGGTCGCCAGCGACAGAAGTCGAAAAGGCTCATGCTGAAGATCACCAAACCGTTAGAGATCCGTAACGGCGAATCCGCCCTGCGCATTGAACCCTGTAATGGTTTCAAGGTGAGCGGCGAGATCGATTTTGATCATCACCTGATCCGGAAGCAGACCTTTTCCGTTACGGTCGACAGTTCCACCTTTGTCAAGGAGGTGGCCTCCGCCCGCACCTTCGGTTTTCTTCATGAGGTCGAATACCTGCGCAGCAACGGCAAGGCCCTTGGCGGCTCACTCGAAAACGCCATTGTTATTGATCGCAACGAGATCCTCAACACGGGTGGGCTGCGTTTTTCCGATGAGTTTGTCCGTCACAAGATTCTTGATCTGATCGGCGATCTGGCCCTTCTCGGTTTTCCGATTCTCGGCCATGTCAAGGCGGTCAAGTCCGGTCATGCCCAGCATCTTGAACTTATGAAAGAAATCGTTGATCACCCTGAATGCTGGCAACTGGTCAAGATCGCCGGCACTGGTGATGAAAATGTTCTCGAGAAGGTGGTGATGTCCACCATGGCGGCCGGCAACAAAATTCTGCCGTATCTTGTTCCGCCCCGGGTTATGTCTTCAGCCGGTGGGGTGCCTGTTCCCTTTTGATTTTATTTTTCCGATTTTGGTTGTGTTTTCAGGCGAGGCGTACAGCAATGTATGCCTCGTTTTTTTTTGCGGGGACAATGCGCCGACGCACCGCGTATCTTCATGGTGCAAAAGGATGTTGAAATGGTTTGCAAAAAAGACTAAAGACTACGGATCGTAAAAAAAATTGTCGATCAAACTGAATTTATTGGGACTTGTCCCAATGAGACGACATTTTCGTAATAATCATCGCGCAAAAAGCAGGGTTAAAAGAATGCAGCTACAAGGTAAAGTGGGATTTCTCGGTGGCGGCCGCATGGCCGAGGCCCTGATCAGGGGCATACTGAAAGCTGGTCTGGCGGACAGTGCCGATATTGTTGCCGTCGATCCGGATGAAGGACGGCGGAATCTGCTGGAAAAAGAGTATCATATCCGAACGGCAAAGTCCCATGGGGATCTGGCGGACTGTGCAATTGTCATCCTGGCGGTGAAACCGCAGATCATGGGCGTGCTTCTTGACGGATGCAGATCCTGGCTTGATTCCCGCCATCTTGTTATCTCCATCGCCGCGGGGATTCCCATTGCCTTTATGGAAAAACGGCTGGGAGACGGCTGTCGTGTCATCCGCGTTATGCCGAACACCCCGGCTTTGGTGCTGGAGGGTGCATCGGCGCTGAGCGGTGGAACAAATACCGGAAAGCAGGACATGGAAACCGCGGAACGGATTTTTTCCGCCATCGGCAAAAGTGTTGTGTTGCCGGAGAGTTACCTTGACGCAGTTACAGGTTTAAGCGGCAGCGGGCCGGCCTATGTTTTTCAATTCATTGATGCCTTGGTTGACGGCGCGATCAAGGTCGGCCTCAACCGTCATGATGCTGAAATCCTGGTATTGCAGACAATTCTCGGTTCGGTGCGACTGGCTCTCGAAACAGGGAAGCATCCGGCCGAATTAAAGGCAATGGTGACCTCGCCGGGAGGAACAACCATTGCCGGACTTCACGAACTGGAGAAGGCGGGATTCAAGGCCGGGATCATGAACGCCGTTGAGGCGGCGACAAAGCGATCGGAAGAACTCGGAAAACTTGTCTGACCACGTCCGGTCAAGAAACGCGATGGACCGGCAGGAGCAAAAAACTCATGCACTGTAAAAGGGTCGGTATTATCCTGAAAAAGGATTCGGCAAGAGCCCGGGATGTCGGCAATGATCTGGTCGCCTGGTTTGCGCGCAAATCCATCGAAACCCTTATCGATACCATTGTTCCGGAGCTCGATATTCTGATTATCCTCGGCGGTGACGGCACCCTGCTGCACGTGGCCGAGGAAGCGAGTCAGTGCCGGGTTCCAGTGGTCGGCGTCAATCTCGGCAATCTGGGTTTTTTGACGGAAGTCGCGGAAAATGAAAAGTTCCAGGCCCTTGATTCCATTTTGGCCGGATCCGCCGTGATCGAAGACCGGACCATGCTGAAAACCAGGCTGCGGACCAATACTTCGACCAGCCCCTGGCGTTATGCCTTGAATGATGTTGTCATCAGCAAGGGCAATATCGACCGGCTTGTCCGTCTCTGCACCTGGGTGGACAGCGAATACCTCAACACCTACAAAGCGGATGGACTTATTTTTTCCACCCCCACCGGCTCCACGGCCTATAACCTGTCCGCCGGAGGGCCTATTGTTCATCCGGCGCTTGCCTCCATCATGGTAACGCCGATCTGTCCCTTTATGCTGGAGAGCCGCCCCGTGCTCCTGCCGGCATCGGTCCGTTTGTGCACGAGGCTGGCAGGATCCGTCGCCGACGTCAAGGTGATTGTCGACGGTCAGCTTGCCTGGGACATGCGCGAAACGGACAATCTTGATATCGCCACCTCGGAAAATCCATTGCGGCTGATCTGTTCACCCCAGAAGGGTTATTTTGATATCCTGCGCTGTAAGTTGAACTGGGGCGGGGTGACAGACGGGGTGTGAGGCTGTTTGCCGGTGACTCACAGAAGCCGGGGCTCCCATGCTGACCCGGGCTCTGTGAGTTTTTTGACGGCGGATGATTTTTAAGCAGACATCATTATTCGTCAAAGGAGGTGGAAAGTTTTTCTTTTTCCTGTTCCATGGCTTCTTTCCCCGCCTCAATGGCGGCGCTTAACGCCTGCTTCTTGTCGTCAAGGTACTCCTTGCCGTGACTGATCATTTCCGTGCCCCGGTTGATCAGTTTCTTGCCCTGTTCGATCATATCCTTTCCCCGGTCAATGACATGTTCGGCGCTGCCTTTCAGGTGCTCGGGTATTTTTCCTGATTTTTCCGCCAGGTCATTGCCGTAATCCTTGATGATCTGCCTGGTTTCCGCGCCTGTTTTCGGGGCAACAAGCAGGGCGATGCCCGCGCCGATAACGGTTCCGGCCAAAAAAGACACAAGCGCCACGGTTGAATTACATGAATCGTCTCTATTCATCAAAATACCTCCTGTCGAGTGGGGTTTCATTTTTTTTAAAAAAACTGGTAAAGGCTGCAACACCGGCGCTGATCCCGCCGACCTGGGCAACAAGGGGATTGATCGTCTTCTTGACCAGGATTGCCGTGGAGAGCAGAGTATTTCCCGTCTGTTGCAGGGTTTCAATGATGTTGTCCGTCCTTTCGATTTTGTCGTTCAGGGAAAGGGTGAGGATCTGCAGTTCGGAACTCGTTTCCGTTGCTTTTGCCAGCAAAGGCTCGAGTTCTCTGTTGATGGCGTCAAGTGTTTCTTCCGCCTTTCTGGTTGTCCGCTTGATCTGGTTAAGGGCCGGGATCAGCAGGACAACGATGATCACCATAGCCACCGAGGCTGTCATGTAAAAAATATCGCTGGTCGACACGGGTAAACTCCTTTCTTTCTATTGTGTGCAGATATGCTACGGTTTGTAAAGCAAATTTTCAATTATCTGGAAAGGTTGCTACCTTTTTTTGATGTTGAATTTTTTCATTTTATACTGCAGCAGGCTTTTGGTGATTCCAAGCTCTTTGGCTGCCTGTGTCTGGATGAAACCGGATTTGCCCAGCGCATTGCGTAATACTTTTTCTTCAATGGCGTCAAGCAGCTGCGGTAACGGCGTGCCGTCCGTGCCGATGTCATCCGGGACAAAAGACGACACCGCCGCAACGGGTGGTTTTTTCATTTCACTGTCCGGCAGGACGTCATCCGGATTTATCACATTGTTTGTGCAAAGAATACTGGCCCGTTCAATTGTGTTTTCAAGCTCCCGGATATTTCCCTCCCAGGGGAGGGTTGTGAGGAAACGGAGGGCCGCGGGCGTAATTTTGAGTTCCGGCTTGTTGAGCTGTCTGGTAAATTTGTTGATGAAATGGTGAACAAGCAGAGGGATGTCGTCCGACCTCTCCCGGAGCGGCGGAAGGTGCAGGTGGAGCACATTGAGCCGATAATAGAGGTCTTCCCTGAAGCGTCCCTCCTCGACCTCCTGTTTGAGGTCTTTGTTGGTGGCTGCGACGATGCGTACATCAACCTTCTGCTCTTCGGCGCCACCCACCCGTTGAAAGGTTTTTTCCTGCAGAATGCGGAGCAGTTTGGCCTGCAGGGACAGGGCCATTTCTCCGATCTCGTCAAGAAAAAGGGTTCCTTGGTCCGCCAGTTCGAAACGGCCTTTCCTGAGGGCGATGGCGCCGGTGAAAGCGCCTTTTTCATGGCCGAAAAGTTCGCTTTCAAGCAGGGATTCGGGCAGGGCGGCGCAATTGATTGAAATAAAGGGCTGTTTTTGCCGAGGGCTGTTGTTGTGGATCGCCCGGGCCACCAGTTCCTTTCCCGTGCCCGATTCTCCTGTGATAAGAACCGATGCCGGAGTGGGTGCTATCTTCTCGATCAAAGAGTAGAGCTGCTGCATTTGTTTGTTCTTGCCGATCATCTCGGAAAAACTGTAACGCTCCCGGACCTCGGTTCGCAGGCGGATGTTTTCCCGCAATAGTGAATAGTGATCGATTGCCTTTTTTATATTGGCGATCAGTTCCGTGTTTTTGAACGGTTTGGTCAGATAGTTGAACGCACCGTCGCGCATGGCGGTAACCGCCTTTTCAACTTCACCGTATGCCGTCAGCATGATAACGGGAAGATCCGGGTTGTGTTGTTTTACCCTGTTAAGCAGCTCCATGCCGCCCATTACCGGCATCTGCATATCGGTGATGATCAGGTCAAGATCGGAAGTTCTCACCACATCCAGGGCATTTTTGCCGTTTTCGGCGGTGAGGACTTCAAAGCCTTCGTCCCGTAACAACTCGGCAAGGATGATCAGATAGTTCGGTTCATCATCAACTACCAGGATAGTGTGCATTATATTTGCTCATGTTTTTTTTGCATGGAAAAAAATCTTTGATAAATGTGCTCATGGTCTTTGCAGGACTATGTCCGGCATAGGTTTTTGGTCAAGCACGGTGATGTCATGCAGCCGTTTTTGCATTTTTTCAAAGAGCTCGTAAGGCACCCGCTGTTTTTTGTTGTTGCCGCCGAGTCGGGTGCCGTTTCGGATGGAGCCGTGAAAATCACTGCCGCCGGTGATGAGCAGCCCGATTTCGTTGCAGAGATCACAGAGCTTGCGCCGGTCCGCAACGGAGTAAATCGGATAAAAGGCCTCGGCTCCTTTAATGCCGAGCTTGTGCAGTCGCTTCAGCACGTCGGCAAGTACGGGCATGGTTCTGTCTATGGTAAACGGGTGCGCCACGACGGCAATGCCGCCCGCGGCGCTGATCATGTCAATGGCATCCGCGGCCTGGAGTCTTGCTCTTTCCGCATAGGCCGGGGCGCCTCTGCGCAGGTAGCGGGCAAAGGCTTCGTCCATGGTTTTGACTATTTTTCTTTCCATGAGGAGGGTGGCGATGTGCGGCCTTCCCGTTTGCCCGGTTGCGGAGTATTTTTTGAGCTCTTCCCGGTTGACCATGATGCCGAGACCATTCAGGTTCGCAAGAATTTCCTCATTTCGTTCCTCCCTGGCCTGCTGCACCTTTTTCAGGTTTTTGAGGAGGGCGGTGGAGCAATGATGAAAACCGTAGCCCAGGATATGCAGGGGGGTTTCATCGAGATACGCACTGATTTCGACTCCCGAGACGACTTCAATGCCGTTCTTTTTCCCGGCCTCCATGGCCTCGGCCGTTCCCTCGATGGTGTCGTGATCGGTAATGGAGATTGCCGAGATGCCGAGCCGCCGGGCTTCCTCAACCAGTTCTTCCGGGGTCATGGTTCCATCGGAACAGGTCGAATGAAGATGCAGATCGATATATTTCATTTATGAATTTTATCCGCATCAGGGGAGCTCTGCAAGAAGATTAGGTTGAAAATCTGTAACTATCCTGCAGGGCCGCATTTGTTCCAGCGTCTGCCGATGGTCGCTTGCCTGTCATCGGCCTGATCCGCATGCCCTCTGTTTTGTCATGAAAGGAGTTTTACGGGTTCATCATTATTTGTTTGAATAATAGATCTTCCTCTTGTTAAGATAATCACTGTATGTGGATTCCGGAGAGGTCTTTCCGGCGGATGATACCACGGCACCATTGTTTTTGTTTCGCAAGAGATTTGCAGGATATTTTTCAGGTTTTACCGTAAGGGGGAATCATGGCACAGATTGATGCCTTTTTTAAGCTGATGAACGACCAGGGGGCCTCGGACCTGCATCTGGTTGCCGGCCAGCAGCCCGTGCTTCGCATACGGGGTGATATGGAGCGGGTCAAGTACAAGGTTCTTGATAATGACACGTTGAAGGCCATGTTGTATGAAATTGTCAGTGAGGACAAGGCGAAGCACTTTGAGGAAACCGGGGATGTCGATTTCGGCTATGAAATTCCCGGTTTAGCCAGGTACCGCGGTAATTTGTTCCAGCAGAAGTATGGTATCGGCGCCGTCTTCCGGGAAATTCCCAGTGAAATCCTCAGTTGTGACCAGTTGAAGCTGCCCGGGGTGATCAAGAAACTTGCTTACCTGCCCAAGGGGATGGTACTTGTTACCGGGCCGACAGGCAGCGGCAAGTCAACAACCCTTGCCGCCATTGTCGATGAAGTCAACAGCTCGCGCAGCGACCATATTCTGACCATTGAAGATCCCATCGAGTTTGTTCACAAAAGCAAGAAATGCGTTGTCAATCATCGGGAGGTCGGCCTGCACACCCAGAGCTTTTCCGCCGCCCTGCGCGGGGCGCTGCGTGAAGACCCTGATATCATCCTTGTGGGCGAGATGCGCGATCTTGAAACCATTGCCCTGGCCATGGAGGCGGCCATGACCGGTCATCTTGTTTTCGGCACCCTGCATACCCTGAATGCGGCGAAAACCGTGGACAGGGTCATTGAGATTTTCCCCTCCAGCCAGCAGGCCCAGGTTCGCTCCACCCTGGCGGACGCCCTGAAGGCGGTGGTTTCGCAAACCCTTTTCAAGCGGATCGATGTCAAGGGCAGGTGCGCTGCCCTGGAAATTCTTATTTGCACACCGGCCGTGCGCAACCTCATCCGTGAAGGAAAGACCTATCAGATTCCATCGGCCATGCAGACCGGCAAGCGCTACGGCATGCAAACCCTTGACGATGCCATTCTGGAGCACCTTACCAATGGCTGGATATCCCCGGACGCAGCTTATTCAAACTGCATTGACAAGGGTAAGTTTGTTCAGTTTCTGAGCAAGCCGCCCACCGATTTTACCGATGTGTGATTTTCCTTTGTGCCGGCCGCAAAGGTGGTTACTGCAATTTCCCCTTTTCTCACGGAAAAGGTGATTGTCCCGTCAACCGCGGTAATGTAGCTGGTGAACCCCGCTTTCGCGCACCGTTCCTCGACTTCGACGGCGGGGAATTTTCCCTTCTTGTGTTTGCCGGCTGAGATGACTCCGTAAGCGGGAGATACCGCGGCAAGAAATTCCTCACTGCTGGACGTGTTGCTGCCGTGGTGGGCAAGCAAAAGCACGTCGGCGCGTATCGCTTTTTTCTCCTTCACCAATCTTTTTTCCGTATCCTGATCAATATCTCCGCTGAAAAGAAACTGCCGGCCCCGGCTGTCGAACCGTATCACCAGGCTCTTGCCGTTATCGGTAAAAATGTCTTTGCTGCGGTGGTAATCAGCGATGTTGACCAGCCGTGCTTCCGTGGTTTGCAGCAGGGTTTCGTTTTCGCCGGGGATATGCAGCGTGGTCCCCAGCCGCCGGGCAAGCGTCAGCAGTTCGGCGTAGCGTGTCCCGTCGGCTTTTGCGCCGTTTATCCAAAGGGTGCGCGGCCTGAATCGTTCCAGGATGAAGAAGAGTCCGTTGTAATGATCCCCATCCGGATGGCTGATGACGATTCCTTCCAGGCGGGTGATTCTTTTCTTCCAGAGGTAGGGTGCAATAATGTTTTCCCCGGCATCGAAACGGTCGGAAAAGGCGCCGCCGCCATCGATGAGGACGTGGCCCTTGCCTGGAAGTCCGACAACCACGGCATTTCCCTGACCCACGTCGAGGATTGCCGCGCTCACCGTCGAACTCTGCCGGCTGCGGGCGTGATGGGAAACGGGGATAGCGACCAGCAGCACGATGCAGAACGCGCAAATGATGCGCGCCACCTTGCTTTTTTTCAGAAACAGCAGGCTGCCGAGCAGCAGGTAGTAAATAAATATTTCCGTCAGTGTCGGCGTCGACATCCAGACGGATGCGAAAGGCAGGTCGGCCAGTCGCGCGCTGACGGCATCAGCCGCCTGGATGCCGAGGCCGCCTGTTTTCAGGAGCAGATGGGACAATTCCGGGGCGAGAAAAATGAAGGGGAAGCTGATGAGTCCCAGCGGCAACGCCCAGAAGCAGAGAAGTGGTTCGAGCAGCAGGGTGGAAACGACGGAAAGCGGGGAAAAGCGGTTGAAATAGTACAGGAGCAGGGGCAGGGTGCCGACTGTTGCCGCGCAGGAAGCCAAAACCGCGAATTTCAGTGTCTGAAAAATTTTCCTGCGCTTTGGTGATGTCGTCGTTTCCTCGTCATTTTGTCGCTTGTCGACGATTTGCGGCAAAATAGCGGCCATGGAGATAACGGCGGCAAAGGAGAGCTGGAATGACACGGTGAAAAGGGAAGACGGATAGGCAATGAGGATGAGCAGGGCGGCGATGGCTATGTTGGTGGGGACATGCCATTGCCGGTCAACAAGAACGGCCGCCAGAAAGACGCTGGTCATGATCAGGGCGCGCACAACCGGAACCTGGAATCCGGCAATCAGCGCATAGCCGCACAGCAGGGGAAAGGTGAGCAGGGCGGCAATTTTCCAGACCGAGGTGTGCAGCAGCAGCCATGTCGATCGGCGAAGGAGAAAATTGATGACAAACCCGAGGCCAAGGGCGATAAGGCCCATGTGGAGACCGGAAATGGCGAGAAGATGCACCGCCCCTGTTGCCTTGAAATTTTCCAGGGTCTCCGGTGTGATGGAACCTCTCTCTCCTGTCAGGATTGCCTGGTAGAGGCTGCTTTGAGCCGGGGGCAGCGAGGTCTCCAGAAAACGGTTGACGCGATGGCGGACCTGCTCCGGGAAAAAACGCAGCTTCTGCGGCAAAGACGAATTACTCGGGGAATCGATTATTTGGAGCAGGGCCGGGGAGCTGACCCAGCCTGTTGTGTAGATTGATTTTTGCGCGAGAAAGGCGGGATAGTCAAAACTGCCCGGAGTGCCGTAGCGCTGCGGACGTGAGATACGGGCCCTGGCCAAAACTTTTTTGCCGGGCACAAGCTCGGGTGGCGGCGGGGCTTTCATGCTGAGCTCGATTTTACCGTTTGCTTGCCGATAAAATAATGGATTTGGCGTGCGCAGAATCTCCTGCCCTTGCGTTTTCCAGTCAGTGGTTTCCGGCGAGATTAATCCCTCGGCCCGGATCAGCAGTTTTGTTTTGTCGGGAGAAACGCTTGGCGCCTCAATCAGTGTGCCGTAAAGAGTCGCTTCGGACTCGACCGGGAAGAGGTGATACAGGCTGGATGGCGAAGAAGGCGGCGCACGGTGAATTTCTCCCTGCAGGAAACCGCAGGTGAGCAGAAAGAGGAGAAGGAGCACTTGCTGCGCCCCATGTTGATCCTTCCACCAGGAAAAAAAGACGGCAACGGCAAGAATAGATGCGATGGGCAACAGAAAAGAGGGGCTGGCGGAGAAAAAGGCGGAGCAGCCGATGCCGGTTGCAAAGGCGATCACCGCTCCTGTGAGAAGAGTTGGTGATCGCCTGCGGAGCAGCATCGGTTCGTTTCCTAGTCAAGGAAGAATTTAAGTTTGTCCCGTCGGCTGGAGTGGCGTAAGCGATTAAGCGCTTTTTTCTCGATCTGCCGGATGCGTTCCCTGGAAACATTAAATCGTTTGCCGATTTCCTCAAGGGTATACTCCGCATCTTCGCCGATGCCGAAGCGAAGCCGGATGATCTTTTCCTCACGGGGGCTCAAGGTGGCCAGGATGGTTTTTACCCGATCGGAAAGCTCATAGTTCTTGACTGCCTCATAGGGGGAAATGGACTCCTGGTTTTCGAGGAAATCCCCCAGGGTGCTGTCGTCGTCGCCAACCGGCGTTTCAAGTGATATCGGTTCACGGGATGCCTCGAGTATGGCAAGAATCTTGTCCATGGGCAACCCGGTTTTGTCGGATATCTCGACCGGTGTCGGTTCACGGCCCAATTCCTTGAGCAGCGAATAGAATGCCTTGAAGAACTGACTGCGCAGTTCGAGAAAGTGAACGGGCAGGCGAATGGTGCGGGTCTTGTCGAGAATGGCCCTGGTGATCGCCTGTCTGATCCACCAGCTGGCGTACGTGGAAAATTTGTTGCCTTTTTTGTAGTCAAAGCGGAAGACGGCGCGCATGAGGCCGAGATTGCCTTCCTGGATAAGGTCGGCCAGGCTGAGTCCTTGATGCATGTAGCGTTTGGCGATGCTGACAACCAGCCGCAGGTTCGCCTTGATCATGGCGTCCTTGGCCGTTTCAATGGAGCGGGCATACAGATTGATCCGATTTTCAGCCTGTTGCAGCTGTTCGAGATCGCGGTGGATGCCGGCGGCCTCCTGCACCCGTTTACACATGTAGTTGAGATGCTGTTTTTTGGGCTTTAAGGTTGGGTCCCGTTTTTCCCACAGGGCGATGCGATCAACGAGCTGTTTCATCTCGTCAACGTCGGAGGTGTCACTGTGGATGGTTTTGATGATAGCGTCAAAGCCTTCGCGGATGATTCGGCTGTATTTTTCTTCTTCCTCGGGGGTGAGGAGGTCAAAGCGTCCCATCTCGCGCAGATAGGTGGTGGTGGTTTCCTCCACCTCCTGGGGCTCATCCTTTGCGTCGGAAGACTTGCCTCCTTCTTTTAAGGCGTCTTCAATATCCTCTTCGTGCCAGTCTTTGTCGTCGCCTTTGTTTTTGCCCAGATCCGGCTTGGTGGCGACATCAATTTCGTTTTGATCGAGAAAGGCAAAAATTTCATCTATATAGCTGGCGTCTTTGTCTTCAGGAATAAGGTCGTTCAGCACATCAATGCTGATGCAGCCTTTTTCCTTCCCGGCTTTCAATATTCTGTCTTTGATGTCGGCAGGCACAGATAGTTGTCTCTCGGATAGTTAGGGTAAGTACTATTCAAAATAAGGTTTGATAAGACAATGAAGGGCTGATCGCCAAAACCACCTAATTTAAACAATTTTCATCAGTGCTGCAAGAGGAAAAAAGAAAAAAAGAGCTGCCTTGACTTTGCGGTTAAGGTATTTCATAATTTGTCATCTTTAGAAGAGAGCAATTGGCAGGGGCGTTTGTTCCAAGACGAATGGTGTGTGAAACAACATTATCAGATAAAAAGAGGCTTTTGCAAGTGAGAAAAAAGTTACAGCGTCGATCCTGCGGTATTCTCGTGCACGTGACCTCTCTACCTGGTCCTTACGGGGTAGGCGATCTTGATTCCGCCTGCGTCTTTCTTGATTTTCTTGAACAGGCCGGGCAATCGTACTGGCAGTTTCTCCCCACCGGGGTGGGATGTGGCGCGTTCGGCCATTCACCCTATATGAGCCTGTCCGCCTTTGCCGGCAGCCCCTTGCTTATCAGCCCCAATTTTCTTCTGGAGAAAGGGTTGCTGCTGAAAGAGGATCTGGCGGCGTCCACTTTTTTTTCCGAGTACGCGGTTGATTTCCAGGCTGTTTCCGATTTCAAGGGGCGTCTGTTGCTTAAGGCGTTTCAGTATTTTGATGCCCTTGCCCTTTATCATGACGCCTTTGATGAATTTGCCCGGGAACATGCGGCATGGCTTGATGATTATGCCCTGTTTATGAGCCTGCGGGAAAAATTCGGATCACGGCCATGGTATGAGTGGCCCCGTGACCTTGCCCGGCATGAAGAAAAAAGCCTTGCCGCCGCGGCAAGGGAGCTTGCCGATTCCATTCGCTTTCACAAGTTTGTCCAGTTTGTTTTTTTTGCCCAGTGGCGCCGGATGCGGCAGGCGGCCACGAGAAAAAAAATCAGTTTGATCGGCGATATCCCGATTTATGTCGGCAATGACAGTGCCGATGTCTGGGCCAATCAGGCATGTTTTGATCTTGACTCAAAAACCATGAAGCCGCGCTATGTCGCCGGGGTGCCGCCGGATTATTTCAGCGCAACGGGGCAGCGGTGGGGAAATCCGCTTTATCTCTGGCAGCAGGGCGGAAAGCCGAACCCGCGTCTTTATCAGTGGTGGAGTCAGCGGTTTGCTCACATCGGAAAGATGGTTGATGTGGTTCGCATCGATCATTTCCGGGGGTTTGCCTCCTACTGGCGGATTCCCGAGGAAGAGAAGACCGCGGTTAACGGAAAATGGATCAAGGGGCCGGGGGCCGAATTTTTTCATCAGGTTGCAGAGTCGATAAAAAATCTTGTCATCATCGCCGAGGATCTGGGCGTCATTACCCCGGATGTCGAGGAGCTGCGGGACAGCCTTGGTTTTCCCGGCATGAAGATCCTGCAGTTTGCCTTTGAACCCGATGAGGCCAACATTTATCTTCCCCATAACTATTCGACAACCAACTGTGTTGTCTATACCGGAACCCATGATAATGATACCACGGTCGGCTGGTACTTCGACGGCGCGGTTTCCGCAGTCGCCAAGGACAGGGCGCGGCGCTATGCGAACAGCGACGGAGGAGTGATTCACCGGGATTTTATCCGCATGGCCTATTCCTCGGTGGCCAATCTTGCCGTTGTGCCCTTGCAGGATGCCCTGGGGTTTGGATCGGATTGCCGGATGAATCGCCCCAGCGTGAGCGAGGGAAATTGGGCGTGGCGATGTGCGTCCCGATTTTTGACAAACGATCTTGCCCGCTATCTGGCTGATGAGGCCGTTTTCTACGGACGTCGGCGGGGTGATGAACTGAAGGGGGATTTTGATGAAGGTACTGGCTTTTAACGGTTCGCCCCGGAAAAAGGGGAATACCGAGGTGCTGTTGGCCGCGGTGGCCAGGGGGGTGGAGTCTGCCGGCGGCGAGATGGAGATTGTTCGCCTGGCTGATTTTTCCATTGGCCCCTGTCTCAGTTGCGGCGGCTGCGATAAAACCGGGATTTGCGTCGTGAAGGATGATATGGGGCTGATGTATGAAAAAATTGATCAGGCTCGTCGCATTATTCTCGCCTCTCCCATCTATTTTTATGGGGTCACGGCCCAGGCCAAGGCTTTTGTTGATAGGGCTCAGGCCCTGTGGAGCAGGAAGTATCTCCTGAAGAAAAAGGGTGAATGGCGGGAAGATCCGACCCGGGCGGGATATTTTGTTTCGGTGGCGGCAACCAAAGGCTTGAAGATATTCGACGGCGCCGTCCTGACTGCCAGATATTTTTATGATGCCGTCGGAATACCTTATGGCGGAGAATTGCTGGTCAAAGGAGTTGATAAGCGAGGGGACATGGCCAAGGCGATTGAAAAGATACAAGAGGCGGAAGATTTTGGCCGGAGGATTGTTGCCTGAAATTTGACGGACTTGTGTTTGAATTATTCTTGACAAGAATTTCTTTTTCGTTTAGGTAATGGCCATCTTTGCAAGGCCCCATCGTCTAGCGGTCAGGACGTCGGCCTCTCACGCCGATAACAGGGGTTCGATTCCCCTTGGGGTCACCAAGTGAGCTTCAGCCATATCAGCCAATTGTGTTGATATGGCTTTTTTTTTCAGGTGGCCTGTTTTTAAGTTACCGGCACATGCGTCGTTAAACATCGAAAAGGGCGGACATTACTCATTCCACCCTTTGTCAGGGCTCACGCGGCCGAATAAATATTTTTGATCATTTCACTTGTTTTCTCTGTGTTCGTTTTCCTCCTTGGGCGTGCACACACAGTCAAACCATTCCTCACCTTCGCTGTTGGTACGCCATTCCATATCGCAAACACATGTTTGGTGTGACTTGCCGGCCTTCTGTTGTGAGTGCTTCGTATTTTTTCGTTTCGCTTTCATCATATCATTTACCTCCCCCCTCCATGGGGATTCCAATCTCGGGCCACTTCAACAGCATTCGTCCATGTGGAAGTGCTTGCCGTCAAGGTTGATAAAACTGATATTCGACGGCTCCGGCAAGCCTGCAATCTTCCAGGCTACCATGGGGTTGCCGAAGTTGTCGCTGACACATTCACGTTGCCGATGAAGACTTTTGCAGACATAGTTCAGGATGGGAAAAACATGATGTGTCGCATAATAATTCCTTATGAAATGGATAAGTTCCAATTTTTCATCGGAAAAATTCATTACCCCCTCGCGCTCTGCCAGAATTCGGGCAACATCCTCATTCCAATCAGCCGGATTTTTCAAAAAACCCTTTTCATCAACTGAGAGCTTTGTGTTTTTGTAGGCTATTTTCTTCATGGTATCACTCCTGCCCACCCGCCACCCCAATTTTTATCATGAGATGCGAAGAATTTATTTTCTCCGCCGTTAAGTAAATAATAAGAATTGTTCTCGTTACGGGCAATGGTGAAACTTCCCGCTGAAAACTCAATAGCCGCTCATTCCGTTGCTCCATTTCTCGGCAATGAGTTCATGATCCGGCAATAATTAAGCTGGCTTTTTCAGGTCGGAAATTTTACTCTTGTCCAGATATTTTTTTTAGGGTGTTTCGTTGACATTTCAAGCCGTTCAATTTTTTTTACTCGCTCAAATAAATCCAGGTTCTCAACATGAAAATTTGTTCTCTGCTGTTTCTTTTGACCCTTTTTGCCGGCACCAGTCATGGTGCTGAAATCACCGATGCCTATGGATATCTTCTCGGCCAAAAATTGAACCCTCGGGACATTATTGTCAAGCGGCCGGGCATGGGCCCCCATGATGTCGTTGCAAAAGAGAAGGCGCGTGCCGTCAAGAAGGTCCAGGTTTACGCCGCACCGGACACCAGTCTGGTATTCTCCATAACCGGTTTGAACAGTTTTCAGACGATGGATGAGTGTGCGGCAATGTCCACGGCCGTTTCTTTTTTTCTTCGGAAAAAATACGCGGAGGTTATCGATGAAACGACCCCGCTGGGCGATGGTCGACGTGAAAGTGGTGTCCGGTACGTTGATCTGCAAGGCGGCAAGGCCTTGTCGATTCTCTGCGTGGAAGGAAAGGAAAAAGCGATTCTCGCGGTTCAGTATATTGATACGGTAATGGCTGAGCAGGCAGCGGAGAAATGGCGCAAAAATGAGCAGGGAGCGGCGGACCCCGATGGCGAAGGCGTGTCTCTTTGAGGGAAAAAGCTTGCGGATGGCTGCCGAAGCAGTTAATTTGCTAAATTCTTTTTCAGTTCATTTTTAAACATTTTGCCGATTGTAGGGGAGAAAAATGTCAAACTATCTTTTTACTTCAGAGTCAGTCTCCGAAGGGCATCCGGATAAGGTTGCCGATCAGATATCCGATGCCATTCTTGATGGTATCCTGGATCAGGACAAGCATGCCAGGGTTGCCTGCGAGACCCTGGTGACCACCGGTATGGTCGTTATTGCCGGAGAGATCACCACCACCGCCTGGGTGGATATGCCGCAGGTGGTGCGGAATATGGTGCAGGAGATCGGCTACAATTCCTCGGAAATGGGTTTCGATTACAAGTCCTGCGCGGTTCTGACCAGTATTGACAAGCAGTCTCCCGATATCGCCCTTGGCGTCAATGAGGGATCGGGTTTTGATCTTGACCAGGGTGCCGGCGATCAGGGCCTCATGTTCGGCTATGCCAGCTCCGAAACCAAAGTGCTCATGCCCATGCCCATTACCTATGCCCACCGCCTGATGAAGCGGCAATCGGAGGTGCGCAAGACCGGGCTTCTTCCCTGGCTCCGCCCCGACGCCAAAAGCCAGGTGACGATTGAGTACCAGGACAGAATTCCCAAGAGAATTGAGGCGGTGGTTCTTTCCACCCAGCATGATCCGATGATCGATTACGGGGATCTGAAGGAAGCGGTGATGGAAGAAATCATCAAGCCGGTTCTCCCTGAAAAAATGATGGACGGCAATACCAAATTCTATATCAATCCCACCGGCCGTTTTGTTATCGGCGGGCCGGTTGGCGACTGCGGCGTTACCGGCCGCAAGATCATCGTCGACACTTATGGCGGCATGGGGTCCCACGGCGGCGGTGCTTTTTCCGGCAAGGATCCGTCCAAGGTTGACCGTTCCTCTTCCTATATGGGCCGCTATGTGGCGAAAAATATCGTTGCCGCCGGGATTGCCGATGAAGTTGAGGTGCAGGTGGCTTATGCCATCGGTATCTCCAAGCCCCTGTCGGTTAATGTCAACACATTCGGCACCGGCAAGATCAGCAACGAGAAAATCCGGGAATTGATCCTCGAACATTTTGACTTGCGGCCCAAGGCGATTATCCAGCAGCTTGATCTGTTGCGGCCGATTTATCGAAAGACCGCTGCTTATGGACATTTCGGCCGTGAACGGGCCGAATTTACCTGGGAAAAAACCGATAAGGCGGAAATTTTGCGTGATGCCGCCGGACTGAAAGGAAACAAATAATGACTGAATTTACCGATTATAAAGTTGCTGATATCGGTCTCGCTGCATGGGGCCGCAAAGAGGTTGCCATTGCCGAGACGGAAATGCCCGGTTTGATGGCCGTTCGCCGGGAATATGCCGGCAAAAAGCCGCTCAAGGGTGCCCGCATCGCCGGCTGCCTGCACATGACCATCCAGACCGCCGTGCTGATGGAAACACTGGTCGAACTGGGTGCCGAGCTGCGCTGGTCTTCGTGCAATATTTTTTCCACCCAGGATCACGCGGCCTCTGCCATGGCAGCCGCGAAAATTCCGGTTTTCGCCTGGAAGGGCGAAACCGAGGAGGATTTCTGGTGGTGCATTGATCAGACCATTTTCGGACCCGACGGCTGGCGGCCCAACATGATCCTCGATGACGGCGGCGATCTCACCCTGATCATGCATGAAAAATATCCGGAACTGATGAAGGATGTGAAGGGCATCAGCGAGGAAACCACCACCGGCGTGCACCGTCTGTATGAAATGATGAAGAAGGGCAAGCTCCTGGCTCCGGCCTTTAATGTCAACGATTCAGTAACCAAATCCAAATTCGACAATCTCTACGGCTGCCGGGAATCACTGATCGACGGCATCAAGCGCGCCACCGATGTGATGGTCGCCGGCAAGACCGCGGTTGTCTGCGGCTACGGCGACGTGGGCAAGGGCTGCGCCCAGGCCCTGCGCGGCATGGGCGCGACGGTGCTGGTCACCGAGATCGATCCCATCTGCGCCCTGCAGGCCTCCATGGAAGGCTACCGGGTTGTCACCATGGAGCAGGCCGCGCCGGCCGGCGAAATTTTCGTCACCGCCACCGGCAACGTCCGGGTTATCAGCCGCGCCCACATGGAAGTCATGAAGGATCAGGCCATTGTCTGCAATATCGGCCATTTCGACAGTGAAATCGATATCGCCTCCATCCGCAACCTGCCCTGGGAAAATATCAAGCCCCAGGTTGACCACGTCATCTTCCCGGACGGCAAAAGAATCATCGTCCTGGCCGAGGGCCGACTGGTCAATCTCGGCTGCGCCACCGGCCATCCGAGCTTTGTCATGAGCAACTCCTTCACCAACCAGGTCATGGCCCAGATCGAGCTCTGGCAGAACAGCACGGCCTTTGAGCGCAAGGTGTATTTTCTGCCCAAGCATCTGGATGAAAAGGTTGCCCGGCTTCATCTCGGCAAGATCGGCGCCAATCTCTCCACGCTCACCAAGGAGCAGGCCGACTATATCGGTGTTCCGGTCGATGGTCCCTACAAGCCGGACTATTACCGTTATTAAGGGCGCATGATGTCTGCCGTGAATCTGCCCGACTATATCTCCTGGTTTCTCGACCCTGCCCGTTATGTCCATCCGGTGGACAGGGTCGAGCTTGTCCAGACCCATATTTCCTTTGTTCTGCTGGCCGGTGATTTTGTCTACAAATTCAAGAAACCGGTGAATTTCGGTTTTCTTGACTTCACCACCCTGGAAAAAAGGGAGTACTTCTGCCGGCGGGAACTGGAGTTGAACCGGCGCCTTTGTCCGGAGATCTATCTCGACGTGATCACGGTCTGCCGTGACGGTGCGGGTTTTGCCTTTAACGGCGCGGAGCCCTGTGAATACGGAGTGCGGATGAAGAGGATGGACGGCGGCAGGATGATGGGCGAGGTGATTCGGCGCGGCGAACTGAACGAGTCGCATATCCGTGCCATCGTCGATACCCTGGCCCCTTTTTACCGCAAGGCCGCGACCGGACCGGCGATTGCCGAGTTCGGTACTGCCCGGGCGGTGGCGGTCAACGTGCTGGAGAATTTCGACCAGACCCGGGGCTTCATCGGCAAAGGCGCCCTGCATCAGCATCAGTTTGACGCCATCAGCCGCTATGCCCGTTCTTTCCTGGAAAACGAACCGCTTTTCCTGGAACGGAGCCGCGAACGGGTCAGGGATTGTCACGGTGATCTCTATTCCGCCAATATCTGCCTGGCCGACAAGGTGTATATCTTTGACTGCATCGAGTTCAATGAGCGGTTCCGTTACTGTGACGTGGCAAGCGACGTGGCTTTCCTTGCCATGGATCTTGATTTTCATGGACTCAAGCCGCTTTCCGAGCTGTTTATTTCCCGTTTTGTCGAGGCGAGCGGCGATAGCGGTTTGCTCGACGTCCTGCCCTTTTATAAATGCTACCGCGCCTACGTGCGGGGCAAGATCGGCCTTTTCACCGCCCATGCCCCGGAAGTGGATGATGTCACCCGGCAGACGGCGCTGAAACAGGCGGAAAAGTATTTTCTGCTGGCGGAAAAATATGCCGGCTAGTCTTTTTGTCTTCATGGGCCTGATCGCCGGCGGCAAAAGCACGCTGGCCCGGGCCTTTGCCGCTGAATTTTCCTTTCCCTGTTATAACACCGATGTGGTCCGCAAGGAGCTGGCGGGCTTTGACCCTGATTCCCGTCAGGGCAGTGCCCTCAACCAGGGCATCTACAGCCCCGGGTTCACCCGCCGGACCTACGACGCCCTGCGGGATCATGCGGAACAGGAACTCGAACTGGGGCGAACCGTGGTGCTTGACGGTTCCTACCAGCAGCGGGCGGAACGCGATCTTCTCGTCGGCTGCGCGGCCCGGTACGGCGCGCCCGTTTATTTCATCCTCTGCCGCTGCGATGACGAGGAAACCAGGCGACGTCTCGATCTTCGCGCCCAAGACCCCCATGCCGTTTCCGACGGCACCTGGGATATTTACGTGCAACAGAAAAAAAAGCAGGAGGCGCCGAACGAAATTCCGGCCGATCATCTGTTGATCCTTGACACCACCCAGCCGATTTCTCGCCTCCTTTCCCTGCTGAAAGAAAAATTCGCTTCCCTTCTTTCCTGATCCGGCCCCGTTTTACCTCCTTCGCAAGTTCCCTGTTTCCTGCAAAAATATTGGCATGTTGCCGCGGAATTCTGCTATTCTTTCAATTGAAGCGCATTTATGGTTATTTTCTTTCGTTCTTTACGACAGGCTTTTACCCTCCAGGCGGACGATGACCAACGATATAAAATCAAAAGAAACAACCAACGGCCCGTATGGGGCCAAAACAACCGGCAAGGCCGACAACGGCGACTACTGGCCGGGAAAACAGGAGTGCGACCGCACAGGGGTCAAGCTGTTTTCGCAAACCATCTTTTACGACTGGTGCAAGGCCTGCGGCATCTGCATTGCCTTTTGTCCGAAGAGTGTTTTCGGGGTGAGCGAGACCGGCAAGCCGGTGGTCCAAAAGCCGGACGACTGCATCGGCTGCCGGTTCTGTGAGATGCACTGCCCTGATTTTGCCATAACCATTAGCGAACGCTATGCCGACCGCAGAAAGGAAAACAGGGAATAACCGCACTGCGACCGGAGAATCACGAACCGGGGAGAAGAATGTGAAAGAAGAGCAGGAAAAACCGCAACGTCAGGTGTTGCAGGGCAACGAAGCGGTGGTCGCTGGGGCGCTGGCCGCCGGCTGCCGTTTTTTTGCCGGATACCCGATCACTCCTGCTTCGGAAATCGCGGAGCTGATGTCCGTGCGTCTGCCCGCTGTCGGCGGCACCTTCATCCAGATGGAGGATGAAATCGCCTCCATGGGCGCCATCATCGGCGCCTCCCTGGCCGGAGTCAAAAGCCTTACCGCAACCAGCGGTCCGGGATTTTCCCTGATGCAGGAAAACCTGGGTTTCGCCTGTGTCGCCGAGGTGCCGTGCGTGGTGGTCAATGTCATGCGGGGCGGACCGAGCACCGGGCTTCCCACCAGCCCGGCCCAGGGCGACGTCATGCAGGCCAGATGGGGAACCCATGGCGACCATCCGGTCATCGTCCTGTCCTTGTCCTCGGTCGGCGACTCTTTTGATCTCACCGTGCAGGCCTTTAATCTTTCGGAAAAATACCGGGTGCCGGTGATCATTCTTTCCGATGAAGTGGTTGCCCATACCCGGGAATCGGTGGAGCTGCCCGAGCCGGACAAGGTCGTCGTGGTGGAGAGAATCCGGCCCAGCGTGCCGCCCGAATGGTATATCCCCTATGAAGACAACAGCCGCGGCGTGCCCGCCATGGCAGACATGGGCAGCGGCTACCGGCATCACGTCACCGGGCTTATTCATGATCCGAAAGGGTTTCCCACCCAGCGCCCCGAAGAGGTTGACGCCTTCATCAGGCGGCAGTTCCGCAAAATAACCAATGGTTTTTATGAAATCCAGATGACCCGGTCCTTTCTGATGGAGGACGCCGAGGTGGCGGTCATTGCCTACGGCTCGGTGGCGCGTTCGGCGCTGCGGGCCGTGCGGGAGGCACGACAACAGGGAATCAGGGCCGGGCTGCTGCAGCTCGTCACCCTGTTTCCCTTTCCTAAAAAAGCCGTGGACCACGTGCTGCGCCGGTGCCGGGCGGTGCTGGTGCCGGAAATGAACATGGGCCAACTGATCCGGGAGGTGAAAAGGGTCAATCTTTCCTCCAAGGTGTTGCGGCACAACCGGGTGGACGGGCTCTTGATCACGCCGGAGGAAATTTACAACCATCTCCTTTCCATGTGAAGCGGGAACGGGGTGAAACGAACGAGAAACGATCAACCACCGCGTTGCCGCGATCACGGTTTTTTGGTGCCGGCCGCGCTCTCCGTGGTGAATTCCGGGTGAACCGATTATGACAGAACGATTCGTCAGCGTGCGGCATGATTATCTGCGCCACGATAAGAAATTTCCCCATGTCTGGTGTCCGGGATGCGGCAACGGCATTGTCCTCGGTTCGCTGATCCGTGCCATTGCCGCCCTGGAGCTGGAAAAGGATGATCTGGTGCTGGCGTCGGGCATCGGCTGTTCCGGCCGGATGCCGGTGTATGTCGACTTCAACACCCTGCACACCACCCATGGCCGGGCGCTCACCTTTGCCACCGGCATCAAGCTCGCCAATCCGCGCCTGCATGTGCTTGCCGTCATGGGCGACGGCGACGCCACCGCCATCGGCGGCAACCATTTCATCCATGCGGCCCGGCGCAACATCGATATCACCGCCGTCATCATAAATAACCAGATTTACGGCATGACCGGCGGTCAGTATTCGCCCACCACCCCCTATGGCTCCTTTGCCGCCACCGCGCAGCTGGGGCACATCGAACAGGCCTTTTCCATTGCCGAACTTGCCGTTACCGCCGGCGCCTCTTTTGTCGCGCGCGGCTCGGTCTACCATGTCGCGATGCTGGACAAATTGCTGGCCAAGGGCATCGCCAAGAGGGGATTCAGCGTTATTGAGGTCATGTCCAACTGTCACACCCAGTTCGGCAGGAAAAACCAGATGGCCGACCCGGTGACCATGATGCGCTGGTTCAAGGAACACGGGGTGGCGAAGGAGCGGGCCGACACGCTTTCCCCGGTGGAAATGGCGGGGAAATTCACCATCGGCACCTTGATCGACAGGGATCTCCCCAATTACACGGATGAATACCGGAAAATTCGTGATCTGGCGGAACGGAAATGACTATTTTGTCCGGGGAGCGGCCGGGGGAAGGGAACATGAAAGAGGAACGATACGAAATCAGATTCGGCGGTTCCGGCGGGCAGGGCATTATTCTGGCCGCAATCATCATGGCCGAAGCCGCCGGCTTATATGAAGGATACCATGTCTGTCAGACCCAGAGTTACGGACCGGAGGCGCGCGGCGGCAAAAGCCGGGCCGAGCTGGTCATCAGCAATATGGAGATCGACTACCCCAAGGTGATTCGGATGGACCTCTTCCTGGCCATGAACCAGGCCGCCCTTGACGCCTATTTCTTTGATTTCAAGCCGGATGGGGTTCTCCTGGCCGATGCCACCTTTGTCGAACAGGTGCCCACCAGCCGTTCCCTTCTCCTTCCCTTTACCCGCATCGCCCGGGCGCAGCTCGGCAACGAAATCGTCGCCAACATCGTTGCCCTTGGCGCCGTGGGGGTGCTGTGCCGCAAGGTATCGATGCAAAGTCTCGAAAAGGCGGTGGCCGGCAAGGTGCCCGCGAAATTCAGGGAGCTCAATATGGCAGCCCTGCGGGCCGGGGCCGAGGCCGCCGCCGGGGTGGATCTGTCCTTTCTGCCCCGCTCCATCATCTCCGAAGAAGAAGAAAAAGAGGTTTGACCCGGTGGCAAGCGATTTTCACGTTTTTCACGAATTGATGTCGTGCAAAATTCGTGAAATTCTTCTGGTGGCAAGCCCATATGACGCCTTCATCCTGGAAGAGGACGGCAGTCTCGCCACCCGCATCATCGACGAATACCAGGGGCTCAACCTGAGCCAGCCCCCCCGGCTGCAGCGGGTCAGTTCCGCAAGTGACGCCCTGCGGCTGCTTTCGGAAAAAAAGTTTGATCTTGTCATCACCATGCCCCATATCAGCGACATGGATGTCTGGACCCTGGGGCGGGAAATAAAAAAAATCATCCCGCCCTGCCCGTGGTCCTGCTGGCCCATGCCCTGCGCTCGGTCACGGTTCACCCGGAGCAGCTCTGCCCGGAGTCGATCGATCATTTCTACATCTGGCAGTCCGACCCCTCCCTGCTGCTGGCCATTGTTAAAAACGTCGAAGACCACCTCAATGTGGACAAAGACACGGAAAAAGCCCAGGTGCGAGTGCTTCTCCTGGTGGAGGACTCGCCCCATTATCTCTCCTCCCTGCTGCCGCTGATTTATAGTGAGGTGGTGAAGCAGACCCAAATGGTACTGACCGACAGCCTCAACTATGAACATCGCCTGCTGAAAATGCGGGCGCGTCCGAAAATCCTCGCGGTCCGCACCTTTGAGGAGGCGCGCCGTCTTTTTGACCGGTACCGCTCCTCGATCTTCGGCGTCATCGCCGACGGCCGGTTTCCCCGCAAGGGCAAGCCGGATAACGGGGCAGGGCTTGCCCTGCTTGCGGCGATTCGCGCGGAACTGCCTGACCTTCCGCTTCTTTTGATGACTGAGTAAACGGAAAATCGGCACAGGGCGCTGTCTGTACCGGCGGTCTTTCTCGACAAGAATTCACCAACGACGGCCGATGAGATCCATGATTTTTTTCTCCACAGCCTCGGCTTCGGCGACCTCGTCTTCCGTCTGCCGGACGGCACGGTCACCGGCTGGGCCGGGAATCTCCAGGCCTTTGAGGAAAAAATAAGCGCCATTCCGGAAGCATCCCTGTTTTATCACGCCGCCCGCAACCACTTTTCCAACTGGATCATGGCCCGCACCGAGGTTGAACTGGCCGGCCGCCTGCAGAAGATGCGGGTCACCGATTTTGCCACGGCCGGGGAGCTGCGGTCGTACCTGGTCGATTCCATCCATCAATTGCGCAAGCGGCGTCAGCAGGGGATCGTCGCCCAATTTTCGTCCACTGGTTTTGATCCGGAAATCATGGATTTTGTCAAGATCGGCAAAGGGTCGCTGGGCGGCAAGGCAAGGGGGTTGGTCTTCATGGCCAATCAGCTCGCCCAGGCGGTTCAGGATGGTGCGTTTACCGATTGCCCGATTAAATTACCCGCGACCCTTGTCATCACCTCGGACGGCTATGATTCCTTTCTTGCCGACAACCGATTTGCCGAAGGCCGCGACGATGAGCCCGACGCGGCAATCGCCGACCGCTTTCTCCGGGCGGAGATGCCGGTCTGGCTGCTGGAGCAGTTGCAGGCCTATCTTGCCCGGATGCGCCGTCCTTTATCCGTAGGCTCGTCGAGCCTGCTGGAGGATGCCCAGTTCAAGCCCTATGCCGGGCTTTACAGTACCTACATGCTGCCCAACAACCATCCAAATTTTAATGTACGTCTGCGTCAGTTCCTGGCGGCGATCAAGCTGGTTTATGCCTCGACCTCCTTTGCCGGGCCGCGCGCCTTTGCCCGCCGCACCTCCGATCGGCAGCCGGACCGGGACAAAATGGCGGTGGTCGTCCAGCAACTGGTCGGCGGCACCTGGGGCAAATATTTCTACCCGCCGGTTTCCGGGGTTGCCCAGTCGCGCAACTATTATCCGGTTGCTCCCATGCTGCCGGATGAAGGGGTGGCCCATATCGCCCTCGGTTTCGGCAAGACCGTGGTGGAAGGGGAGACGAGCCTGCGTTTTTCCCCCAGGTATCCGAAGGTACTGCCCCAGTTCTCCACGGTGGAAGACACGCTGGCCAATGCCCAGCGCTTTTTTTACGCCCTGAAGATGGATGATTATCCCCTGGAGCTTTCCTTTTCCGCTGCCGGCAATCTGGTGCGAAGAGAGGTCAACCGGGCGGCCGCTGAATTTCCGGTCGGGCTGCTGTCCAGTTCCTACAGCGAGGAGGAACATCAGATCAGGGACAACGGTCACGGCGGGCTTGTTCTGCCGACCTTTGCCCGGATGCTCAAATACAATCTCTTCCCCCTGGCAGACATTATCGGCACGGTTCTCGACATCGGCCAAAAGGGCATGGGCTGCCCGGTCGAGGTGGAGTTTGCCGTTGACTTCGCGCCGGAGGTGCCGCTTGCCGGTGATTTTTATTTTCTCCAGATGCGCCCCATGGCCGGGAGCCGAGCCGAGCAGGAACTCTCCATCAGCCTAGAGGAGGAAAAGCGCGCCGTCTGCTTCTCCGGCCAGGCCTTGGGGCACGGCGTTTTTACCGGCATGGCGGATGTTTATGTTGAGCCCCATGCCTTCGAGCCTGCCAGGACAAAGGAAATAGCCAGGGAGATCAACCGGATAAACCATCTGCTGCAAAATGAAGGGCGGCCCTATCTTCTCATCGGGCCGGGCCGCTGGGGCTCGGCCGACAGCCGGCTCGGCATTCCGGTGCAGTGGGAGGATATTTCCGGGGTGGGGGCACTGGTTGAACTGCGCAACCGCCAGATCAAGGTCGAGCCTTCCCAGGGGAGCCATTTCTTCCACAACATCACCTCCATGGGCATTCCCTACATCACGGTGACCGAGGGAATCGACCGCCTGGCGTGGCACTGGCTCCGCAGGCAGACGGTGGTCGGCAAATCAATTTTTCTGCGTCATGTCCGCTGTGAAAAAAACTTTCTTCTTAAACTGAATGGCCGGGAGTCGCGCTGCGTTGTTCTGGTCGCAGGGTGACAACGGAACAAAAAAATGAGATGCGAAGCCGAAACTTTTCCCCACCGGCGCGGCATAATTGCGATTTGCCGCGCCGGTGTTTTTTTCTTGCTGACAGCGAAAATAATGATAATGGGTCGTAATGGGGTCATATAATGGGGTCAAAATATAATGGGGTCAAATCTGCTCTTGGCTCATGTGTTTTTTTGTGCTAACATGAAACCATGTCGAGACCATTACGAATTGAATATCCGGGCGCTTGGTATCATGTGATGAACCGAGGTCGGCGAGGGGAAGAAATCTTCTCGGACCAAACGGATTATGAAACCTTTCTTGCCGTCCTCAAAGAGGCTGGGGCGTTGTTCGGCGTCAGGGTTGCCGCCTACTGTCTGATGCCAAACCATTATCATCTGCTTGTCCAGACTCCGGCCGGAAACATTTCCAGAGTGATGCGCCAGGTTAACGGCATATATACCCAGCGTTACAACCGGCGGAAAGGGTATGACGGCCAGCTTTTCCGTGGGCGCTACAAGAGTATTCTCGTCGAGGAAGACAACTATTTGTTGGAGATGTTACGGTACATTCACCGCAATCCGGTTCGGGCTGGCATTGCCGAAAGTGTTACCGACTATCCGTGGAGCAGCCATCATGGCTATGTTTCCAAGGCCAAAAAGTGGGGCTGGTTGTACAAGGAGAAACTGCTCGGCATGTTTTCCGGCGTACCCGCCAAAGCCGAAAGGGCCTATGTGAGCTTTGTTCAACTCTCTGATTCCGAGGAGATGACCGCCTTTTTCAACAAAAAGAATCCGGTGTCTGTTCTCGGATCAGGAGAGTTTCTCGAATGGATAAAAGGGGAATACTATCTGGAGAAACGACATGAGGAGGTACCGGCAGCAAAGGCGCTCGCGCCCTCCATTGCCGAGATCAAGCAGGCCGTGTGCCGTGACTTTGGGGTAGATGAGCAAAGTCTCCTGTCTGCCCGAAGGGGGCAGGTGAATACCCCGCGGAATGTGGCCGTCTATCTGAGCCGGAAGCTCGCGGCGCTGCGGCATGCAGAAATCGGCGCCGCTTTCGGCATAAAGAAGAACAGCAGCGTGAGCAGCGTCATCTTGCGCACGGAAAGGCTGTTGGACGAAGATCGGAAGCTGGGGCGGGTGGTAGGGGTGCTCATCGGGAAGTTCATCAAGAGCCAAGAGCAGACTTGACCCCCAACGTCAACGTGTTGACCCCCAACGTGACCCCCAACGCAGAGGGCAAGGTGGAAATATCTGTTAGCGAAAAAAAATTTTCGAGGAATTCGCCATGAGAAAGTTTCTCGAGCGTCTCTTCACCGCCAAAGGTGACCCTACTCTTCAAGTCATAGATTTGATTCTTTTCCTGGGCTACTTTTCGATTTGTCTTTACGGGGGAGGTGTTGCCTACGAGTCAAGCTATAACGAACAAGGTTAGATTGTGCAAGCGTAGCGCGCCACAATCTGAACCGGTGGTTGGACAAGCCCGGTGGACGTATATAGAAAAGAGCTTTTGGGTTCCGGAGGGATCGGATCAGGCGAAGGAAGACGGGAGTGGCCCCCGCAATGTTCTTTGAAAAGGATTTTGGTGCTGTATCATGCTGCTTTACGCTGATTTCCGGCGTTTTTCGGGCGCAGGAGTCCCGTCCCGGTGCAATCCGGCTTGTGTCCTCGGCAAGTTCACGGCTTTCGTTTACATACCCGATGCCTCCGGCTCGTCTATTGCCGTAACGGAGCGGCCATGGCCGGTGGCCGGGCGATCATTGTCGCGGCGATCACCATGGCGGCCCCGCAGGCCGGGCAGATGATAGCCGGCCGTTGCTTCAGGTTGCGGACAAGGGCGCGCCATGGCGCGACCCGCAGCACCAGCTGCAGGAAGCGGAGCAGCTTTTTGCTGCATGCATGGAGAAAACCATACGACCTTGCCCGTCGAAACCCTCGGGGCAGCACATGGAGCATAAGCAGGTAGAGGAAGTACTCGCCCTTGACGGTTCGGGTCCGGTCTTCTCCGCTTTTGGCATGGCGATACCGGAAGGTGACCATGCCGTCCCGGCAGTGCAGGATGTCTTTTTCCCGGATAACACCCCGGTACAGATAACGGCCAAGATAGATAAGGGCCTTCTCGCCGTTGCCCGCGTCCTTGCAGTCAACCACCCACTGATCGGGGCAATCATGGGGAACCGGCAGCTTGTTTTCGACCAGGGTCTGGAGCAGCTTCGCCCGAAAGACCTTGGCCATGGCCTTGTGGCTGAAGAGATATTTCCCGGATTTTTCCTTCCACAGCCCGGTTTGCGGGTTGATGCTTGCTCCGGGCATGACAACGTGGATGTGCGGATGATAGTCCAGGGTTCTGGAATGGGTGTGGAGGATGGCGGTGAATCCCGCTGATCCGCCGAGTTTTTTGTCGTTATTGGTGAAGGATTTCAGGAGGTCCTGTACTGCCCTGAACATCAGGGCGTAAACGGTTTTCTGGTGTTTCCACGCCAGATCCCGCATCTGCCCGGGCAGCGTGAAGGTGATCAGGTAGTATTGACACGGCAGTCGTTTGTCAAGCTGGCTTTCCAGCCACTGCCGGCTCTCATGGTTCTGGCAATGGGGGCAGTTTCTGTGGCCGCAGGAATGGGGAATATAGATCCGTTCGCCGCACCGGTGGTCCGAACAACGGGCCAGCATGTGCGGTCCATGCTCGTATCTGCATCGGGCCATGGACTCCAGAGCCTTGATGTGGCCTGACAGGAGATTTTTGTTGTAGGTGCGGAAGAAGCTGTCCCTGAACTTGTTGATGATCGTGGAGAGCAGCATTATTTACGCCCTCCCCATCTGATGTCCAGGGAGTTGACCAGGGAATTGACGGCCAGTCTCGCATTGTTGGCCGTGGTGGAGGTCAGGTGGGTGTATCTGGCGGTGGTCAGGATGCTGACATGGCCAAGGATCTGCTGCAGCTCAAGCAGATCAACCCCGGCCTCCAGCATGTGGGTGGCATAGCTGTGACGCAGGGAGTGGCATGAGATTTTTTTTTATGCCGAGTTGCCGGACAACGGTCTGCATGGTGGTTTGAATGCCGCCCCTGTCCAGGGGCAAATCAACCAGGTGGGCATTTTTCAGACCTCTTTTCCTGCTGGGGAAGAGGAACCGGGGATGCTTGTGCATGGCCCAGAACTCCCGCAGCACCCGCAAGGTCTTGTCTGGCAGCGGCACCAGCCGGTCCTTGTTACCCTTGGCATCACGAATATGGACCCGCATGTTGCCTGCGTCGATGTCGCCGACTGTGAGTCGAATGCCTTCGCCAAGGCGCAGGCCCATGCTGTAGCAGGTAAAAAAGAAGACCTTGTAGCTCAAGGTTTTGGTTGCGGCAAATAGTTGCTCCGTCTGCTCGACGGACAGGATGTCAGGGATTCTGGATGTCTTGGGAGGCTTGATCAGGGGGATATCTTCCCAGGGTTTGTTCAGTACCCCGGAATAGAAGAACTTCAGGCCGTAGAGGTCGAGCTTGACCGCGCTCCAGGAATGCGTGTCCAGGAGTTCCGTGAAATAGTCGAGCAACTGGCCGGAGTTGAGGTTGTCAATCCTGCAATCGAAATAGTTGCCGATACGCCGGATCGCCCTGGCGTAGGCGTCGATGGTCTTGGGCTGCAGACCGCCCAGTTTGAGGCATTTCAGGTGTTTCTGATACTGCTTGTTGAAGAGGGAATCTTGTGGCATGGTGGTGTTCATTGTAACCTCCTTGGTAATAGTTGATGCGGCGGCCTCGCCTTTGCTCCGCCACTCTCTACTTATTACCGTATGCCGTGAGATTACAACATGTTAATGATGGATAAACAAGCTCGCTCGTGACTCGTCTGCCGCGTAGCGGCTTCGTCCAACAATGCCTTCCAGTTGCAGGTAAAACCCAGTATCGGCGATCCAAGTGTCGCCATAGATTTTGTCACGAATGTTCTGTTAAAGAGCTGGTATTGGGTTCCATCATCTATATACATACTTTGTTTCATATTTATTTTTTACGCCAGCCGCTATATCTGGACGCCATGGTTTGGATACTTTTTGTTAAGCCTCTTGCTTTATCTTACTTTTCTCGGATGCGGCTTGGTGGGCAAAACCATGGGAAGCTCGGACGCCGAACACGACAAGCTCAAGGAAACCACTTCAAAACCGGAAATAAAGCTCTACGGGGATTTTGGGCGGAACGACTACGCATCGGCGAACTATCGCCTCTTGGCCGAGGACGACAAGTGGTTTTTTATTTTTGAACCGCAAGGCGTTCAGGTATCCATTATTGAGGTTCACGCTATTCTTAAATCGAAAGTGGATCACTACGAGGTGATAATCAAATGAAGACCATGACGTTTTTCCTGTTATTCTCGATGATTTCAACGGTTGCTGCCGCGGACATAGTCAAGATGGAAACCAACGATTGGAATAATCAGAGAACCCTCATCTGGAGCGGCACCCTGCAGAAGGTTGATCCCGCTACGCAAGTGGCGTATTTTTCTTTTAAGAACGGCTCACAACTGGATGAATTTCAAGTACATATCACAAGAATATATTCCCTGACCCTGGACAATCAAGATCGAGTCAACAAACCCTTTCCCGCCACTCAGCAGGATCTTAAAACACCACTCCCGACAAATCCTCGATCCACTGAAATTCTGGAGCTTACGAATGAAAACTTCGTGAGTGATACCATTCCCGCCGAAGTGAAAGTTCGACCGGACAGGAATAGTGCCGTTCTTTATCTGTGTGGTTCGATAAAGCATGGAGACCTGCAAAAAATGATGCTGGAAGTCAAGGCGGAGAACCGGGCATTGTCGGCATTCGAGATAAGCCGTTCTGATTTATTGAAATGGATCAGGGGACGGTGAAGGCTGCCCCTGTCATATGGATGGAAGCCGCACCGCCGGACATGACAAACGATAGTTGAAAAAACGGGTGCCTGCCTGCGACAACTGGAGGAATTCTCATTACCGAACAGGAACACGACAGAGAAACCGATAGCAACTCCCCGGAAAACTGGGTTGACCTGTATGGAGATGCCGTGTTCCGTTACGCCTACAGCCGGACCCTGAACAGGCAGCTTGCCGAGGATCTGGTTCAGGAAACTTTTCTTGCCGCGCTCGTATCACGGGAGACCTTTCGCGGGGACTCCTCGCTGAAAACCTGGCTCGTCTCCATTCTCAAAAACAAGATCATCGATTATTACCGGAAAGCGGGCCGGGAAGGGCCTGCGTCCAATCTGTCCGATGCCCCTGATCCGGCGGTGGACCTTTTCGACAAAAACGGCAAATGGAAAACCGAACCGGAAAACTGGCAACCCCAGCCGGAAAACGATTTGGAATCGAAGGAATTCTGGGGCGTAGTCCAGCAATGCCTGGCCCACGCCCCGCCCAGACTGGCCCACGCCTTTTCCCTGAGAGAACTCAATGGCCTGCCGGCTGAAGCTGTCAGCAACCTGCTGGGCGTCAGTCAGTCAAACTGTTGGGTGATCTTGCACCGCGCCAGAATGTCGATGAAAAAATGTCTTATCAAAAACTGGTTTACCGGCTGAATGCACCCTGAGGAAATTTTATGCGTTTCATGTACACTTGCCGGGATGTCGCGGAACTGCTTTCCCTCTCCCTTGACCACGGACTGACGCCCCTGCAGCGCCTGGGAATGTCCCTGCATCTCTTGCTGTGTGTTCCCTGCGCCCGTCACCACAGCCAGATGCTTTGCCTTGTTGCCGTCTTGCGGAAAACACGGGACGATCCGGACACGACCTTCTCCTTTCTCGGCTTGTCCGACGAGGCCAGGGAAAGGATAAGAAATTCAATGCGTGGCTGAAAAGTTGAAGGGTGCCGTGGCAGACGAATCCTTTTGCAAATTTTTTTGATTTTTTTGTAAGAAATTGATTGTGACCGCGTCTAATTAATAAACGGCGAAAAAAAACGGATTCAAATGAATCCTTCGGATATGAGTTGAACCTGCACGAGGAGGTACATCATGAAAACAATTACAAAAGCACTGAAGATGTTGACAGTGGCATTGTCACTTGTCATGTTGATCGGCGGCGCGGCTTTGACAGCCTCCGCCGGCAATTCTGAAATCAAACCGTTCAAGGGTGGCCTTGATACCAGAACTTGCACCTATGAACCGGTAGAAGCCGTCTGGGTTTGCCCTAAGTAGCACAGACATACTCTTTTAACCGGAGTAACCACAACAACCCACCCCGGGCAATTACTTGCCCGGGGTGGGTTGTTTGTTGTCTCTCGTTTTCGACAAAAGAGCTGTCAGAGGACGATCGGCGGGTCATGAACGAACTGATTGAAGAACACATTTCCGGCCGGAACACCATGAAGACCCTTGTTGCGGCAAATGGCCGATATCGAAACGGCGACTCCGCCGCCCTTGCCGATATTGCGAAATGTCTGCACACCCTGGTGGATTTTTACCCCAGGCATATCGAAAAAGAGGACAAGGTTTTCTTTCCCGCCTCCCGTGCCTACTTCTCCGCAGCCGAGGATCAGGCAATGCTCGCCGAATTTTGGGATTTCGATCGAAAGATGATCCATGAAAAGTATAAATCCGTCGTCAATGATCTGGAAGAATAAAATTCCGGCTTTTAGAAGGAATTACAGGCTCTTTTTGAGGTTTTAGAAAATGGATACATATTTTGCCGCGGCAAAACGCGCGGATGAAAAGGAGATCAGCGCCGAAATTGAAATTGTCAGCGCGAACCCCGTTCTATCGGGACTGCTGCATTCAATCAGCGGATTGCTTGCCGTGGTGAACGAGCATCGGCAGATAGTCGCGGTGAACGATTCATTCCTGAAAATGCTCGGCATTGACGATGCCGCCCAGACCCTGGGGTTGCGGCCCGGGGAAGCGCTGCAGTGTGTTCATGCCAGTGAAGAACCCGGCGGATGCGGCACCAGCAGATTTTGCTCCACCTGTGGGGCGGCCATAGCGATCGTTTCCTCTCTGGCCGGGGAGAAACCGGCGGAAAGAATCTGCGCGTTGCAGGCAAATAAAAAAGGCTGGACAGCGGATATCGCCCTCCTGGTCAGGGCACAGCCGATAAAAATCCATGGGAAGAAATTTCTGCTGTTGTTTTTACAGGACATTACCCTCCAACAGCAAAGGGCGGCGCTGGAAAGGACGTTTTTTCATGATGTCAGCAATCTGTTGACAGGACTTGTCGAGGCGAGTGAAATGCTTTTTCTGGACAACAGCCAATCGGATCTGGTGCGAGTTGTTCACCGGTCCTCCTTGCGGTTGAAAAAAGAGGTCGACATGCAAAGGTGCCTGATGCAGGATGGTGACTGCACCTATCTGCCCTATTGGCACGAAACGGATTCAGACAGGATCATTGAAGAACTGCGATCATTTTTTGCCAATCATCCGGCCGCGACAAACAAGAATTTACATTTCGAGGAATTTTCCCCGGTCCTGCCGGTGAAAACAGATATGTCCCTCTTGGCGCGCATTTTATCCAATATGATCATCAACGCCCTGGAGGCAACCGAGCAGGACGGCAACGTCAGGGTGTGGCTGGAAAAAAGAGAAAATTTTCTTGCTTTTTGCGTGTGGAACCGTGAAACCATTGCCGAAGATATCGGTCGCAGGATTTTTCAGCGTAATTTCAGCACCAAGGAAGAAGCGGGAAGGGGAGTCGGCACCTATTCCATGAAATTGTTCGGTGAACAGATCCTCGGCGGCAAGGTGGATTTTATCTCCTCCGCGGAAGCGGGGACCGTCTTTAAATTTTATCTGCCGATATGAAAGAGTTGATCCGGATTTTCCGCGGTCTGGAAATTGAAAGGCATATCGAAGAGCTCGGAGGGTTCCGCATCGAGATATTCCGGGAATATCCCTATCTTTATGAGGGAGAAATGGAGTATGAAAGAAGATATTTAGCCGGGTATCTGCGCACTCCGCAAAGCATTCTTGCCGTTATTCATGACGAAAAGGGCATGAAGGGCGCCTGCACCGGCATTCCATTGAGCTTTGAGGATGACGAAATAAAGAAGCCGTTCGACGGTGAGAATATCGATGAAATTTTCTATATTGGTGAATTGATGGTGCGGACGGATGCGAGGGGTAAAGGGTATGGCGCGGCATTGTTAACAGCCAACCTGCAAAGAATCGATGCGGCCGGGTTCGGGAAAGTATGCCTTTATACAGTGGACCGGGGGGAAACGCACCCGCTGCGCCCGCAAGGATACCGGCCGCCGGATTGCTTATGGCAAAAATTGGGTTTCGAAAAGGATAAAAATCGCATGGCGTATTTCCGCTGGAAAGACCTGGGGCAGGAAAGTGAAACGGAAAAGCCCATGAATGTCTGGGTCAAAAAAAATTGAAAACAGAACTTCTCGCACCTGCCGGCAGTCTCGAGTCGTTTTTTGCCGCTTTGGAAAACGGGGCTGATGCCGTTTACTGCGGGCTCACCGAATTTTCCGCTCGGGCCAAGGCAAAGAATTTTACCCTGGAGGAGGCGGAGAAACTCGCAACCTGCGCCCGGCGTCGGGGCAAGCGGCTTTATGTGGCTTTGAACACCCTGATCAAGGAAAAGGAACTGAACAAACTCGTTGAAGTTCTGGCGGCTCTGGCCGATATCCGGGTGGACGGCATTATTCTTCAGGATCTCGGCCTTTGGCGTCTGGCCCGGGAACATTTTCCGGAGTTGCCGCTTCACGCCTCAACCCAGATGACGGTTCATAATGCGGCCGGAGTCAAGATGCTCGAAAAAATGGGATTTTCCCGCGCGGTTCTCGCCCGGGAGCTTTCCCTGGCGGAAATTGCCGAGATCAGGCAGCAGACGACAATCGAGCTTGAGCACTTTGTCCACGGGGCGCTTTGTTTTTCCATTTCCGGCCAATGTTATTTTTCCTCGTTTCTCACCGGCATGAGCGGCAATCGGGGCCGTTGCGCCCAGCCGTGCCGCAGGCGTTACAGTGACGGCCGGAAACAGGGGTATTTCTTTTCAACCAGCGATCTCTGCGCCATTGAGCTGCTGCCGGAACTCATCCGCGCAGGGGTCATGAGTTTCAAGATCGAGGGGCGCATGAAAAGCCCTGACTATGTCGCCCGGGTGGTTGCCGCCTACCGGCTGGTGCTGGATGCACCGGCCGCGGGCCGCAAGGAGGCGCTGAGGGCGGCGGCCGACCATCTCGAGCTGTCCTTCGGCAGGCAGCCGACCAGGGGTTTTTTAACCGGCTTCGTGCCCGCCGGTATCGCGGTTTCCTCCCAGCATGGCACCCTTGGTCGTCATCTGGGAGAGGTGGCTTCATTGCGTGACGGCATGATCGGCTTCAAGACCGATGACAGGCTGCATATCGGCGACCGGATTCGCATTCAACCGAAAAATGATCAGGCCGGTGTCGGTTTTGCCGTTCGTGAGCTTATTGCCGAAAAAAGAAAGGTGAAAGCGGCCTCAGCCGGAGATTTCGTTTTTGTTAAACATCCCGGCAAAGGCAATATCAAATCCGGAGATGCGATTTTCAAGGTGGGCGGCAAAATATTGTTTACCAAAAGCCCGGAAACCTGCCGCAAGATGCTTGATGAGGTGTGGAAGGATGAAAGCGGCCGGGGGAAAAGAAGTACCTGCCGGAACCGGATCAGCGAGGTTGTTTCCTCCCTGCCGCCCCGCCGGGAGCCGGCAAAACCCGGCGCGTCACAATTGACGCTGAAGGTGCGGGAATTGGAGGATATCCGCCTGGTTGAACGGAACGGTGCCGACCGGATTGAACTGCCCCTGACCGCAAAAAATCTGGCGCTGCTGCAAAAAGGGGCGCGACAGCTCGAAAGCAGAAAAGCGGATGTTGTCTGGGAGATCCCACCCATGCTTTTCGGTCCGGAATGGAACGAATTCCGGCGGGCCGTGCAGATGCTGGCCGGGCAAGGGTACTTGACGTTTCGTTTGCAGAACCTCGGCCATATTCCTTTGTTCGATAAGCTGGAGAACGTCACCCTGCTGGGCGGCTTCCGCTGCTATGTGACAAACAGTCAGGCGGCGCTGGCCTGGCAGGAGCTTGGTTTGGCTGAGTTGACCCTCAACATGGAGGATGACCGGGCAAATTTCAAGGAATTGTTCAGCCGTATTTCCTTTATTCCCCTTGCCGCGACGGTTTACGGTCAGCTGCCGGTTTTCCTTTCCCGTATTCCGGTGCGAAACGTGCGCCCGGGAGGCATGCTCCGTTCCGACCGGGATGACGGCTATCGTGTTTTTATGGCTGACGGCATAACGGAGGTCGTGGCGGAAAAGGATTTTTCCCTGCTGGGTCATCTCGCGGAGTTGCGTGACATGGGGTGCCTGCTGATTCTTGTTGATTTGAGCCGTTGCGGCGCCGGGTCAGCCAGGGGCAAAGAGGTGCTGGCGGGGATCGCCGCAGACACGAAACTCGATGCGTCAACGGCGTTTAATTTTGAACGGGGCCTTGCCTGATTGCAGCCTTTGAGCCGCTGAACCCTCGGCCGAGGGTTCAGCGGCAATACGACGGAAAAGGCGCTCTTAGTCAAAGGCCATTTCCGTTTTCCACTCTTCCCAGACCTTGCCCACCAGGTTGATGCCCGGCTTCAGGGTTTTCTTGCCCGGTCGCCAGCCTGAAGGTGTCGCCTCACCTCCCTTGGTTTCGCGGACCAGCTGGAAGGCCTGCAGCTGACGGATGGTTTCGTTGACATTGCGGCCCACCGGCGGAGTCAGAACCTCGAAGCCCTGAATCACGCCGTCCGGATCGATGATGAAGCGTCCTCTGGTTTCCACCCCGGCATTTTCATCAAACACGCCGTACACCTTGCCGACCTTGCCGCCGGCATCGGACAGCATGGGGAAAGGTACGCCGCCGGACTTTACCATTTTGCTCAGCTCGTCGTCATTCCACATCTTGTGGACGAACATGCTGTCAATGCTCATGGAGATAACTTCCGCACCCAGCTTCTGGAATTCGGGATATTTTTCAGCAACTGCTGAAATCTCGGTAGCTCAGACAAAGGTGAAGTCGCCCGGATAAAAACAGAGCAGCACCCATTTTCCGAGATAATCGGAGAGTTTCATGTTGATGAATGCACCCTTGTGGTAACCCGGTGCGATGAAATCAGGTGCCTTTTGACCAACGCGTATCATGCTTTGCTCCTTTTTGGGTGAAGTTTCCTTTTGCTCTTCAGTTTCGTCCACTGCTTCTCCAACCGGGCCGCCTGTGGGACGGGCACAGCCGACACTTGCTTCTTCCGCCATACATACCTCCTTGGTGAAATGAATGGATTATGGGTTTATCCGTTGATTCCTGGTGTGTTTGATTGTGATTATCGTTCCATGGCCTGAAATTTGGCCATGAACCTGCGGTCGATGGAGTCCTTGATGCGGAAAGCGAGGGGACCACCGAAAATAATCGACCATTTGCAGAAAATACCGGTGCCGTCGCCGAGATTATAAATGAGCAGGTAGCTGCCGCCGGGATCAAAGGGTTGCAGACTTCTTCCCTCCAGGCTCGCCATCAGGTTCTGATAGAGGATGGGATTTTCCCGCACGGCATAAACGCCGACTTTGTCCAGCGGTTCTTTTTCAAAATAGATGCAGTCGCCGCCGCCGAAAATGTTGGCATGGCTGACGCACTGAAGATATTGGTTGACCCGGAGACCGCCGTCAGGCCCGGTGGGCAGCCCTGATGCGGCAAATATGGGAGATGGTTTGACCCCGACCGCCGTGAAAATGATATTTGCCGGATGCGTTTCACCGTTTTTCAGGATGATTCGATCCGGCTCGATGCGCTCGACATAGCTGTTTTCCAGAACATCGATGCCGCGTTTGCGCAGCGATTCGCGGGCCATTCGGCCGATTTTTTCATGAACACGGGAAAGCAGCTTTTTGCCGGCATAGATCCGGATGCGGGGAGGATTGAGCCCGGATTCGCGGCAGAGCCGCCAGACATTGCCGCCGATTTCAACGGATGAAGGGCCGCCGCCGACCACGGCGATATCAATGGATTTGGCTCGGCTCAGTTCCAGGATGCGCTGCTGGGCGCGGAGCAGGCTTTCAATGGGCTTTACCGTGAAGATGTCCGGATGGTTTGTTTCCGAGACGATGGCCGTGGGAACAAAGGAGCCGGCGTTACAGGAAAGGACGTCGTAGGGCAGGGTGCGATCCGAATCCTCCAGCCGGACAAGCTGTTTTTCCGGATCAATAGCCGACGCCTTGGCCGGCACAAAGGCGCCTCCCTGCTTTTCCACCACTTTGCGGGTGGCAAAGCGGATTTCATCGGCGCTGTAGGCTGTGCCCAGCATGCCCGGCCCCATGCCGGAGTAATAGTGATATTCCGAGGGTTGAATGACGGTCACCTCAATGCCTTTGCGGACAAAGGAATTGAGATTGGCAAGGGTGACCATGTGGGCATGGCCTCCGCCGATAAGCACAAGTCGCCTGGTTGCCACCTTTATTTCCCTCCGGACGGCATTGAGTCAATCAGGCCGGCAAGCTGGGCAAGATGCGCCCTTTCCTCGGCAGCGATCTGGGTCAGGGCCTTTTTCGTGATTTCATCACCAGCCCGGTCCGCTGCCCGCAGATAAAGGTCAAGGGCCTGGGCCTCGATCGACATGGCAAGGGAGACGATTTCAACGGCGGATTCAAGATCGGGCTGGTAAAGGGCGAGGTAATCCTCGGTGGTCAGTCCGCCTTCCAGGGACAGGATCGTCATTTCCCGGTCAAAATCCTCCCGGCTCTTGGCTGTTCCGGTGATCCGGCGATAGAGTTCAATCAGCTGATTCTGGTGAATGATTTCGATGTCCGCCAGTTTGGTGAAAAGCTTTTGCGTTTCTTGCCCCTTGACCTGATTGGTCATGGAAAGATAGAAATCGCGCAATCCCTGTTCAAGGCCATAGGCCACCGTAATGGTTTCCTCAATGGATTCGCTGCCGGTAAAAAGGGCGAGACCGAGATCTTCGGGGCCGACGGCTATTTCGTTCTGCCAGGCCCTGATGCCGCCGGACACGTTGTAAACTTCCTTGAACCCCTTTCCCGCCAGCATCTGCGCAGCAACACGGCTGCGTCCGCCGATTGCTCAGTAAACAATGACCGGTTTGTCCGGATCGATTTCATTGATGCGGCGGTCCAGTTCACCCAGCGGAATGAGTTTGGCGCCGGAAATATGCCTTGCCTCATATTCCTTTGGCTGTCTGACGTCAAGCAGGGTGTATGAGCCGATCGGCTGTTCATTGATAAATTCAGCCGTTGCCCTGGTGTCCATGGATTGTACCGGGGTGAAAAATTGCCGCCAGAACATGTCGTCTCCTGTGGGTTTTTTAATTTTATCAGATTGTTACTCGGCGCTGTGCGCGAAAAAAAACAAAACACGGGTAACAATTCATGAGAATTAGATAGTAAATATTACTATCATTTGCATGGGAGTTGTCAATCCGAAATTCTTTTTTTGCGAAAAAAATAATTTACCTGATTTATCCGCTTGACATTTGAAGGTATAAATAATTATTCTTAAGTAGGAATTATTTCCACTATCGCGGTAACATGAGAATGCAAAAAAAAGAAATGTACGCAAAGCTGACTCAGTTTGAAGAGGCCTTTAAAAAAGCGGGGCTCAAACTCACCCAGCAGCGCTTGGAAATTTTCAGAGAGCTTGCCGCGGCGGTTGATCACCCGTGCGCGGAAATTCTTCACAAAAGGCTGCTTGAACGATTACCGACCCTTTCCCTGGATACGGTTTACCGGACCCTGGCGACATTTGAAAAGTATTCCCTGGTGAAGCGGGTGCAAACCTCGGAAAGCCAGGCCCGTTTTGAACTGAATGTGGAAGAAAAAAAGCATCATCATCTCATCTGCAAAAAATGCGGCCACATAACGGATTTTGTGTGGAATTCTTTCGATGAAGCGGCACCCCCGGCCGAAATTGATCAATGGGGCAAGGTTGAAAGTCGCAATGCGACCCTGTATGGGGTCTGTGACACATGTTGCCGTAAAGCGGAGTGATTCGGTCCGGTGAAAAAACCTTTTTTTACGGCATTTTGATAGGAATAATTCTGAAATAGGAAATTTAATTTCCTTTAGGTAAACCCCCGGCTTTGCCGGGGGACAACAAAAGTTTGACAGTTCCGGAATAATATCGAAGCCTCCAAACTCGTGGACCGCTCAAAGTCACGAGAATGGAGGTTTCGATGAACGACATACAATCTTTAAGTCACACGAGGTGGGATTGCAAGTACCATGTGGTATGGATACCGAAATGCCGGCGGAAAGTACTTTATGGGCAACTACGGAAGAATCTGGGGGAGGTTTTTCATGAACTTGCTCGTCAGAAGGAGAGCAAGGTGGTGGAAGGGCATTTGCTCCCAGATCATGTCCACATGCTGATATCGATACCACCGAAATATTCGGTAGCACAAGTAGTTGGATACATAAAGGGGAAAAGTGCAATTCACATCGCTCGGATTTACCTTGGACAGCGGAAGAATTTCAACGGAATGCATTTCTGGGCACGAGGATATTTTGTGTCAACAGTAGGCGCCGATGAAGAGGTCGTCCGGAACTATATCAAAAAGCAAGAAAAGGAAGACCAGCGTATCGAGCAATTATCGTTATTTAAGCAAGGTTGACGCTGGTTATGACCACCGAATGGTGGTCAGATAATCTTTTAAACATACCGCTTTGAGCGGTCCACGGTGTTTAAAGCCACCGGCTTTGCCGGTGGTTACTTACTAAATTAAGCAGGGGCGCATGATTTGCCGGTCAGTCGACCGGCAAATCCGTTCCGGAGAGAAGATTCTCGAACTGTTTCACGTCAGACGATGAAACAAATGACAACAACCGAATTACAAGGAGAGGAATCATGGCAAAAAAAGCTAAACAAATGACGACAACCGGCGGAAATCCGATCGCGGACAACCAGAACTCCCTTTCAGCCGGATCCCGTGGGCCGCTGTTGATGCAGGATTATCAGCTGATTGAAAAACTCGCCCATCAGAACCGGGAGCGTATTCCGGAACGGGTGGTTCACGCCAAGGGGTCGGGCGCCCATGGCACATTCCGTGTCACCCACGACATCAGCAAGTATACCAAGGCGAAACTTTTTTCAAAGGTCGGCAAGAAGACCCCGGTTTTTCTCCGGTTTTCCACGGTTGCCGGGGAGCGCGGAGCTGCCGACGCGGAGCGGGATGTCCGCGGGTTTGCCATGAAGTTTTATACCGAAGACGGCAATTGGGATCTGGTCGGCAATAACACGCCGGTCTTTTTTGTCCGTGACCCGCTCAAATTCCCTGATTTCATCCACACCCAGAAACGGCATCCGAAATCAAATCTGCGCAGTGCCACCGCCATGTGGGATTTCTGGTCGCTTTCTCCGGAAAGCCTCCATCAGGTGACGATTCTTTTTTCCGATCGCGGCCTGCCGAAAAGCTATCGCCACATCAACGGCTACGGTTCCCATACCTATAGCTTGATCAATGCCGCGAACGAGCGCTTCTGGGTCAAGTTTCATTTCAAGACCCAGCAGGGCATTCAGTGTCTGGCCAACAAGGAAGCGGAGGCAATCGTCGGCAAGTGCCGCGAAAGCCATCAGCGCGATCTCTTTGAATCCATTGAAAAAGGGGATTTTCCCAAATGGAATGTTCAGGTGCAGATCATGCCGGAAAAAGAGGCGGAGACGTACCACTTGAACCCCTTTGACGTCACCAAGGTCTGGCCGCACAAGGATTACCCCGTTATGGACGTGGGCGTGCTTGAACTCAACCGAAATCCGGAAAATTATTTTGCCGAGGTGGAGCAGGCATCTTTCAGCCCCTCCAACATCGTGCCCGGCATCAGCTGGTCACCGGACAAGATGCTGCAGGGCCGGATTTTTTCCTATGCCGATGCCCATCGTTACCGGGTCGGCACCCATTATGAGATGCTGCCGATCAATAAGCCGCTCTGCGCGGTCAATACCTATCACATGGACGGTTCCATGCGTTTTGATGCACCGGCTGCAACAGATGCCTTTTACGAGCCGAACAGCTTCGGCGGACCTGCTCAGGATACGGCATTCGCCGAGCCGCCCTTGCTGATTTCAGGAGATGCCGACCGCTATGATCACCGGGTGGGCAACGATGATTACAGCCAGCCGGGGGATCTCTTCCGCCTGATGAGCGATGACCAGAAAAATCAGCTTTTCAATAATCTTGCCGAAGCGATGGATGGCGTGCCGGCCGAGATTGTCAAACGTCAATTGAATCACTTTCATCAGGCTGATCCCGCCTATGCGGCAGGGGTGGCCAAGGCGCTCGGCCTGAAGTGGAAGGCAAAGTAAGGGTAAAACCATCGGCCGGGGATGCGGGCATCGCGTCCCCGGCCGGCGATTGATTTTTGGGTGAGGCTTTCAGCTGTTATGGAATCGATTTATCTGTCCAGAGAAGAAGAGGAGCGGTATGCCGAGTTGCAATTCATGGCACTTGACTGTGCCCGCAACGGCGAAACCCCGCAGCTTGAAGACATGGTGCGGGCAGGCATGCCGGTCAATCTCAGCGACAACAAGGGGAATTCCCTGCTCATGCTTGCCGCTTACAACGGTCAGGAAGAAACAGTGCGTATGCTTCTTCGGCAGGGGGCTGATATCGACCGGCGCAACGATCACGGCCAGACACCTTTGGGTGGTGTTGCCTTCAAGGGGTATCTGAACATCGTCCGGTTGCTGGTTGAGGCGGGGGCCGGGGTTGACGCTGACAACGGCAGCGGCAAGACGCCGCTTATGTTTGCCGCCATGTTCGGTCACAGGGACATTGTCGAATATCTGCTGAGCCGGGGAGCCGATCCGACATCGCAGACCCTGTTCGGCATATCCGCCCGGCATCTGGCAAAATTCACCGGCACGCTGCGTTCTCTGGCCACGTTCTGGGCGTGACCCCCGGCAGGAGAAACAGTCGACGTGCCTGTTTCTCGCGTTGCTTCGGCAGGGAACAATCATTTATACTGAGCAAACACGGAAGAAACCGGACTCGTCGGAAAGCCTTCAATGTCGCAACGAGGGCCGCGAGTTACGAAACATAAACCGGCTTTGAGCACTATGCGCCAAGCCGATAAAGGAGGAGTTTTTACGAAATGAAATCATTGAAAGGAACACAGACCGAAAAAAACATTCTCACCGCCTTTTGCGGGGAATCCCAGGCCCGGAACCGCTATACCTATTTTGCCGCCAAGGCGAAAAAAGAGGGATACGTGCAGATATCGGCCATTTTCGAGGAAACGGCCGACCAGGAAAAAGAGCACGCCAAACGGCTTTTCAAGCTGCTGGAGGGCGGCGAGGTGCAGATGAGCGCATCATTTCCCGCGGGCGTCATCGGCACCACCCTGGAGAATCTGGAAGAGGCGGCGGGTGGGGAAAATTATGAACACACCCAGATGTATCCCGGTTTTGCCAAGGTGGCTCGTGAGGAAGGTTTCAATGATATCGCCGATATCTTCAAGGCCATTGCCGTGGCGGAAAAACAGCATGAAAAGAGATATCGGGCATTGGCGGCAAATATCCAGAACGACCGCGTCTTCAAGCGGGAAGAAGCGACCACATGGCGCTGCAGGAACTGCGGCTATCTCCATCAGGGAAAACAATCGCCGGAAGAGTGCCCGGCCTGCGCCCACAAGCAGGCTCATTTTGAGTTGCTGGGTGAAAACTGGTAACAAAGTGAAAATCAACGGATGATTTTTTCAAAGTCCCTGGCCGGTTCCGCCAGGGACTTTTTTGTTTGCCCGGCCATTTTAGAAAAAACGGGCAACAGACGCGACGACCATGTTTCTGGTGTAGTCGTAGTAATCATCATTTGATTGATTGTCGGTATATTGATAGCGGCAGGACAATTCCCAGCCGTCGACCAGGAAGTAAAGGAGCTCGACGGATGAGTTGAACTGATCTTCATCACGATCTTGAAGCGCTGTCAGATCAAAATCACTGTCACGGTAGGAGATGTTGAAATTGACGTCGAGTTTTTCCAGCGGTTTCAGATTGATCCCTGCCGCCGCGGTGTGACGGGTCGGAGAATAGTCTTTATCGTCACGATCATTGAGTTCGACCGTATAGGACAGTGATGTGCCGACTTTTCCCCACCGGCGGGAAAGTTCCGCCTGCATGCGATGGCGCCAGCCGGTCAGATACTCGTAATCCTCCTCCAGTACATCATGATAATCGGCCCGGTAACGAAGCCGCAACCATGTTTCAGGATTCAAGAAATACTTTGCCTGGATGCTGAGCAGCGGACTTTGTTCATAACTGCTGCCGTCAAGCAGGGTGAATTGATAACCGCCGCCCCCCTCAATCAGCAGGGAAGATATTTTTTTCCAGTAATAATATTCGATGTTGGCGGATCCGGTGTCATATTCAGTCAGGTCGGCATATTTCAGGAAGGAAAAAGAGGACAGCAGATATGAGCCCGTGTCGGCGGCGGGGTGCAAAAAAGGCCGCCTGAGATAAACAAAAAGATCGAGAAATTCATCATCCTGATTGCTCGCCTGCAGAAGATCGGTTGCGATCAGTTCAACATTGTCGTCATAACCAAGGCCAAGCGACACGTATTTGCTCCATACGGCAACAGGTTCTTTTCCTTTGATCCGCCCGAGCGCATATTCAGCCAGCAGACGGGTTTTTTCATCACCCTGTGCCGCGCCGGCGGAGGATTTCCTCAGCCAGTAAATTGCTTTTTCATGATCGGCTTGTTTTTCGGCGATAATCCCGAGGTTGTAGTAGGCCAACGAAGCCATGCGGGGAAAAGCGGCGGTCTGCAGAAAGGCTTTTTCGGCCTCGGAATAGCGTCCGAGTTTGTATGCCGAGACACCGATATTGTAATAAAGTGATGGTTTATCCAGTCCCGCGGACTCAGCCTGTCGAAATAAGGCCAGGGCCTGTTCATGATTCCCTTGTTTGGCGGCGTCGGCGCCTTGGCTGAAAAGATCGGAGCTGCCGACAGGCTGGGCTGAAAGCACATGGGTGCTTCCCAAATGGAAACCTATGAAGAGGGAAACAAAAAAAGCAAATCGTGAAACTTTGAAAAGCACCATGACATATCCTTTGGCAATTCGATGACCGGTAAAATATCACGGCTGCGAACAACGCACGCCACAAGAAGAAAGGCGCCCCTGGGGGCATTCGTCGACTTGCCGGTAAGGAAGCGAAAAAAAATAATGGATTCATGAAAAGTCGCAAAAATAAAAGAGCGTGCCGGCAGCCAAATCAAGCAGTGACCTGAAGTGAACGGGCCGGGCGACTTTTGTGAAACCGTCAATATGTTATTTGTATTGAGATTGTGCCAATTTCGACCGCGCTTTGCAATTGGAAAAATAAGGAACAGGGCAATTGGTCGTGGGTAAGGGCGGAAATGCAAAAAAAAAGCCCCGTCAAGAAACGGGGCAAATACTTCGAAGAAGGGCCGGAGAAAGAATCTGTTGTTACTTGCCTTTTTGGGTGGGCGAACTGTTTTTCGTTTCCCTGGCACTTTCTTTAACATCCTTTTGCCTGTCAACGATTTCGGATGATGGGGAAATAGTGTCGGGACGTTCGACGACCGGTTGCGGCGCAGGCCTTTCCCTTATGGGTTCCGGTGAGGGGGCGACGGTTTCAGGACGATCCATCGCGGGTTCCGGTGAAGGTGTGCCGGTTTCAGGTCGTTCCATCATGGTTTCAGATGACGGTGCGGTCGTGGCAGGCCGCTCGATTTCCGGTGCGGGTTGATTGCGCTCCACTGCCGGGGCCGGGGATGTTCCCTGATGCTGGTCAGTTCCGCCGCTTCCCGTTTGCTCGCCGATTCTGTTTTGCGCCGGCATTTCCCCAGTCGGTTGCCTGGTTTGTTCCCTGCGCATTTCCGCAACAGGCAGTTCTATGACATGCATGACCTCTTCAGATGATGTGACATCCTCTTCTATCACCTCCATGGTGACGTCAAGCTCAAGGTCGGCGGCCGCCGCCATCAGCAAAGGTGGGGGCGCCGCCGCCGCCGAATTGTCCGGGGATACAATGGCTGATTCAGCGGCAAAAACAGCGGTGCTGTTCAGAGCCAGGCCGGTCAGGAAAATCAAGGTCAGTTGTGTCAGTTTCATTTTTCAACCTCATCAAGCCCCTGCGGAAGATGGTTCGAGCCGTTTGCAGGTATGTAAATAATAGTGATGACGTTACAAAAGGGCAATATTTTCATTTTTCATCGCGACGGTTGTCGATGCGTGCGGCGGCCATGTCATTTTATCCTGTCGATTTTCACGCAAGAAAGCGAAAAACATCCGTGCCGCCGGCGGCGTTATTGTCATCTATCAGCATTTCCACTTTCAGGATTTTACTTTTGTTCTGATGATTGATGCGGGTCACCAGTTCCACATTGCCGGAACCTTTCGCCATAATCGGGAGGCTGAGGAGATTTCTTCCCTTGCGCAGGTTGGTTGTCCATTTTATTTCGCTTTTCTCCGGAAAGCCCACCATGACAAGTTGCCGGGGCAGTTGGATGGTGACATCGGCATTCATCAGATCCTGTGGGGCATTGACCACCAGATTGATGGTTTTTTGTTCATGAAGCTTTAAGGTGACGGAAAAGACAGGTGCCGACGGCGTCTGCAAAACCATCTTGTCGGGCTGAGCAACCATGATCCACGCGGCAAGACAGGCGGCAAGAGCCGTACCCCAGTAAACGGAGAGCCTTTTCGTTTGACGTTTTTGATGCGTTGTTCGGGCTGCGTTGAAAGCACGTGCCGCAAAATCAGGATGAGGAGAAGAAGCGGGGATGTCCCGTAAAGCCCGCAGGATTTCAGCATCGTTGTCGAGTGCGTGACGGCACTGGAGACAGTGGCCGATATGTTCCCTGATTGCCATGGCTTCTTTTTCGGAGAGATATCCGTCAAGATAGTCGTCCCGGAGCGCCATTATTTTTTTGCAGTCCATATCATCACCTCTACTCTTTAACAACGTATATCTCCACTAAAAGGTTTCCTGCTGCAAAAAAATTCTTAAATTTGCCCGCGCTCGATGAAGACGGGATTTGAGGGTGCCGATCGGTGTTTCAAGAATTTCTTCCAGTTCATTCAGGGTATAGCCTTCCATGTCATGCAGGATACAGAGGTGTTGCTGATCCTGGTTCAGCGATTGGATGGCCTGTAACAATTTATCACGTATCTGGCTGTTTTCCGATAATTTTTCCGGATTGTTTTCATCGGTGACAATTGATTCCAGTACGGACGGGCTTTCATCGTTGCTTTCCATCCGGACCAGAAAAAGGGGCGAACGGGCTTCGCGGCGCCGCTGGTCGATAAAGGTGCGGTATAACACCTTGACGAGCCAGGGACCGGGCTTTTCCAAATCCCGCAAGATATCTTTCTTGGGATAGAGCTTGACCAGCACGTCCTGGACAAGGTCTTCCGCATCCTCTGTTGTCCTGGTCAGGCGAAAGGCAACGCGATAGAGTTTCGAGAGATGCGGGTTGAGGATCGTTTCGAAATCATCGGGTTTAAAAAATCGTGAGAGGATGTTTATTACGTTTCCCATAAATTCATCATAGTATGAACGCGCCGGGCGACAAAAAGGTTCCCTGTTTTGTTTGTGATGCGGACCGTTTTTTATGTCCGGCCGGAAAAAAAAATCAAGAGGGAACCATCTCGTTTTTTTTTGCGTTTAGACATACATGATCACCGTGAAATAATCATTTAAAAAAATAAAGGAGAATACGCATGAAAAGCAAAATAGTTGCCGTTGCCGTCGTTGCCTGCTGTCTGAGCCTGTTTTCGGTTGATTCATTTGCCAAGGGAGGCGGCGGTGGAGGCGGGTCAATGGGTGGAAGTGGTGGAAGTCAGATGGGTGGAGGTGTTTCCAGTCGGACTCAGGAAAAGGTCATGACCCAAAGCGGCGACCGTGACATGGATCAGGAGCGCTACAAGAATGCGGATGATGCGGATAAGGATACGGCAAAGGCCAAGGCAAAAAAGAAGGGGGAGACAACCCCTGACTCGGTACAGGAATAACCTGAAAATTTAACTCATTATTTATTATCAACAACTTTGGAGGAAAAACTATGAAGGCAATGAAAAAGATGGTCGCAATACTGTGTGTTGTCGGGATGAGCATGATAGGGGCACAGGCCCTTGCCGCCGATGGAACGCAGGCCAAAAAACAGTTGAAGACTCAGACGGCGACCAAGACCATGGTAAAGGCCAAGAAACGCACGCAGACCGTCGTCCGGCCTGAAACCCCGACAGGGACGGCAAGCCGCAAGCAGACCAGGGTTTCTTTTTAATTTGATTGTAAAAAAACCACGGAACAAAAAAGCCGGACATTGAAAAATGTCCGGCTTTTTTGTTGCAGCGAGTCACGGGCGGAGCTTTTGGCGTTTGCCGCAAGAAAGATCCTTTGGTCAAAAGGATTACAGACCTGTTTCCGCCAGTTCGTTCAGCAGTTTTGTTTGTTCTTTGCTGACGTGTTTCGGGATCTCAACGCCGATTTTTACGAAAATATCACCGTTCGGGCCGTGCGGACCCGCGGGCAAGCCGTGGCCTTTCAGTCGCAGCTTGGCCTGGGGTTGAATGCCGGCCGGGACCTTTACCTTGAACTGCTTGCCGTTCAAGGTGGGAACGTCGATTTCCGTTCCCAGTACCGCGGCGGTGAAGGGGATCTGTTTTTCAAAAACAAGGTTGCAACCCTCGCGGCTGAAAATTTCATGGGGCATAACCTTGATGTGCAGATAAAGGTCACCGGGCTGCCCGCCCATGGGCGAAGAAGAGCCTTTGCCGGCAATGCGAAGTTTTTTGCCGTCTTCTATGCCGGCCGGAATCTTCACGGATACCCTTTCTCCGCCTCGTCCCAATGCAATGGTCTTGTCCGCGCCGGTCAACACCTCATGAAGGGATATGGCCATTTCCAGGGTGATGTCCTGGCCCTTGACTGCCTGTTGACTCCGGCATCCCTGGGATTGGCATCCCCCTCCCTGCGAAAAGAAATCATTCAAGGGGCTTTTGCCGCCGCCGGCGGAAAATGTGCGGAAGCCGCCGCTGGAAAAACCACCGCCCATGCCGCCCAGATTGATGCCGAATTCCCGGAGAATCGAGCCGATATCGGAATTGCGGAAAATGTCTTCCTGGGAATAGCGCTGATGAAAACCGGTGGAGCCGAAGGTGTCATACTGTTTCCGCTTTTCCGGGTCCGAAAGGACGGCATAGGCTTCATTCGCTTCCTTGAATTTGTCCTCGGCCTTTTTATCGCCCTGATTTTTGTCAGGGTGATATTTCATGGCCAGTTTTCGATAAGCCTTCTTGATTTCATCCGGGGTGGCTGTTTTTGCAACCCCGAGTATCCTGTAATAGTCGTTGGATGCCATAGGTGGTCGTTGTCTGCGCTCTCTTGCTCTTGTTAGGCTGCTCTTTTGTTAAAACGGCACCTCGTCGCCCGGTCTGGGTTCCGCCGGCGGAGGTTCGTCCGCATATTGTCCGCCGGTCGACGTGCCGCCACCTTTGGGTGAAAGCATTTTCATATCCCGGGCAACGATTTCCGTGGTGTATCGTTTGTTGCCGTCTTTGTCTTCCCAGGACCTGGTTTGAATGCGACCCTCGATATAAACCTTTGATCCTTTTGACAGATATTCACCGCAGATTTCCGCCAGACGGGAAAAGGCAACGATGCGGTGCCATTCAGTCTGTTCCTGCATCTGGCCGTCCTGGCCCTTCCATTTTTCCGTTGTGGCAACGGAGAAATTTGCCATCGCCGTGCCGCTCTGGGTATAACGAATTTCCGGGTCGGTGCCCAGATTGCCGATAATAATGGCCTTGTTGATCATGTTGCAAACTCCTTTCTGCCGGACTTGCCGGATGTCGTTTGAAAAAAATTTCTTGGCATCTGCGCCGCCCTCCCGGCAGCTTAGAGAGAATTTAATGCAATGCGGCAAAGACGCAAGAGATTCGTGGAAGTTTTTTTTAGGGGCAGGAGGCAACCGCCTGGTCAAGGGCCTCCGGCAGTCGTTTTCCCTGGACCGGGTCAAAACCGCATTCCTGCCAGATTTCTTCGCTTTCCATGCAGAAATAAAGACAGGTGGCGGGATGGACCCGTTCACTGATGTGCTTGAGGAGATGTTGGTAAAGTTCCACTCGCTGTGAGCGGAAATAGCGGTATTTGCCGTCAAGGCCCAGGACGAATTCTTCATGGAAGAACTTTGAATTCGGAAATCGGGTCAGGGCGATGGGGCGCAGGGCCGGTAAAAAACGCAGTGCGCCAAGGCTGATCCAGACAATTTTTTCGGCCGGTACCGTGTTGAAAAGTTTGCTGATGGTTGCGGCGTATCCCTCCTGCCAGCCGGGATGATAGATGATCGGGTCAAAATGGAATGCCAGTTTGTACCCCCACCTGGCGCATTGTGCCGCGGCATCCAGTCGTTGGTCAAGGGTTGCGGTCTTGAACTCTTCGCCTTCCATGACGGCCTGGCTGTTGAGCGACCAGGAGACGATGGTGCGGCCGCCGTGATCAAGATCTTCCAGGTGGCCGATGGAGGCGCTTTTGGTTTTCAGCTCAAGCACCCCTTTTGTCTTGTCGCTCATGAACGGCACCAGGATTCTGCTTAATCCGGTGAGGGAATCAAGGGCCAGGCTGTCGGTAAACTCGCCGGTACCGATGCGCCAGAACTGATTGGTGGCGCTGAAGGCCAGTTCAAGTTCGGCCACCAGGTCTTCCACATTGACAAAAAAGGATATCCATGGATTGTTGAGATAGGCCTGCAGGATGCAATAGACGCAATCCATGGGGCAATTCATGCCGATATTCAGCACCTGGTAGTCGCAGCAGCAGTATTGCTTTGTCCCGGGACAGGGCTTGAAGAAACTTCCTTTGTTGGCGCAGAGCAGCAGGTTCTGTTTCCCGGTGGTCAGATTGCGGGGATAGGCGGCTGCGTCAAGGATCGGCATAGTGCGGTCAGCGATTATTTCCACCGGTATGCCGCTTGCCCGCTGCAGGATTTCCCGTGCATAGGGCAAGTCGCGGCAGCTTTCCTCCAGGAAAATTTTGCGGATAAATCTTGCCGGATCAACCGGGCGGTGTTTATAGTTGTCTGATTTCAACATCTCCTGACCATACCTCACGGCAAGTGGGCCGACAAATAAAAAACAAGAAAAAAATGAAAGTCATTGATGGCCTTGTCGCCGCACACCTCTTCTTTCGCAGAATTTTTTTATATTGCCTGTCCCTTGCCTGCCCGCTTTTGTTTCTGCAGTCGGCCTTTCCCGATTCTTGCCTTGCCTCCTCGCTTCCGCTGCGCGATGTCCTGGTTCTCCACTCATTTCATAGCGGCCTTGCCTGGACGGAGAGGGTTAATCAGGGCATCGAGGAGGTGCTGCTGGCCAAGGACAGGCAGGATATTGAACTGCATATCGAGTACATGGACGCACTTCGCCGGGGCGGGAAAGAAAATTTCCCCGCCATCCACCGTTACTTGCAGGAGAAGTACGCGGATATGCCGTTTGCGGCGGTGATCGGCGTCGACACCGCAGCCGTCAATTTTCTCCAGGAGTATCATGCCCGGCTTTTTCCAATGACGCCCGTGCTTTATTGCGGCGTTTCCTGTCCTGAAAACGAGCCGCGGTATACGAATTTCGTCGGGGTGTGCGAAAATATCGACCTCGTCGCCACCATTGAGGCGGGGCTCCATCTTTATCCCGGGACCAAGGATATCTATGTCATTAACGACCGAAGTGTCGACGGGCTGATATATGATGCAATCATCCGGCGCAGCCGGGATTTTTTTTCCGGCAGGGTCACGCTGCACATCTGGGACGACTTGACCATGGAGGAGCTGCAGCAGAAGGTGCGGGAACTGACCGCCGGCAGCCTGCTTGTCATGGTAAATTTTACCAGTGACAGTGAGGGGAAAACCTTTTCCTACGAACGCGGCATGGGACTTATTTCGGCCAAGAGCAAGGTTCCCATTTTTTCCATGTGGAATTTTTATCTGGGAACCGGCGTCATGGGCGGAATGATGGTTGACGGTGTTGCCCAGGGCAGGGATGTTGCCAAAAAGGTCGTTGATGTCTTCATGGGGGAACCGGTGGAAAGTCTCGTTGCGCTCAGCGTGCCGGATAATCAGTTGATATTTGACTATAACCTGATGAAACGTTATGAAATTTCTTACGGATCACTGCCGGAAGGAAGCGTCGTTACCGATGAACCGCAGTCCATTCTCTGGAAATACAAAAAAATCGGCTTTACCGTCCTGGGGTTCGCTCTTGCGCTTGAGGCAACGGTAATCATTCTTTCCGTTGTCACTTACAGGAGCAAAAAAGCGGAACAGATGCTTGAGGAGCTGGTGGAAAAACGCACCCATGAACTGACCACGGCCAATGAAAAGTTGAAAGGGGAGATCCATGTGCGTAAAAAAATCGAAGAGGCGCTGCGGGATTCCGAGGAAACCCTGCACCAGCTGTCGATTAATCTTCTCACCATTCAGGAGAATGAACGGCGGCGTATTTCCTTTGAGCTGCATGATGAACTGGGCCAGTCCCTGGCGGCTTTGAAAATGCAGGTCGGGTGTCTCGAAAAACAGCCTGAGGCAAAAAAACAGGAGTTTTTACTGGCCGGCTGCCGGGAGTTGCGTGAAAGCATCAATCTCATCATCGAAAATGTTCGCCGTCTGTCCCGAGATCTCAGCCCGGTGGCTCTTGATGATCTCGGAATCGACGCGGCTCTCGAATATCTGATAACCAATTTTGCTAAACTCCATGAAGTTGAAATTTTTATGGATCTCATTGAAATAAATCATTTTTTCGGCCAGGGAGAGCAGCGCCTCATCTACCGGGTGATTCAGGAATCGCTTAACAATATCGGCAAGCATGCCCATGCCACCCATGTCAGCATCAAGATCGAAAAAATGAAAAATCGCATCTTTCTCATTGTGAAAGATAACGGAACTGGTTTTAATGCGGAGGAAGATTTGGCTCGAAAAAAAACGGAGAGGGGAATGGGACTTACCGCCATGGAGGAGAGGGTCCGTATTCTCCACGGTGTCATGGATATTGACAGTGAAACGGGAAAGGGAACGACCATTACCGTCAGTCTGCCTGTATAATTGCGTGAATCAGGGTTTGGAAGGTTGCGAGGAAGAGGATGAAAAAGTACCAGGTGCTGCTTGCCGATGATCATGTCCTGATTCGGCATGGCATTAAAAAGATTATAGAGTCCGAACCATCGCTTGAGGTTATCGGTCAGGTGGGAGACGGACTTGAGTTGCTGACCATGATGAAGGTCGTCACTCCTGATATCGTGCTGCTCGATATATCCATGCCGAACCTGCGCGGCATTGAGGCCATCGGCGAGGCAAAAAAGATCTGCCCGAAAGTGAAAATCGTTATTCTCACCATGCATAAGAGCAAGCAGTATCTTTGTCACGCCATTTCCGCCGGTGCCGACGGCTATGTGCTGAAGGAGGACTCCGACAGCGAGCTGCTGACCGCAATCGATGAGGTGTTGAAGGGGAAGATTTTTGTTTCGCCCGTGCTGTCAAAAGAGCTGTCTTCTTCCGATGTCGACGCCTGCCGCAAAAAGAAAAATATTCCCTCCGAATCATTAACACCCAGGGAAAGGCAGGTGCTGAAGATGGTGGCGGAAGGCAAAACGAGCCGCGATATCGCCGAACTTCTGTCCATCAGCACGCGAACGGTGGAGCACCATCGGGCCAACCTGCTGCGAAAATTAAACATCAACAATACCGCCGATCTTATCAAATACGCCATCAGGAAAGGATACGTCCTGCCGAATTCCTGATTGGTCGTATTCGTCACATAGCCCCCCTGGATTGACAGGTCAAATGGCGCGGCCGGCCTGCCGGGCATGGCACGCCGGACCGGTCGACAAGCATGGCCGGTGGAGCGAATTCGACCGATTCTCCCTATCCCATTGATTTAAAAAAAACTCTTGAAAAAGTCTGATTTTTTAAAAGGAAAATCTTTGACATTCAATCTATCTTGTGCTTTCATCTCTACTGACATACAATATTTGGTGTGTTCGTTTGTTTCGACGCCGTCGTTTGATGATGAGTTCACGAAAATTTAATACCGGCATGGTCAGTAAAAAAATCCAGCTGTTCGGTCCGTCGATTGCGAGGCGATCTCGGCATCCTTCTGCGGCTGCAGAGCATGCGGCCCGGCGGTTGGATTTTTTGCAGCACCGTTAACATGAAGAAAAGATAGGGAGTAAAAATATGGGGAGAAAAATGGAGACTGGCAAAATGAAGATTCCGGCCGGAGCAACTGCACCTCAATTTGCTGATAACGCGTTGTCCGTCCTTGAACGCCGGTATCTGATGAAGGACGAAGACGGCAATGTCATTGAGACCCCGGCACAGATGCTCTGGCGTGTTGCTCGTTCCATTGCCGTTGCCGACAGGATTTATGATCAGGATGCGGACATAGAGGGACTTGCCCTATCCTTTTATGAAATGATGGCAAACCGTGACTTCATGCCCAACTCACCGACCCTGATGAACGCCGGGCGCGATCTGGGCCAGCTTTCCGCCTGCTTCGTCCTGCCGGTGGAAGATACCATGGAGAGCATATTCGAGGCGGTGAAGCAGACGGCCCTGATCCACAAGAGCGGCGGCGGCACCGGTTTTTCCTTTTCCCGTGTCCGGCCCCACAATGATCTTGTTCATTCCACCCGGGGCGTCTCCAGCGGACCTCTTTCCTTTATGTCCGTTTTTGACTGCGCCACGGAAACCATCAAGCAGGGCGGCACCAGAAGGGGCGCCAATATGGCCATGCTGCGGGTCGACCATCCGGACATCATGGATTTCATCAAGGTCAAGTCCGACCTCAAGGTGCTCAACAACTTCAATATCTCCGTTGCCGTCACCGATGCCTTCATGGAAGCGGTGGAAAATGACGAGGAGTATGACCTGATCAATCCCCGCAACAACGAGCCGATCAAGAGACAGAACGCGGTCAAGGTCTTCCGGCAGATCGTCAAGCAGGCCTGGTATTCCGGTGAGCCGGGCATTGTTTTTATCGACCGGATGAACGAGGACAACCCGACCCCGGAAGTGGGGATGTTCGAAAGCACCAACCCCTGCGGCGAACAACCCCTGCTTCCGCATGAGTCATGCAACCTCGGTTCGATCAATCTGGCCAATATGGTGGTGGATGGCGTCATCGATTACAAAAAGCTCGGTTATACGGTCGGCAAATCGGTGCATTTCCTTGATAATGTTGTTGATGTCAACCGCTATCCCCTGCCTCAGATCGAGGAAAAAACCAAACAGAACCGCAAGATCGGTCTCGGCGTCATGGGTTTTGCCGATATGCTGCTCAAGCTCTCCATTCCCTATTCCTCGCCGGAAGCGCTTGAAATTGCCGACAAGGTCATGAAATTCGTTGATAACACGGCATTGCAGGCCTCGATCGGCCTGGCCGAACAGCGCGGTTCATTTCCCAATTTCCCCAAGAGCATCTACGGGAAAAAGAATCCGGATGTGCCGGTGCGCAATGCCACCCGGACCACTATTGCACCGACCGGCACCATCAGTATCATCGGCGGCTGTTCAAGCGGAGTGGAACCCCTTTTTGCCGTTTCCTATGTGCGCCGGGTCATGGATAATGACGAGTTTTTCGAGGTAAATCAGGTTTTTGAGGAGGTCGCCCGGGTCAACGGCTTTTATTCGCCCGAGGTGATCAAGAAAATTTCCCACAGCGGAACCGTTCAGGGGATAGAGGAGATTCCTCTTAAATACCGTCGTATTTTTGAAACCGCCCATGATATCAGTCCGAAAAATCATCTTGATGTCCAGGCCGCCTTCCAGCGCCATACCAACAATGCGGTTAGCAAGACCATCAATTTCAGCCATTCGGCCACCATTGAGGATGTCAAGGAGGCATTTATGCTTGCCTACAAGCTGCGCTGCAAGGGGGTGACCATATATCGTGACGGCTGCCGGGAAAATCAGGTGCTCAATATCGGCAAGACAGACCAGAAGAAGGCTGCCCAGGCAGAAGCGAGCCGTCCGGTGAAAAGGGACCGGCCGCGCAGATTGAACGGTTCCACCTACCAGATGACCACCGGTTGCGGCCCGATGTATGTCACCATCAACGAGGATGGGCAGCAGCAGTTTTTCGAACTGTTTAACACGGTGGGCAAGGCCGGCGGATGCGCGGCCAGTCAGTGCGAGGCCATCGGTCGTCTTGTTTCCCTTGCCTGGCGGAGCGGAATGCCGCCGGAACCGATTGTCAAGCAGCTCATCGGCATCAGCTGCCATAAACCGGCAGGGTTCGGCAAGAACAAGGTGGTTTCCTGCGCCGATGCCATCGCTCAGGCCATTCGGCAGCATCTGGAAAAAAATAACGGCTGCACCGATGAAAACCTGTCCGAAAAAGGCATGTTCGGCGCCTGCCCGGAATGCGGCGGGGTTATCGAACACGAAGGCGGATGTTGTGTCTGCCATTCATGCGGCTATTCCGAATGCGCGTAACAGCGCGGATGCGAGATGAAAAAAGCCTGAAAGCCGGCCGGCTTTCAGGCTTTTTTCATGACCGACGCTTTTTTTCAAATTCCTTTGCCGGCTGTCACTGCAAGATGTGCATTTCAACAGCCCTTACGGCATCAGCGGCGGAACTGGTTATTCCCCCTGTGTAGCCTGACCCTTCGCCCAGCGGATACAGGTTTTTTATAGTGACCGATTCGAATTTCTCATTGCGTTTAATCCGCACCGGAGATGAGGTGCGTGTTTCAGCGCCTATCAATATTGCCTGATCTGAAATAAATAACGGCACTTCTTCTTTCCATTTGGTAAATGCGGCCAACAGCTCCGAAACCACAAATTCCGGAAAGATGTCTTTCATATCGGCCGGGGAAACCCCCATCTTGTACGAGGTTTTATTCAAACCGGCTGAACTTTTTTCCCCCAGGAAATTCATTAAATTCTGCGCTGGAACCTTTCCTTTTTCTCCTGCCGCCTTAAAAGCTTTTCGCTCGATATTCTTTTGAAACTCTATCCCGGCCAACGGACAGATGGATTTGTAATCATCGGCATGGCACGTTACCACCAGCGCCGCATTTGAAAATGCCGATGCCCTGTGTGAATAACTCATCCCGTTGACAACCGTCATGCCGTGATCGGATGAGGCATTGATTATCTCGCCCCCCGGGCACATGCAGAATGTGTAAACACCCCGCCGAATTTTTCGATTGGTATAATTCAGAGAATAGGTGGCAGCCCCTAACCCAGCGAAATTTTTATATTTATCGCCATACCGCATAAGATTGATGGTTTCGACGGGATGCTCGATTCTGATCCCAACGGAAATCGGTCTCTGCTCCATGGCAACACCTTTGCCGTGCAGCATCGCAAATGTGTCGCGGGCGGAATGTCCTAACGCGATGAAAATACTTGAAGAGAGATATTCCTTCTCGCCATTGATTATAATACCCGACGCCTTCCCCTCCGATATCAGGATATCCGTCATTTTTGCGCCATAATGTATCTCGCCGCCTCTTTCAAGGATATGACGCCGTATGTTGCGAACAATTCTGCACAACACATCAGTGCCCAGATGAGGCTTGCTGATGTAACCTATTTCCGCGGGCGCCCCGAATTTGATAAAGGTCCGCAGCACCCGATTGACATAGCTCGTATTATTATTTCTTCGGGAAAAAAGCTTGCCGTCCGAGTATGAACCGGCACCACCTTCGCCGAATTGGATATTTGACTCAGAGTCTATCTCCCGTTCTTGTATAAATCTTTGGATATCAACGGAACGGTCCTCGATTTTTTTTCCTCTTTCAAAGATGACGGGTTTAATCCCATACGCAATAAATTCAAGAGCGGCAAACATGCCGGCAGGACCGAAACCGACGATGAGAGGCCGGTCCGGCAGCTGTTTCGCCTTTCTCGTTTCTTTTATCTGTCCGGTATATGCCGGGAAATTCTGCTTGTTGTCAAAGTCGTCATCAGCAGCGACAACAAGAGTGATTTTATAAAAAAATTGCTCTTTGTCGCTCGCATCAAGGGATTTGCTGAGAATGTTTTTGATATGTATCCTTTCTTCGTCAATTCCCATTTTTTGGGCCGCTGCACAGACATACGCATCAAGACCGTCTCTTTCGACGGGAATTTGCAAATTACCGATTATGAGATCCAAAAAATACTCCTTTTTCTGTTATTTCAGCGGTACAGGGGAACAGTGAAAAATTCTTGCGCTCCGTCGCCCCACCTGGCTTAACGCTCTTTTCTCCATCGGAGAGCGGCCCTCAATCCTTCCTGGGCGACCCTTCTGCCTTGGATTTCGTCAAACAGTGCAAAATTTACCGCATTTATTGCATCAACATTTCTCTTGCCCGGATCGGCAAAAGCGTGGCGATGAAGAACTTCATGGAAAATAGCTTTAAATTCCTGCAACCGGTTTTCCGTGAAAATTTGCTGAAATTGTATTTCTGGTTCGACTGCGTACCCGAATTCATCGAGACGCTTGAGGATATAGGTGAGGGTTCTGATGGTCAGCTTAAAACCAAAAGCCTCTTCCAGGGAGACTTGCAGGGCGGAGGGGAATGCCGACGGGGCGGGTTCATCCGCGCGGATCTCCTGGGAACTTGTTGTAACGGCAATCGGCGTCACCGGCTTCCCTTTTGCTTTTCGGGTTTTCAAGAGCCTGTGGGCCTCCACCTGGCGGCATAAATGTTCTGCCTGCAGCGCCGCGGCTTGAAGGTAGGCGCTCAAATTGTAGAAGCCTGCGTGAATATAATCAGGAAGCTTATCTCCGCGTCGACTGAATACATACCGGTATTTGTGGTCAATTTCGCCCCACGCCTCTTCCAGAATAGTCCGCAGTTGAAACTCAACCTGAAGCCCTTGCAAGTCGGCTGGGGCGCCCGAATTTTCACCGAGCTCCACCTGGTAATGAATGGATGAGTATCCACTGTATCGAAGATCGAGGCCCTCCGGAATCGCCTCCCCGGGATTTATCGGCAGCACGAATGATCTTTTGTGCGTCGGTTTTCGAATGAATCGTAAGATTTTTTCCTCGGCCAAAAGTTTGAGATATGCCTCAACTCGCTTGATATCTGAAAGGCGGAGACAGATAAGCCTGATTCCGAGGAGGTCGCCGATTCTTGTCTGGAAATTTTTTGGGATTATAGGCTCCGTGTCACCATCGAGTTCCCTGTTTTCTTTGTCGATTTTCTCTATGAGCCTTACATTATCCTTGATGCGATAGGTAATGGTGTGAAGATTTTCCTTTGGCGCCGAAGGATCATCCCTGATGAGATGCACAATGTACTCCGCAAATTTCTCGTATTTTTCTTTTTCCTTGAAAAACGCGATTAAAATATCTTCTTTCAGGCGTTTTCTCATGTGTCGGATTTCCTGTGGAAATCCCGGATTTGTCCGGGAGTAACAAGTTTGTGTCGGCCGTTTTTTTAAGCAGTATTGTAATAAAATACAAATGACTTGGTAAGGCTGAAATTCTTATGCCGTCATAACCGGTGTGCGTGAAGCACAACCACAACGAAAATATTCAACCCATTGCCATCATAACACGATTATCAGGCGATCTGCTTCATTCTTTCAGTGACGGGACTGATGCCGGTGCGGACAAAACAAGAGAATCCATTATTTTGTTTTGACACCTTTATTTTATGCTACAATGGGTATATTACAAGCTCCAGCGGTTTCGTCGGTTTTTGGAAAAAGGGAGTGCTCTCTTCCGCCATCTTCTGCCTCATTTCCGGCAAAAACGTGGTGAAAAGCGGGAGCAGGTGATCTGCGCGGTACGTGATGGACTCAATTCATCATGCGCGAAAAAAGCCGGCTCTTTTCGCCGGCATGCTTTGTTTGACGGGCGGATTGATCCCGTGTATTAATTGTGCGCGGCAATGGCCGATAATCCGTGTGCCGGTTGTTGGTGATTGTCGGTTTGCGATAATTATGATAATTTGAAATGAGATGTTTTTTGTTGCTTTTGCCTTTTTCGAACGCCTGAGCTTTTTATTTGTGAGGGTGGTCTCAGCTGCTTCCGGGCAACCCGCAAATTCGAAGATGCGCTGAAAGAAAGACTTTTTACATTACAGTAATGGATACGAGGTATGGATCTGGGGGAAATCGGTTTTAATCAAACGCATGACGTGACGGTTCTGGTTGTTGATGACGATAGACTGGTTCTGGAGGCACTGCACCTGCTGGTTGAGTCATACGGCTACAAATGCCTGACCGCGGTCAACGGTAGTGATGCCGTTGCGAAGCTGAAAGACGCCGCCGTTGATATCGTGGTCACGGACGTGGTCATGCCGGAGATGGACGGATTGCAGCTCCTCTCCTACATCAACGACAACCATCCTGATACCGATGTCATAGTCGCCACCGGCTATACTGATAAGGCAAGCTACGCGGATGTTATCCGGGCGGGCGCCATTGATTTCATTAAAAAGCCGTTTGAACGGGATGAGCTGGAAGCAAAATTGAACCGGGTGGAACGGGAACGCAAGATGATCCGTAAGCTGGAAAAGCTTTCCCTGTGCGACTCCCTCACCGGACTGAACAACCGCCGCTCCTTTGACCTGAAGCTGGCGGAAGAGGTGCAGCGTGGTCATCGTCAGGATTTTCATGTTTATCTGGCCCTGATTGATGTGGATAATTTCAAGGGGTACAACGATACATTCGGTCATCCGGCAGGCGACAAGGTATTGAATGCCGTGGGGATGATTCTCAATGACTGCACCCGGCATAATGTGGATTTCACCTTTCGTTACGGCGGAGATGAGTTCGCCGCCATCCTTACCCAGATCAGCCGGGAACAGGCGATAAAGATCACGGAAAGGGTTTTGCATAATTTTCAGCACGCCGGATTTGCCGGAACCAGTCTCAGTGTCGGGCTGGTGCACTGCCGGCGTGATGAAACCCTTTCCTGGCCGGAAAACGCTGCCGTCATGATCGACCGGGCCGACAAGGCTCTCTACCGGGCTAAAAACGAAGGAAAAAACAGGGTGATCGTTGATTTGGACGATTGATGACGGATGCGCTCATATATGTTCAAAAAAGGCAAAACAGGGGCCAGGGAAACTCGACCTCTGTTTTGCCTTTTTGTTTAAACAATAAGGAAAATGGATTCCCCTGTGAAAAAACAAGTAAACCGTTATTCTTCCCATGCCTTTGTTGCCGTTGTCACGGCTGTCTGGGTTGGACTGGTTGCCGCTTCATTTTTCTGGAACTGGCGGCAGGAAGATAAATCCATCATCGGTTTTGCCACTGCCGAAGGGTATGCCACCTTTAACAAGGATCTCGTCTTTCGTCGCTGGGCGACCAGCCACGGCGGAGTTTATGTCGCGCCATCGGAAAAGACGCCGCCGAATCCTCACCTGTCCCATATTCCGGACCGGGATGTTGTTACCACATCGGGCAAGAAACTGACTTTGATCAACCCCGCCTATATGACGCGTCAGATTCATGAAATGGGCACGGAGCAGTATGGTGTGCAGGGCCATATTACCAGTCTGAATCCGATCCGGCCGGAAAATGTGCCGGACGAGTGGGAAAAGCAGGCTTTGCAGTTTTTTGAAAGAGGAACAACAAAAGAAGTCAGCTCTTTGGTTGAGATCAATGGCGAACCGTATCTGCGCTTCATGCGCCCGATGATGACCGAGATGGGCTGCTTGAAGTGCCATGGCGCCCAGGGATACAGGGTGGGCGATATCCGCGGTGGGATCAGTGTCTCCGTGCCTTTTGCTCCCTATTTGGAAATTGCCGCTGCGAACAGAAAATCACTTTTTTGCTGGCACATTCTTCTCGGATTACTGGGGGGAGTCGGCCTCTGGGCGGGAGGGCGTCAGTTGCGGCGCACCCAGATGGAGCTTGTTTCCTCGCAGTCGGAATCGGAACGTCTTGCAACGCGTGAGATGATCCTGTCAAGCCTGGGGGAAGGTGTTTTCGGCGTGGGGATGAATGGGGAGTGCATGTTTATTAATCCGGCGGCCCTGGCTATGCTGGGGCATGAAAAAGATGCGGTCCTGGGTCGGGACACCCATTCGTTGTTTCATCATTCCCGTGGGGATAATTCAGTGTATCCGGAAGAGGAATGTCCGGTTTGCTTGACGCTGAAAGACGGCAAAACGCGGGAGGTGGAGGATAGTTTTGTCGGCAAGAACGGGGTTGTTTTTCCTGTGCACCTGTTGGTGACGGCCATGCGGCAACAGGCGGAAATCATAGGAGCGGTCGTCTCGTTCAGGGATATCACCGATATCAAGGAGGCGCACGACAGACTTTTCCGTTCCCAGCAGATGCTGCAGCTTGTGCTGGATACCATTCCACAACGGGTCTTCTGGAAAGACCGCGGTTTGACCTATCTCGGCTGTAACCGCAGTTACGCCGCTGATTGCGGTTTTGCCGGGCCGGAGGAGCTCATCGGCAAGACGGATTGTGATCTTTCCCTGTGTGAAAAAACGGAAATTTGTGATACCGATGATTGTCAGGTGATGGACTCGAATCAGTCCAGGATAAATTATGAGGAGTCGATACGGCTTGCCGGCGACAGTCTGGTCTGGAGGCGCACCAGCAAGGTGCCCCTGTGTGACCGACAAGGTTCTGTTTTTGGTATTCTCGGCGTTTACGAAGACATCACCGAACGGAAACAGGTTGAAATGGAGCTGCAGGAAACCCTTGATTTCAACCGAAAGATCGTTGATGAATGTCCATCGGGTATTGCCGTTTATCGGGCTGAGGGACAATGCGTTATCGCCAACAAGTCGCTGGCAAAGACCGTTGGCGCCCTGGTGCCGGAGGTGCTGGCGTTGAATTTTCTGCAAATTGCGTCCTGGAGGCAGTCCTCCATGTTGGAAACGGCGTTGCAGGCTTTGGAAACCGGCATGGTTCAGCGTTGCGAAGCGGATATTGTCACCACTTTCGGCAAGCGGGTAATGCTTGACTGCGAATTTGTGCCGATTAAAAGGTCTGGGGTGCCGCATTTATTGTTGATGACCAACGATATCAGCCATTTCCGCGAAACGGAAAAGGTGTTGACCGAGGCCCGCCAGGCTGCCGAGGATGCAAATCAGGCCAAGGGTGAATTTCTGGCCAACATGAGCCATGAAATCCGGACGCCGATGAATGCCGTGCTCGGTTTGATCCGACTCGTGCTCGATACCGATCTGAGCCCGCGCCAGCTCGATTATCTGCGCAAGATCCAGGCTTCTTCCCGCGCCTTGCTCAGTATTCTCAATGATATCCTCGATTATTCGAAGATTGATGCCGGCAGATTGGAGCTTGAATGTGTTGATTTTCATCTCGATGACGTGTTGCATGGGGTTGGTGATCTTTTTTCCTTTGTTGCCGAAGAAAAGGGGGTGGAGATTTTTATCGAGGTAAAGCCCGATGTGCCGATGCAGCTTAAGGGCGATCCGCTTCGCATGGGGCAGGTTTTGAATAATCTGGTGGGCAACGCGGTCAAATTCACCAGCCGGGGTGAGATCCATGTCAAGGTGGAATGCCTGGAACGCACGGCCCGCTCCTTTCTGCTTCGTTTCAGTGTGCGGGATACCGGCATCGGTATCGCCGAGGAAACGAAAGGCAAGCTCTTTCATGCCTTCAGTCAGGCGGATGGTTCCATTTCCCGGCGATTCGGCGGCAGCGGGCTCGGGCTTGTCATCAGCAGAAAACTTGTGACGATGATGGGTGGGGAGATTGCGGTGGAAAGCGAGCTTGGCCGGGGAAGTGAATTTTCCTTTATCGTCCAGCTTGAACCGGCTGCCGGACTGCCTGTCCTGTATGATCCCGGCAAGCTCAGGAATATGCGGGTGCTGGTGGTGGATGATCAACCGACCTCGCGGCAGATTCTGCGGCAGACATTGGCGTCATGGTCTTTTGATGTTGTCACCGCGGCATCCGGAGATGAGGCGATGGCGGCCATGATGCAGGCCGGTCGGGAGCATCGCCCTTTTGAGCTTTTTTTGCTGGATGGGAAAATGGAGGGTGTTGACGGACCGGCCGTGGCCGCGGCAGTGCGGGATGAAACAAAGCAGGGCAATCAGCCGCGTGCCTTTGTCATTATGATGTCTTCGGCGTCTGGTGTGGAACATCTGCGGGAAACAACCGTCAATCTCCATCTTGATGAAATCCTGATCAAGCCCTTTACCTCCGCCGGTCTCTTTGATGCAATCTTCCGCATCCAGAATCGGCAGGCTGGGGGAGAGCAGCGGCGGGATTTCGGCCGCAAAAGGGGGCTGACCGGCAAACTGGCGGAGATTCGCGGCGCCCGCCTGCTGCTGGTGGAGGATAATGAACTGAACCAACAGGTGGCGCGGGAATTGCTCGAAAAGTTCGGTTTTCTGGTCGATATCGCCCAAAACGGTCTCACCGCCATAGGGATGGTGGAGGCGGGGCAGTATGATGCCGTGCTCATGGATCTGCATATGCCGGAGATGGATGGTTTTGAGGCGACAAAAATGATCCGGGCCGCCGACTGGGGGAAAAACGTGCCGATCATTGCATTGACCGCCGCGGCCCTGGCCAATGAAAAGCAGGCCTGTCTGGCGGCGGGAATGAATGATCATGTGGCGAAGCCCCTGGAGCCTGATCAATTAGCTGAAGTTTTGCTGCAATGGATCCGGCCCGTCGGACGGCGGCCGAATTCGTCGAATGGTGTTTTCTTAAGCGAACAGGCGAGTTTGAATTACATACTGCCGGATTCGCTGCCCGGTTTTGATCTTCCCGCCGCCGTGGATCGAATATGCGGCAACCGGCCATTGCTGGCCGGGCTTCTTGTTTCTTTTGCCGGAAATCTTGCCGCTGATCTTGACCAGTATACCGCCCTGATGGATGATGGGCGACTGTCGGAGGCGTCACGGGTGGTCCATCGTGTCAGGGGGACTTCCGGCAGCCTGGGCGCCATGGATCTGTATCACGCCGCGAGCCTTCTGGAACAAGAGCTGAAAGCCGGCTCCAGCGTTTCTTCCACACGATTTGTCGAGGCGCTTCGGGCGGCGGTACAGGCAGTTCAGGCAAACATTTCCTTGCCCAGGGTCCACGGTGTTCCTCGCCCTCTTGATCGAGCCGCCATAAATGAACTTGTCCGGAAGGTGCGGACAATCTTGGCCGGCTATGACGTGGTGCCGGACAACTTGCTGCAGGAACTCAACGGCGTGCTCGCCGGTCATGTTGATGACGAACTTCTGGATGATTTGCGGAAGCAACTGCATAATTACCGGTATGATACCGCTTTAAATCTGCTTGATAAAATAGCATCAACCTTTGCCGTTGGATCGGAAGGAGAGGGGTAATGGCCGGAGTGAATCTGGAGGATAACGCAAAGCAAGGGCCGGCGCCGCCCGGCAAACCTCTGGTGCTCATTGTCGATGATCATCCGGTGAATGTGCGGATGCTGGTCGAGGCACTGGGCGATCTCTATCGTCTCAAAATCGCCACCGACGGTCGGATCGCTCTCAACGTCATTGCCATGGACGAGCGGCCTGATCTGGTGTTGCTTGATATTGTCATGCCGGAAGTGGACGGGTATGAAGTGTGCGCACGTCTTAAGGAGGACCCGGCAACCGCCTTGATTCCGGTTATTTTCATTACCTCGCTTGGCCAGGTGAGTGAAGAATCCCGAGGGCTTGCCCTGGGCGCCTCAGACTACATCTCCAAGCCTTTCAATATGGATGTTGTCCGTCTCCGCGTGGCCAACCATCTTGCCATGAAGCGACAACGGGATCTGTTGCAGCAGCAGAAGGAAAAACTTGAAGAGGCGCTTGAAAGGGTCAAACTGTTAAGCGGTTTGCTGCCGATCTGCGCCAGCTGTAAAAAAATTCGAGACGACAAGGGTTATTGGAAACAGATTGAGTCGTATATCAGGGATCATTCGGAAGCGCGATTCAGCCATGGCATCTGTCCGGAATGCCTGAAAAGGTTTTATCCGGATATTGCGGAAGATGTTCTTGCCGAAATGGGCAAAGAAGTGAAGAAATGAGTTATTTTTTTTCTTCATCGCATTCAACCGTCATTGAGCATTCCCCTTCCTGTCTGAAAACAGGCACATTGCTTTGGTTGTCTGGTTCGCTTTTTTGCAGGTAAAGAAGCGGATCAGCCAGATAGCACGACTGTTGGACATAGCTGATTATCTCCTTTTCTCCCCGAATGATTGAAAATCCTGATGGTGTTTTTTCCAGCAAAACCGGAATGGTATCGATGCCGAGCAGTTTGAGCAGAAGTTTATTTAATTCCGGATCATAGGAATCGGTACGTTGCAGGCTGCCGTTCAATACCTCGTCGCCTATCTTTTCAATAGGGTTGAAGTGGAAATTGCAGCTGGTGCAGCCTTCCAATGCCGTGATGACGTTTTTGCAATGGGGGCAATCCGCGGAAAAAAACAGATAGAGCTCTTTACTGGGGTTCGAGCAGAGGCGAATGCCGTAGGTGCCGTTGGTGATGGTCTGTTTTTTGGACAGCAGGGCGGTGGGGCCGTAACTCAGCATGGATGAAACGGCAAAGATGCCGACGAGCAGGGCGGTTCCCGCGATGATCTGCCTGCGACCCGCGAGGATAGTAAGCAGGAAGACGAAAGCAAAGATGATCAGGCAGTAGGAGCAGAATGTTTCGGCGACGTAAATCTGGTAGGAGAGCAGGACACCTTCCACCGCAAGCCCGCTCAGGAGAAGCAGCCGGGCAAGGTCAAGGCATGAATTTTCCTTTTTGCGGGCCAGATAAAAAATCCAGCACACACACTGAAAAAAAATGAAACCGATGAGATTGAAGAGGAGGGGGCTTATTTTTGTCAGGTTTTCAACCACCCTGCACCCTTCGTTCAGGCATGCCGCCTCTCCCTTGAGGATTATCAACAGGAGCTGGACGCCGATCAGGACGCTTGCCCCAAAAGAAATATATGAAATGCGTTTCAGGTTTTGTTTGTTCATGACGGTTCTTTGGTAACGCTTTGTTCCCTTGGTAGAGTGGTGGCGGTGATCGGTGAAATCGTCTTTGTTCATTGCGCCATTGTTTTCTCAATTCTACAAAATACCCCAGCTTATTTTTTAAATCCATTTTTTCCTTGCATAATGTTTTTGGCGGACTAATATGACCACCTGGTCACATTATGACAAAACAAGGCGCAACAATACGAAATACCTTCAATAATCTGCCGTTTGAAAAGCAGGAGAAAATAGTCGACGCGGCGGTGGGCGAGTTTGCCCGGCAAGGATACCGCAAGGCAAGCATCAACACCATTGTCCGGGAAGCGGGGATTGCCAAGGGATCGCTTTATCAATACTTCGCCAACAAGGAAATGCTCTTTTTTTTCGTCTTTGACCGCTTTACCGGGCTGGTGAAGAAAACCGTCAAGGAGGCCGGAACCGGGGGGAAAGAGGATTTTTTTTGCCAGGTCAGAAAGGTATTACTGGCCGGACTCCTTTTTATTGATCGCTACCCTGACTATTTTCAGATTTATCTGAAGGTTCTTTTTGAGCACGACGTGCCGAACAGGGAGTCGCTCCTTTCCCAGGTGCGGCTTTTTTCCCAAGAATTTTTTGGCCCGCTGTGCGCAGCGGCGCAGGGACGGGGAGCGATACGGCGGGACATCCCTTTGCCAATGATGGTTTTTATCCTTGATGCCGTTCTTGACCGTTTTCTGCAGAGTTACGCCCAGCGCTCCCTTGACTGCGGATTGGAACTTGCCGGCAGAAAACACGACGAATTAACCGGTCAGATTGATCTGGTGCTGCAGGTGCTGCGGGAGGGACTGGCGGCCACTTAGATTTTGGATCGCGGATTGCGGAATGCGGATTTGATTGACTTTCATGCCATTCCCCAGCCTTAAGAAGAAAGAAAATAAATCATTTCATTATGTAACTCAGGTAACTCGATCATGGACTCATACATCAAAAAGGCAGGTCTGGGAGACATCCTGGAAAAGATAGCGGCAGGGGAGCGGATCAGCGCGGACGACGGCATCAGGCTTTATCGATCGCCTGATCTGCTGGCGGTGGGATACCTGGCCAACATGGTGCGGGAACGGAAAAACGGCAATAACGCCTATTTTATCTATAACCAGCATATCAATTATTCCAACATCTGCACCAATCTCTGTAAATTCTGCGCCTTCGGCCGGCCGAAAGACTCGGACAAGGCATATGAGATGAGCCGCGACGAGGTGGGTGCCAAGGTGCGGGAGCGCTTGGCCGAGCCCGTCAGTGAGATCCACATGGTGGGGGGGATCCATCCGGATCTGCCCTTTGCCTACTACACCGGACTTCTCCGGGAGATTAAGGCGATCCGGCCGGATATTCATGTCCAGGCCTTCACCTGCGTGGAGATCGATCACTTGGCCAAGCTTGCCGGCAAACCGGTGGACGAAACCCTGCGGCTTCTCATGGAGGCGGGGCTTGATTCCATTCCCGGCGGCGGAGCGGAGGTGTTCAGCCCGCGGATCAGGAAGCTGACCTGCGAGAAAAAATTGTCCGGCGAGGGGTGGCTCGAGGTGGCGAAAACCGCCCATCGGCTGGGGCTGAAAACCAATGCCACCATGCTCTACGGCCATATTGAAACGGTGGAGGAGCGTATCGACCATCTGGCCGCCCTGCGTCAGGCGCAGGGTGAGACGGGAGGTTTTCTCGCCTTTATCCCCCTGGCCTTTCATCCGAAAAACACCGAAATGGCCAATCTTTCCCGCACCTCCGGCATGGATGATCTGAAAAACCTTGCGGTGGCCCGTTGTTTCCTTGATAATTTTCCCCACATCAAGGCCTACTGGGTGATGATCGGCCCGAAAATGGCCCAGGTGGCGCTTTCTTTCGGGGCGGACGATGTGGACGGCACCGTGAAGGAGGAGATCATCACTCACATGGCGGGCGCGGACACCGAACAGGCCATGTCCATTGACGAGCTGGTGCGGCTTATTAAGGAAGCGGGCCGCATTCCGGTACAGCGCGGCACACTTTATGATGTGATAAAGACGTATTAGTCTGACTGGTCCGATAGACGGTTACATTTGACCAGTAAGACAAATAAGACCAGCCGGACTAATAAGACCAGTCGGACCAATAAGACGGGAATTTCGTATGAAAAATATAATTGAAAAAGTCACCACGGGTCAACGGATCAGCGGCGATGAGGGGCTTGCCCTGCTGCGCGAGGGGGATCTCTATCAGCTCGGCATGCTGGCTGATTCCATCCGCAGGCGCAAGCATCCCGCGCCCATGGTCACCTATGTGATTGACCGCAACATCAACTACACCGATATCTGTATTTCCGCCTGTAAATTCTGCGCCTTTTACAAGGCCCCGGAAGATGACCGGGGTTCCCTGCTTTCCTTTGCCGAACTGGGTCGAAAAATTGAGGAAACAAAAAGTCTGGGCGGCACCCAGATTCTGCTGCAAGGCGGGCTTCATCCGGACAAGCCGCTGGAATATTATGAGGAGATGCTGCGTTTTATCAAGGGGCATGATATCCATATCCATGGTTTTTCGCCGCCCGAGGTGTGCCATTTCGCAACGCTCTCCGGTCTTTCCGTGGCTGAGGTGCTGGTGCGCCTGCGAGGTGCCGGACTTGATTCCATCCCCGGCGGCGGAGCGGAAATCCTGTCCGACCGGGTGCGCCGGGAAACGGCGCCGCGCAAATGCTCGGCCGATGAATGGATCGGGGTGATGGAGGAGGCCCACCATCAGGGGATGCGCACCACCGCCACCATGATGTTCGGTCATATCGAGACCCTGGAGGAACGGATTGAACATCTGCAGCGGGTGCGTGACCTGCAGGATCGCACCGGCGGCTTCACCGCCTTTATTCCCTGGCCCTTTCAGCCGGACAACACGGTGTATGCCCATCTGCCGAAAACCACGGCCTTTTCTTATCTGAAGATGCTGGCCTTTTCCCGTATTTTCCTGGACAATATCGATAATATCCAGGCCTCCTGGGTGACTCAGGGGCCGAAGATCGCCCAGATTTCCCTCTTTTTCGGGGCCAATGATTTCGGCAGCACCATGATCGAGGAAAACGTGGTGGCCGCGGCCGGGGTGAGCTTCAGGCTGACGGAGGAGGAAATCCGCCGGATCGTGCAGGGCGCAGGTTTTGAACCTCGGCAGCGCACCATGGATTACACTCTGGTGTAAGGGGACGCTGATGAAAATCCTCCACCGTGCGCCCCTGGTGGTGCCGGTCATATCTCCCCCAATTGAAAATGGTGCGGTGCTGGTCGAAAACGGCGTCATCGTCGCGGTGGATCGTTTTGCCGTGCTTGCCGGGACGGCCGCGGTGCGGGATCATGAAGGATCGATTCTGATCCCTGCCCTTGTGAACTGCCATACCCATCTCGAGCTTTCCCACCTCGGCGGTCTTGGCCGGGAGCAGAGGGCAGGGGAGGACATCACCGACTGGATCAGCCGTTTGCTTGCGCAAAGAGAGGCGAGCGGGGTCGATCCGCTCGTTGCGGGCCGCCGTCAGCTTGCCGCCTTTCATGCACAGGGGGTGGCCTGTCTTGCTGATATCGGCAATCTGCCGGCCAGCCGTGACATCGGTCAGGGAGCGGCGCTCAAGGTCTTCTTTTTTTTGGAAATGCTGGGGCTTGGTCACGACGCGGCTGAGCATGTCATGGGCCGTCTTGCCGAAATTGATTGTGACTGCACCGCCCATGCCCCCTATTCGGTGCACCCGCGTCTGCTCCGGAAGCTCAAGGAACGCAGCCTGCGGCGCGGTCATCTCTTCCCCATTCATGTGGCGGAATCGGAAACGGAAATCGTCTTTCTCAGGGACGGCAGAGGGCCTCTGCGGGATTTTGTCCGGCAGCGCGGCGTTTGGGACGGTTCTTTTCAGACGCCCGGTTGCGGGGCGGCAACCTATCTTGATCGGCTGGGCGTGATGGATGAGCGCACCCTCTGTGTTCACGCTGTGCACCTGACCGATGAGGAGATAGCTCTTCTGGCCTCGCGCCATGCCAAGGTTTGCCTTTGTCCGGTCAGCAACCGGTTTCTCGGGGTGGGCAAGGCGCCGGTTGCCCGGATGCTTGCCGCGGGACTGCTGCCCGCGCTTGGTACCGACAGCCCGGCCAGCAATCCGCTGATGAGCATGTGGGAGGAGATGCGCCTGCTGTGCGAGGATCATCCGGGGATTGATCCGGCGGATGTTTTCCGGATGGCGACCATGGGTGGTGCCCGGGCTCTTGGTCTTGACACCGGCGGAACTCTTTGTCCGGGGAGTCGCGTTCCTTTTCTCGCAGTGCAGGGCCGAGGAGTGTCAGGGGCGGATGTCTATGAATTCCTGACCGGAGTCGGAAATTCGGCACGGGTTGGGTGGGTTGGGGAGGAAAGAGGATGACGACGGCGCGCATCGGCATGGTCAATTTTATCAACACGGCGCCACTTTACGTCATCTGGCAGCAACGGGTGAAGCGCACGGACTGGCAGGTGGTGGAAGGGGCGCCCAGCACATTAAACCGCATGCTCTGCAACAACGAGCTTGATCTCGGTTTTGTTTCAAGCCACGAGTATGGGGCCAACCCTCATCTTTACCGGGTGCTTGACGGGCTTTCCATCAGCGCCACCGGCCCGGTGGGCAGTGTTTTCCTTTTTTCCGGGATCGCCCCGCAAGAACTTTCCGGCAGGCTGGTCGGTCTCTCCGCCCAGTCGCAGACCTCCAACGCCCTGGTGAAGATCATCCTGGAGGAGTTTTTGGGGGTAACGCCCTGCTATGCAATCAACAAGGACAACGGCAACAGGCATGATGTGGTCGCACAGCTCGCCATCGGTGATGAGGCGCTTCGTCTGCAGCAGCAGGGAGACTTTCCCTTCTGCCTTGATTTGAGCCACGTCTGGCAGCAGCACACCGGACTTCCGTTTGTTTTTGCCGTCTGGGCGGTGCGGGATGATTTTTTCCGGCGCCATGAGCAGACCGTGCACGAGATTCGCCGGGAACTGCTTTTCTGTATCGAGGAAGGGAAAAAAGTATTGCCCGCCGTCTGCCGGCAGGTAGCGCCGCGAATCCCCATGGATGTCGAGTCCTGCCGCCGCTACCTGAGCGGCATCGAGTATGATCTTAGTCCGCGCAAGCTGCTGGCCCTGGAGCTTTTTTTTGATTATCTTATCCGGCGGGGGGAGCTGCCGGCAGCAGCCTTGCCGGTTTCTTTAGTCTGACCTGTCTGAACGGTCTTGCGGTCTCACTGGTCTTGCTGGTCACCTTTCCAGGGTCATCCGGTTTTATCAGGCTACTGGACTTTATGAGGCAAATAGGCTATTCGACCAGTGAGGCCAATACGACCAATCCAACCAGTCGGACCAACAAAATCAATAGGACCACATAATGCAAAATCCGGATGAAAAGAAGACCTTCGTCAAGGAAAAGTTTTCTTCCATCAGTCATAAGTATGATTTTTTAAATTCGTTGCTCAGTTTTCAGATCGATCGTTACTGGCGGTGGGTGACCACCAGGGAATTGAAGATGTTTCCGACCGGCGCGGTGCTTGATCTCTGCGCCGGCACCCTGCCGCTTTCCCTGGAACTGACCCGGCAGGCGCCTGGCCGGCAGGTGGTGGCCATCGATTTCTGTGAGGATATGTTGCGGGCCGGGATAAAAACTTTGCCCCGTGACGGCAGAAGAGCACGGATTTTCCCGGTCTGCGGCGACGGTGAAAAGATCCCCGCCCGCGACGCCAGCTTTTGGGGGATTACCGTGGCCTTCGGCGTGCGCAACCTCGGCCGCACCCAGGACGGCTTGAACGAGATGCACCGGGTACTGAAACCGGGCGGGAAACTGCTTATTCTGGAATTTTCCCGGCCGCGGAATGTTATCGTCAAGCCTGTGTATGCCTTTTATCTGAACAAGGTGCTGCCCAAGGTTGCCGGCCTGGTTTCCGGTGACAAGGAGGCGTATGAGTATCTGGCCAGTTCCATCGCCCGGTTTTATGAACCGGAGGAGTTGATGGGCATGATGAAAAAAGCCGGTTTTGCCCATGTCTCCCGCCGGCCGCTCACCTTTGGCATTGTTTCCGTTTACATAGGGGTAAAATGAAAAAAATCATTCTGGCCATAACCGGCGCCAGCGGTTCCCTTTATGCCGTTGAATTTTCCCGTTTGCTTGAGCCGCTTGATGTGGAGGTGCACGGCATTATTTCCACGGCAGGCGTTAAGGTGCTGCAGCTTGAAACCGGACTCGGGCCGTCCGATCTCTCCTGCGTGCGGAAATGGTTTGCCGTCGACAACTTTGCCGCCGCGGCGGCCAGCGGCTCGGCCCGTTATGACGCCATGGTCATCCTGCCGTGCTCAATGGGGACTCTCGGCGCCATTGCCGGCGGGCTGTCGATCAACCTCATTCACCGGGCGGCGGATGTGATGCTGAAGGAGAAACGACCCCTGGTGCTGGCGGTGCGGGAAACCCCGTTTAATCGAAATCATTTGAGCAACATGTTGCGGGCCTCGGAGGCAGGGGCTGTTATCTGTCCCGCCATGCCCGCCTTTTACCATCAGCCCAGGGATTTGTCGGAAATGGCCCGCCATTTTGCCGGGCGGGTGGCCGCCCAGGCAGGCATTCACGTGCCCGGACTCAAAGAGTGGAGTGGTCTTGATGTTTAAGAAAATCGCTATCCTGCTTGAAATGATCAAGTTCGAGCATACGGTTTTTGCCTTGCCCTTTGCTCTGATGGGGGCCTTTCTGGCCGCGGGCGGGGTGCCTGAGACCACGGTTTTTTTCTGGGTGGTGCTTGCCATGGTGGGCGCCCGCACCTGCGCCATGGGTTTTAATCGCATTGCCGATGCCCGTTTTGACCGGGAAAACCCCCGTACGGCCGAGCGGGCCATTCCGGCAGGCGCGGTGAAGATGGCTGAGGCCTGGGCCATGGTGATTCTTGCCGGACTGCTCTTTTTTTTCGCCTGTTACAATCTCAACACCCTGACTTTGCAACTCGCGCCCCTTGCCCTGGGGCTCACCCTCTTCTATTCCCTGACCAAACGCTTTACCTGGCTTTGTCACCTCGTGCTGGGGGTTGCCCTGGCCTTTTCGCCCCTGGGCGGATTTGTGGCGGTCAAGGGGACTCTCGCCGGCTTTCCCTGGGCGCTTTCCCTGGGAGTGCTTTTCTGGGTGGCCGGGTTTGATACGGTCTACGCCTGCATGGATGCTGATTTTGACCGGGAGGCCGGGCTTTTTTCCCTGCCGTCCCGTTTCGGGCGCGAAAGGGCATTCAAACTGGCTGTTTTCTTCCATGCCGTGGCCTTTGTCCTTTTTGTCGCCACCGGCATGGTCTGCAATCTCAATTATTTTTATTATATGGGCATCGTCCTGACCGCTGCCTCGCTTTTTTATCAGCATATCATCGTTAATCCCCGCGACCTTTCCCGCATCAACATGTCCTTTTTCACCATGAACGGGCTGATCAGCCTGACGCTTTTTGTCGTCACCTGGCTGTCGCTGGTTACAGGTTGACAAAATTTTCCGAAAAGCAAATAACTATACTTAGTGAGAGACGTTGCCGCGATCCGATTGCCACGGTGTAAACAGTGATACCAAAAGAGCCCCCGGAAGATGCGGCGTGACTTCCGGAAGAGGTTTCTTTGCTTTTTGCACCCTTTGTGATCCGAGGTTGTGACTCAATTTTTTTCAGGAAACGGTTTCATGGTGAAAATAAAAATTTTCACGGCAAATAATGTTCAGGGATACGGTTTCAGCGATGAGGAAATTGCCGCGCTGAATGCCGAATGGGAACAAAAGGCAACGGAGCTCGGCTTAGCCGAGCATATGCCCGAGTATTGGCGGGAAGCCAAGCAACATGTGGGACAAATTGTCGAGGCCAGGGGTGTCACGTGCCATGAAGGCGGTGCTGAAACCAGCCTCGATGAGGGATTGACTGATCTGCCCTCGCTTGATGTCGAACTTGATGATTTCTCGGCCAATGAGGCGGCTGCCGACATAACGGTTCCTGAAGAAGCGGTTGAGCTTGAATCAATCGACATTGATGAACTGCTGGATGTTGAAGAAGATGTGGCGGAAGAACTTCTCCCGGACCTGACACCGTTTGCGGAAATCCCCGAAGAAGTGCCGGAGCAAGGGCTTGCCGCGATGGAGGAATCGCCGGTTGTTCCTCTTGGGCAGGAGGGGATCGTTGAAGTCGTTGAAGAAACGGCCGTGGTGGAGATCTCCTCAGCCGCAGCGAAAGAGGATGTTGTTCCTGAAGTGCCGCTTGCCGAACCCCTAGCCGGGGAAGAAGTCGCGGAGGTCCGCGCGGCTGCGGAGGAAAAGGAAGCTGTTGCCGAAAAAGCGGTTCTCAAGGAAGAAGCGGGGGAAGAACGCGCCATTGGCGAAGAAAGAGAAGCACGGGAACAATCGTTTTTCGGCGGGATTTTTTCTCGGCTGAAAAAAATATTCGGCCTGTGATTGTGACGGCTGTCCGTTCAAGGGCTCGGCGGTCGGTGCCGCCGGATGGACGGCACCGATAATCGACCGCTTTGCTCAACTCAATTTGAACCTGTCCACATCCATCTGCAGTTTGTTGGCCAGTTCGGCCAGTTCGTTGGATGCGCTGTCGATGCCGTCGGCGGACCGGGCTGATTCCCGAGCCACATCGTTAACCCCGTTGATATTGCGCGATACCTCGTCAACTCCGGTGGTCGCTTCCTGAATGGCTCTGACAAGCTCCTGCTCGATGGAAACGGAGAAGCCCTTGGCCAGGTCCGATACATCTCCGGATCTGTCGGCCACTCCGCTGATGGTGAGGGCGATCTCGCCGGTGGTTGCCGTTTGTTCTTCCACCGCCGCCGCAATGGTATTGGTATACTCCATCACCTTGCCGTTGATGTCCGTCACTTTCTCGATGTCAGCCACCACACCGCCTGTCTGTCCTTGCATGTCGCGGATCTGACGGGCAATATTTTCAGTTGCCGCGGCCGTCTGTTTGGCCAGATCCTTGACCTCGCCGGCCACCACGGCAAAACCTTTCCCCGCCTCCCCGGCCCGGGCGGCCTCGATGGTGGCGTTTAAGGCAAGCAGTTTGGTCTGTTCGGTGATCTCGCTGATAACATCAATGACCTTGCCGATATCCGTTGCCGCCCGGTTCAGGGCATTCATTTTCTCGCTGGCACCCTGACTTGCCTCGCTGGCAATGACGGCCATCTGCTGCGCCTGGGCACAGTTCTGGGAAACCTCCCGGATGGAAGCCGACATCTCTTCAATGGCCGCAGCCACGGAAGTGACATTGGAGCTGATGTCTTCGGCGGAAGAGGCGACTGTCCGGCTTTGGCTTCCCATGGATTCAGCGGTGGTGGTAACCACATTGAGATTGGCGCTGATTTCCTCCGCTGCCGCCGCGGTGGTCGATGCCTGGGCTGTCAGTTCCTCCGCTCCCGTTGCCAGGCCCTGGGCCGTGCTCGACAGTTCGGTTGATGCGGCGGCCAGACCCTTCATGCCTTCTGAAATATTGGAAATAACCTCATGCAGTCGTCCGGCCATCCTGTTCAGCGCCTTCACCAGCATGCCCGTTTCATCATTCTGGTTAATATCAATTGTCGTGGTCAGGTCCCCTTCGGCAAGGCTGTCGGCAAAAGAGACGGCTTTTTGCAAGGGCGCGGTTATTTTCCGGCTGATGATAAATCCCAGCAGAAGTGAGACAACAACAGCAGCAACAATGGCGATAAAGATATTTCTCACGGCATTGCCCACTGTGTGATCCATGTCTTTCTTGGTGATGAGAGCCGCGGTCTGGAGCAGGTCCATTATTTTTTGTGATTACCATCGACTTTCAGCCAGCTTCAACAGCCTAATAGGCCTCGGCAAAGTATGCACAGCTGCATGGGCTAGGCTTGGCACCATTTTGCCCAACTGAAAACGATGGTTGAATCGGTAACAAAACTCAGCAAAATAGCGAGGTATATGTTTCTCACTGATTGCATGGTAGCTTCCACGGATGGCATTTTTGACGTTGCCGAGCATGGTGTTCACCCATTTGAACTCTTTGATCTCAACACTGTCAGGACCGCCTCCCGTGATAATGCGTTGATGAGCACAACCTGCTTTCTTGATTCCCGTAAAGCAGCTGAAACCATCGGTCACAACAATACTGCCTGGCGCCAGGTGTTTCTCGGACCATTGGGAAATTTCTTGCTTAGAAAATGTGGTCACCTGGCTGAAACGCATTTGCTGGGGATGACCTTCTTCGTCAGTGGAAACGGCGGCAACAAAAGGCGTTTTCCCGGATGCTCCGCGTCCTCTTTTTCCACCTCTGCTTTTGCCGCCAATATAGGAATCGTCGATTTGGATGAAGCCGGATAGGGGTGTTGCGTCATCTTGTTTTTTCATGACGTGCTGCAACTTATGCTTCATGCGCAAAGCAGCATTGGCAGAAACCCCAATGGTTCTCGAAAGATTGAGTGAGGATATGCCATCTTTTGACTGGGTGATAAGGTAAATTGCAAGGAACCAGATATTGAGCGGCAGTTTTGTGTTATCGAAAATGGTTCCGCTTGTAACAGATGTTTGCCGGTGGCAACGTCGGCATTGGTAGACTTTGCGGCTGCTGATTTGACAATAACAGGTGTGGCCGCATTCCGGGCAGACAAAGCCCAGCGGCCACCTCAGATCAAAGAGAATTTGACGGCATTTCTCGTCAGTGCCGTATTTGGAAAAAAACTGTGTCAAACTCATGCCTTTTTGAAACTGAATTTTATTTTTTGCCATGGGACCCTCCAATTGAATGGTTGCTTTTGAAGGATTATCCCATACGAGATAGGACAAATAGCGTCCTACCAATTAAAAAACTGAAACTTAGTGGTAATCACATTATTTTTTCGCCGTATTCGTCAATTTCACTGTCCAGGATGTTTCGTTCAGCCGCGGCCTGCGTCATTTCTTTTTGCAGAGGGAGGATTGCTTCGCCGTTTTTCGCAAATTGCGTATCATGAAACTGATCAATTTGTTCCACCAGTTTTTTCAGTTCCGGGACATCCACGGGCGCGATTTTTCCCATTTCCGTTTCCCCGCCCTGCAGCAGCGCTTTCACCCAGGTATCGAACCGGGCGATCTCCTTTCGGTATTCCGTTTCGATTTGCGGCAGGGCAGCCGCATCAAAAGACTGGGCGTATTCCTCAATGGCGATTCTGCTCATGGCCAGGGTTGTTTTTATTTCCATGGCCATGTCGGCCCAGGAGTTTTCCGTGTCGATGATCGCTTGGGCACTGTCACCGGCTGCCAGTTTGCTGTTGATTCTTTCCTTGATTTTTACTTCAAGGGCTTCGGCAAGAGCGATGATTGCGTCAAAATCTTTTTCAAACCGGGTCATTGCAGTCTCATGCCTTTCCGCCAGTTCGAAATCCTTTTTTGTCAGCGAGTAGATTTTCTCGATTGCCGGCAGGAAGTGGTCGTTGTGGAGTTTGTCCGCCGCCGCTACTTTTTCCAGCAATTGCGGATCATCGGCGGGATAGACAATGCCCATCTCCGTTTCCGCGCCCTGACGGATTCCCGTCAGGAAGAGCTTGAAGTCTTCAACCGCGAGCAGGTGCTCTTGCCAGGCCCCCTCAAGTTCTTCCACTGAAGAAGATGCGAGCAGTTCCATGATCATCTGCATGTCGGTGCGCACGGCGAGCATCATTTCAAGGCCCGCATCAACAACGGAGGCGGCTTTTTTCTCACTGTTCATTCCTTGATATCCGACAAGTCCGGTAAGAAAGATAATAAGGCAGATCGCCAGATAACCGCCGATAATCTTGATGCCGATTTTTATGTCTGCAAATTTCATTGCCGGTCCTTTTGTGAAATGAGGATTTTTGCGAAAAAGAATAACGATACCACGGAGTAGTAACTATTCGTAGAAGCGTAGCAACTAAGAAAGAATATTGATGTTTTATTATATCACTGAATAAAATAGTAACAATAAAATATTTCGGCACAAAAAGACGTTTGGGGGAAAGTTTTACGGAGTCAGAAAAAAACTGTTTCAGGTCAAGGACATCGATGGGTCATCGTTTGAAGGGGAAAAACGTTGTTTGATAATCGCGATCTCGTTTTTCCTGGCGAGAAAATGATCGACGAGCTCAGGGTCAAACTGGTTGCCTTTGCCTTTGGCAACCTCGGAGAATGCCTCGTCGGTATTCCAGGCGTGTTTATAGGGCCGTTGCGAGGTGAGGGCGTCAAAGACATCGCAGATGGCGGCAATGCGGCCGGCGAGAGGGATTTCCTCACGGCTGAGACCCTTTGGGTAGCCGCTGCCGTCCCATCGTTCATGATGGGTGAGGGCAATGCCTTTGGCCATCTTCAGCAGCGGTGCATCATTGCCGGAAAGGAGTTTGGCGCCGATGACGCTATGGGTCTTCATGATTGCAAATTCCTGTGGGCTCAACTGATCCGGTTTCTGCAGGAGAGCTTCGGCAATGCCGATTTTCCCAACATCGTGCATGGCCACGGCATGGAAAAGCAGTTCCCGTTCCGTTTCGTTTAATCCCGCCGCTTCGGAAAGGATATCGCAGTAATGGCTCATTTTGGTGATGTGCGGTCCCGTGCTCTTGTCCCGCAAATGAGCGGCTTTGGCCAGGCGGTAGATCATTTCAAGCTGCATTTTCCACAGTTCCTTGCTTTGTTTTTCCAGCTTGCGCTGGAGAGCTGCGTGGCCACGGCGCAAATTTTCTTCTTCAAGGCGATGCTGTTCGTTTGCCTCCATTTCCTTTGTTACGTCGATCAAGGCGCCGAATGAAAGACAGATGTGGTCATCGGGATAGGATTCCACCGAAGCCTGGTCTTTCAGCCAGAAGTTTCCCTGGTTTTGCAATGCAACCTTATAGATTGCTTCCACCGTGCCGGTTTTCTTGCCTTCGTCGCGAAGTTCGCCCTGAATGTGCGCAAGTTCGGTGCGAGCCAGGATTTTCTTTTCTATTTTCCCCTTGCCGGCGGCATAGTGATAGGAACAGCGCTGCACCACGCTGTCGCGAAAGATTTCCGCCATCTCGCAGGAAGAACATCGCAGAAGCTGCAGCAGCCGGTTACCGACGAATTCGTACCAGATGGCATGGTCCTCGTTTTCCCGCCAGGCGGAAATGTACGGCATGGCCGGGTTGGCGGTGACGTTGCAACCGCGGAAGAGCCGGATGGATTGAGCCACCCGTTTTTTGAGATTGTTGCTGTATTCACCTTGCAGGATGCGTCCGCAGTAATCACGGTCAAAGACCCAGTTGAAATCCTGCTCATTGCTCATGAAAAACACCCCGTAACTGAAGTGAGGGGCTGCGGCGAAATAACCCTTCCGCTTCTCACCAATTCGCCACAGCCACTTCCTGCGAGAGCCGTTTCTTGCAACGGCTTAAAAAAATTATAGCATTCGAACTCCGCGGCATGTCAAGGGAAATCAAGATGATTGGCTTGTTTTTTTGCCGGATTGGCCGGTTGGTAAGCCATTTTGCTGTTGTCAGTAGCGCAAATGTCGTTTATTATATCAAATTTTTTGGCGGATTTATGGGGTAAAAGATTCGCTGTACGACCAATACCCCTTTTATAAAGACATTGTGAATAAAATATGGACCAGTCAAAAATCAGGAATGTAGCTATCATAGCCCATGTCGACCACGGCAAGACGACCCTGGTTGATCAGCTTTTTCAGCAAAGCGGCATGTTCCGCGAAAATCAGGCAGTGGCCGAACGGTTGATGGACTCCATGGACCTTGAACGGGAGCGTGGTATTACCATTGCCTCGAAAAACGGTTCATATAATTACAAGGACTATTGGATCAATATCATCGACACCCCGGGGCATGCCGATTTCGGCGGTCAGGTGGAGCGGGTACTGCGCATGGCGGACGGCTGTCTCCTGCTGGTTGATGCCCAGGAAGGCCCCATGCCCCAGACCTATTTTGTTCTGAAAAAGGCGCTGGCCAATCATCTGCCGATCATCGTGGTGATCAATAAAATCGATAAACCCGCTGCCCGCTGTGACTGGGCGGTGGACCAGGTATTCGATCTTTTCGTCAAGCTGAACGCTCCGGATGAGCTGCTTGATTTCCCTGTGGTGTATGCCTCCGCCAAGCAGGGTTTTGCCCTGCGGTCCCTGGGGGAAGCAAACAACAACATGGACCCTATTTCGGAACTGATCGTCTCTTCCATCCCCGCGCCTTCCGGCAGCAACGACGCACCGCTGCAGATGCAGGTCAATACCATTGATTACTCACCCTATCTCGGCAGACTCGGCATCGGCAAGGTGGTCAACGGTACTCTGAAAATCAACAAGGACATTGCCGTGGCCCGGCGGGATGGTTCGATTTCTCCCATCCGAATTTCCAAGATTTTTCGCTTTGAAGTCAATGAAAAGGTTGCGGTAACCGAGGCAACTACCGGAGAGATTGTCGCGGTGGCCGGCATGGATGATGTGACCGTGGGTGTGACCTTCACCGATCCCCTCAACCCGCAGCCGTTACCGTTGATTGATATCGACCCGCCTACCCTTTCCATGAATTTCGTGCCCAATGATTCGCCCTTTGCCGGCAAGGAAGGCAAATTTGTCACCTCCCGGCATATCGAGGAGCGCCTTTCCCGTGAAACCCTGGCCGATGTCGCCCTGCGGGTTGAGCCGCTCACTGATGGCGTCGGCTACAAAGTTTCCGGCCGGGGTGAGCTGCATCTCTCCATTCTGATTGAAAAGATGCGACGCGAAGGCTACGAATTTCAGGTGACCAGGCCGCAGGTCATCATGAAGGAGGAAAACGGAAAGCAGCTTGAACCCTATGAGGAGCTGACCATTGATGTGGACGAGCAGTACCAGGGGGTGGTCATTGAGAAGCTCGGCAAGCTGAAAGGCCAGATGCTGGAAATGCGCAATGAAAACAATATGGTCAAGCTGGTTTATAAGATTCCCACCCGCGGCCTGCTCGGTTTCCGATCCCAGTTCATGACCGATACCAAGGGCATGGGCATCATGAATTATGTCTTTGCCGAATACGGACCTTATGCCGGCGATATCGTCAACCGGGTGAACGGGGTGCTGGTGGTAAAGGAAACAAGTACCACCGTTGCCTACGCCCTTTTCAACCTGCAGGAAAGGGGCCGCCTTTTTCTCGGGCCGGGCTTGGATGTGTATGCCGGGCAGATAGTGGGAGAAAACAGCCGGCCGGTGGATATGGTGGTCAATCCGGCCAAGGGCAAGAAGCTGACCAATATGCGGGCCTCCGGTTCGGATGAAGCGGTCATCCTGACACCGCCCCGACAGATGAGCCTTGAAGAGTGCATCGCCTATATCAATGATGACGAGCTGGTTGAGGTGACGCCGGCCTCGATCCGTCTGCGGAAACGCAAGGTCGGCAGCTTTAAGCCGTAAGGCTGATTTTTGTTCGGCTTCGTTGAGGAAGCCGGAGGGCGGGAGAGAAAGGAAATGTGCTTATTTCGACTCCTGACTCCCGGCTTCCGACTCCTCATTGCTTTTTTCCGTGGTCATCCTCCTGCCGTCAAACTGAACATGCAAGGCCCGGCTGCGCGTCTCCAGGATGTTGCGGATGGTCGTGTTGATTTCTTCGTCACGGAATTCCAACCTGTCCGTTTCAACTCCTCTCACATCAAGAAAATAGTCTGCGATTTTCAGCTCCTCCGTTGATTTTGCCGGCACGAAAAAATCTCCCGCTTCAGCATTAACGGCCAGTATTTTGTCGATCTGCAGCAGTCGATGGATGCCGTTCCGCACAAAGTGTTCGGAAATTCCCAGCTGGTCACTTATTTCCGCTGGGCTTGATGCCCCTTTTCCCTTGTCAAACTTACGGCAGATGGCGATGAGCACCGCCAGGCAGATTTTTTCCTTGCCGGCAAAGGGGATGGTTGTCGCAAATTCAAGGGGATGAAATTTCCCCGCTCTTTGGCAGGCGAAATTGATTATTCCGCCGACGAGGATGATGATCCAGCTTGCCTGCAACCAGATCATGAAGATGGGCACGGAGGCAAAGGTGCCGTAAATGGCATTGTAACGGGCCACCCCGATCTGGAAGCTGATGAAAAGAATCTGGCTGAGCTGCCAGAGAATGCCCGCGATCGTTCCTGCCGTCAGGGCGGGAAGAAGTCTGACGTTTGTGTTGGGGATTATCATATAAAGCAGGGTAATGACAACAACGCTCGATATCCAGGGCAGCGAAAGCAGAAACAGTTTCATGGCCCCGGCAAAGAGGCCGATTGCAAGCAGCTTCTGAAGAAGTGCGTGGCTCTGCAGGGTGGTTGACAGGCCCAGGGTTACGGCCAGCAGAAGAGGGCTGAGGATGAGCAGCGACAGATAATCGCTTGCTTTTCTGATCAAGGAGCGTGGTTTCGTAACCAGCCATATTCTGTTGAATGCGTTTTCGATCTGTCCGAGCAGGGAGATTGACGTGGAGACAATGAACACCAGGCCGATGGTGCCCAGGGCCGTCACATTGGTGTTGTTGACATATTCAATTATTTTTGGAATCAGGTCGGCGGCGATTTCCCCACCCATTGCTTTTCCCATCAGCAGCGGTTCCACTTTTTCCTGGATGCCGAACCCTTTGGCAATGGAAAAGATCATGGCAAGCATCGGAACAAGTGACAGGAGAAAGGTAAAGGAAAGAGCCGAGGCGTAGTTTGTAAGCTGTTTGTTGAACGGTGATCCTGCGGCAATGAAAATTATTTTGTACAAACGGAGGATAACCCGTTTCAGCAGGGGGAGATCACGCTCCCGCAGGCTCCAGATAGTCCTGGTGTCGTCGGTTATCTGGAAAAAATGTTTGATTCTCTGGTTCATTCGGCAAGACCCGGTAAAAAGAAATCCGTCTGTTTTAATCAGGCTGATTTCTGCCCAGTTGCTTCAGGAGATAACGGGAAATTTCATTTTTGCTGGTGTGATCCATTTCCAGAAAGGAGACCCCGATATCGAACAGGTTGTTGTCGAATATTTCAATCCTGACCACCGTGCCGAGGATAAGAAGCGTTTCATTGAACTCGTCAAAGGGAATCTGCAGCTGGATCTTGCTGCCGATGTCGAAAGCAGTCCGTGATTCAAATAGAATACCTGTCAGGCTCAGGTTTTTTGCATTGGCCGCTACCGGAGTTGATGATTTGCTCATGCGTATCTGTTTGACCAGGATTGTGGCGAAAAAATCAATGCGCATAAAGCGTCGCTTGTTGGGGGAATAGGCCTGGATGGTATTTTTTCCCGCCGCCTTTGCCTGTAAAAGTGCTCGGTCGGCAAAGATGACCAGATCGCTTGTCCCTGCCGCGTCGATGGGAAAACTTGCCACGCCGCCGCTTATGGTGAGGCCGATGTTTTTACCGTCAAATTGCAGCTGGAGATTTTCAATAAGAGCGCGAATTCTTTCCGCCAGGATAAGGGCGGTTGTCTTGCTTGTTTCCGGCAGAATGATGACGATTTCCTCACCGCCGTAACGGGCGGCGATATCCTCTGTTCTGACGGCATGGATTATGGCCTGGGAAATTTCTTTCAGGACATGATCACCGGCGGGATGTCCATGGGTGTCGTTGACGGTTTTGAAATCGTCGAGATCAAGAAAAAGAATGGACAGATCGGTGTCATACCTTTTGGCTCGCGCCACTTCCCGGATAATTGATTCGTCAAAATAGGCGCGGTTGTAAAGACCCGTCATCCTGTCGTATTTGACACTGTTCAAGGTGGACTCAAAAACATGGATCTCGACAACCTTGGGGTTTTTCAGCGATTTGTGAATCGAGCAGAAATAATCACAGATGGCGGTGCGCAGGTTGACGTTGTGTTCAAGCAGGGCGGACATTTTTTCCCGATGGGCGCAAATATCCCGCCATGCGGTTTCAGCCTCCGCCTGGGGCAGGTCAAGGTGGGTAAGCACATGGAAAATGACGGGGAATGCAAGGTTTCCGTGTTCCTTGATGATCTCGTCAAGTTCGTGAATGAGCTTTGCATCATCACCGGAAAACTTGTATAAACACTGCAGAACTTTATTGCGAATGACCTGCATATATCCTCCGCCGAGGTTGAAATCGGTCAGGGTGTGCAAAAGAGCGGTGGAAGTCTGTAAGTTTGCATGGTATACGAAATAAAACTTCCTTTATTTTACCTTAAATCAACTTTTACTCAACATAAGTTTGGTGATGCCGAACAGAATCTTTTTCATATGGAAAACATAGATACCCTGATTAAGATTGTCGAGTTGCTGGCGTTGCCTTTGGTCGTCCTTTTTCTGCTTGTGCTGTTTTTTGTTTTTGCCGTGCGGCCTTTTTTCGCCTTTCTCTTTGATAAAAAGAGGCTGGATGCCCTTGCCGCCGTTCGCCGGGCGCAGAAGAAAATGGCGGAGAGATTGGAAGAAAGCCGGGATGGCGACGAACAGGAGCATTTTGAAGAGCAATATTCGGCGGAGAACGACATCCGGGCCGATCAGCGGGAAATAAGCAAGATTGCGGAAAGTGATCCGCGGAAGGCCGGTGAACTTGTCAGGCAGTGGCTGAAGAAGGATAAGGATTAGTTGTTTTAGCCGTTGACGTCCCTGGGAATAAAATTATAATTCGTCGTTTTTGTCATTGCAGATTGTCGCCCCGTGAACACGGGCAGTCATTTGCTTTGCAATATCCGGTTTAATCAGGACAGGGTCTTATGAAAGGAAAGGTCAAAAAAGAGCTGATCGGCAGGGAAGGAATGGTGCTGCTTGACACCATCCGGCGCTTGAACAGGCGCAATGCCGTGGACCGCTTGATGAGACTGCTGAACAAAACCCATCCTGCCGATGTTGCCTGGGTTTTTCGTCATCTGACCGTTGAAGAGCGGACTCACGTTTTTAATGTCATTGCCCAGACCAGCGTGGTTGGCGAGTTCTTAAGCGAACTTGACCGCGCCCTCATGCTCGAGCTTGTCCATAATCTTTCCCCCAAGTTCATGGTGGCGGTCATCAAGGAAATGGCCTCGGATGATGTGGCCGACCTGCTGGAAGCCTTGCCGGAAGAGGTTGCCGGGGAAATCCGCAAATACATGGGCAAGGCGGATCGGGAAGAGGTCGAAGAGCTCATGCAGTACCACCCGGAAACAGCGGGTGGTCTCATGTCGCCTGATTTCATGGCCCTGGACGGGGAACTGAGCGTCGGCGACGCCATCCTGAAGGTGCAGCAGCGCAGTGAGGAGATGGAGATGGCCTTTTATCTCTATATCACTCACGGTGACGAGGGAAAGCTGGCAGGGGTCCTGTCCCTGCGGGAGCTGCTGACTCATCCTCCCTACCGCCAGCTCAAAAACATCATGAATCCCAATGTCATCTCCGTCACCACTGATACGGATCAGGAGGAAACGGCCCATATCGTTTCCCAGTATAATATTCTGGCCATCCCGGTTGTCGATGCTTCCTACCGGCTTGTCGGTATCGTTACGGTGGATGATATCATCGATGTTATCCGCGAGGAGGCCACCGAAGACTTCCTGCAGATGGCCGGTGCCGGTAAGGACCGGGAGATTTTGCTGAAGTCGACCTTCTCCAATGCCTTCACTCGGGCACCCTGGCTTTTTGCCAGCTGGATCGGCGGTATCGTGTCGGCGATGATCATTACCCTTTTTCATGAGGAGCTGCAAAAGGTGCTTGCCCTGGCCGCCTTTATTCCCATTGTCATGGGCATGGGAGGCAATATCGGCACCCAGTCGAGCACCATTGTCGTGCGGGGTATCGCCACCGGCCGTATCAATATGCAGGAACTGGGCAAGGTCATTTTGAAGGAAATGCGTGTCGGGATTATACTTGGTTTTTTTTACGGACTCATTCTTGGCGTGCTTGCCTTTTTTACTTATAGAGACCCTGTGCAACTCGGTTTGGTTGTCGGTTTTTCCGTCATGTTTTCCATGGCCCTGGCCGCAACAGTCGGCTCCTGCGTGCCGCTTATTTTAAAAAAACTTGATGTTGACGCCGCGGTGGCCACCGGTCCTTTTGTTACCACGACTATCGATATATTCGGCGTCATCGCCTATTTTTCCATTGCTAAATTTTTTCTTGATATTTAAACACCTCATCACATCATGAGCACTGTGCCCCGTTACAAAAATACGTCGTTCCTTTACTTCCTGGCGGCATTAATCATTATCTGGTTTTTCTTCGTCAGGCAGGAGGGTGCCCTCAACAGTCCGGAAGCCGTCCCCAGGGCGATTACCGCCAGGGGCGATCTGGCTGCCGATGAACAAAACACCATTGATGTTTTTCAGGCAACATCGCCGTCCGTGGTTTATATCACCAGCATTGAATTGCGTCGCAACCTGTTCAGTTTGAACATCTACGAAATACCGAAAGGTACCGGCTCGGGGTTTGTCTGGGACAGCGATGGACGGATCGTCACTAATTACCATGTCATCGAAGACGCCAGCCAGGTACAGGTGACGCTGGCCGACAACAGCACCTGGAAAGCGGCGCTTGTCGGGGCTTCGGTTGATAAAGATATTGCCGTTCTCAAGATTTCCGCGCCTGCGGCAAGCCTGAAACCCATTTCCGTCGGCGAATCCGCCGGCCTGCTGGTGGGGCAGAAGGTTTTTGCCATCGGCAACCCTTTTGGTCTTGATCAAACCATCACCGCCGGTATCGTCAGTGCCCTGGGGCGGGAAATAAAGTCGGCCAACGGGATGACCATTCACGATGTGATTCAGACCGATGCCGCCATTAATCCGGGAAATTCAGGCGGGCCTCTGCTTGACAGCGCCGGCAGGCTGATTGGTGTCAATACCGCCATCTACAGTCCGGACGGCGTCAATGCGGGTATCGGTTTTGCCGTACCGGTGGATGAGGTGAACCGGGTGGTGACGGAACTTATCAAGCATGGTCGACTTATCCGGCCCGGCCTCGGTATTTCCGTGGGAAATGAGCGACTGGTGGATCGTTTCGGTATTGAGGGGGTTCTCGTTGTTCAGGTGGAAAAGGGCAGTTCCGCCGACAAAGCCGGCTTGCGCGGCGTCAGGCGAGTCGATGGTGAACTTTATCTGGGTGATATAATTGTCGGGGTCAACGGGAATCCCGTAACCGGAATTGATGACCTGCGCCGCGAGCTGGATCGGCATCAGGTCGGCGACGAGGTGACGTTAAAGGTCATCAGGGATAACCAGGAATTTCAGGTAAACGTTATTTTGGACGCTGTCGGCTAGGGAAATCATGAAGACGAACTGGGCACGGCAATGACCTGGTGGACCAAGGCGCTGAAAAGTCTTATTTCCTTTGATGACGGGCAACAGCTCGATCTTTTTCGTATTTTCCCGTCCTTCAGGAGATTTCTTGCCGCCCGGCATCATTACGCCCAATTGCGGACCGCCGCCGACCTGCTTTTTGTTTTTGTATTGGTATCCGGATTTTTCGGCCCCCAGGATCCTGAACGCAATATTTCCGTTTTTCTTACCTGGGGAATCCTTTGGCCGGCCATCGTTCTTTCCTGGTTTTTTGTCGGTCGCATGTGGTGTGGCATCTGCCCGTTCCCGGGGCTTGGTGTCTTTCTGCAGAGAAGGGGCTGGACATTTGCCATCAAAGTGCCGAGATTGCTGCAGAAATACGGGGTTTATTGTTCCGTCTCCCTGCTTGCCCTGATTATCTGGTTTGAAACCGTGGCCGGTTTGAATGAGTGGCCGGCCGGGACATCCTATCTGGTCCTGACTATAGTCGCCGGGGCCGCTGTCATGGCGGTTCTTTTTCCCGGGCAGGCGTGGTGCCGTCATCTCTGCCCGCTGGGAAGAATAAGCGGCGCCGCGGCAACGATCTCCATCACCGAATTTCGCGCGGATCATGAAAAATGCCGGGGATGTGACACCTTTGCTTGTAAAAAAGGGATAGACGGCCGCCGGGGATGCCCGGTTTATCTCGGAGCTGTTTCGGTGCGGAATAATCTTCACTGTCTTGTCTGCGGGCACTGTCTTCCCCTGTGCGACCGCGATTCACCGCAGTTTCTTTTTCGCAATCCCTACAACGAACTTATCTGGAATGCCGGCAGGTATATAACCTGCATGTATACGGTGCCGTTTCTCATCGGCTCCCAGTTCGCCCGTTTCATCTGGGACAAGCCTGCATACAGTGAAATATTTGCTTCATGGGGTTTGACGGGACCCCTGCTTTTCAGTATTCTGCTGCTTGTCTGCATAGTCGTGGTGCTGGTGATTATCAAAATCGGCAACCGGCTTTTCGGGGTGACGGAAACGGATCCGATTGTCGGCCGTCTGTCTCCCATGGTGCCCATTCTCATCCCCATGGCCTTCACCGGCGAATTGGTGTATCGAATGGCGCATTTTGCCGAGGGTATCGGCGATTTTGTGCCGACATTCGGTCGCCAGTTCGGTATGTTGTTTCTGGAAAAATTTTCCTTTGCTATTCCTGAGTTCCCGGTTCAGGTGCTTTCCGCCTTTTTTATGATGAACGGTTCCATTGCCGGAGGGTACATTGTCTGGCGCTATTGTCTCGGACCCTTTGAAGGACTGGTTGATCTGAAGAGTTTTTTTGTCATTCACGTGCTGCTGCTGGGGACACTGCTGGGGTATCTGCTGGTTATTTTTTAGCGATGGCCTGGTGCGTGAGTTGGCGCGGACTCATCGGTTTTCGCCTTGTATCGTTGCGGTTCCGAGTCCCCCGGTGGACGTTTCTTTTGAAAAAAATCCTGTTCGAGGATCAATCGTTTTGCGGCGGTTTTTTTCCGGGAAAGCGAAGTTTGCTTTTGTCGCGGGCGATGTCGCGCATGGTTTTTGAGGGATGATCCGATTCGTCCAATATCTCCTGGCCGACAATTTCTTCAATGATATCTTCCAGGCTGATGACGCCGGTCATGCCGCCGTATTCGTCAACCACACAGAAAAGATGCTGCCGTCGTTCGAAAAACTGGAGCAGTATGGTGTTAAGCGGGGCTGTTTCCGGCACGAAATGCGCTGGTTTTATAAGTGAGGCGAGGGTTTTGTTTTCCTTCCCCTCGACGATGCCGAGCAGCACATCTTTGCGCAGGACAATGCCGACAATGTCATTGGGATTTCTGTTGTAAACCGGGACGCGGCTGTGGCGGTTCCACTCCTCGCTTCTGCGTTTTGCTTCGGCAATCGTCATGTGTTTTTCCAGGGTAAATGTGACGGTGCGCGGGGTCATGGCCTGGCGGACGGTTCTGTTTTTCAGGTCGATGATATTTTTGATGATGCCTTCCTGCTGCAGGTCGAGGATGCCGGATTTTCTGCTGAGAATGGCCATTGCCCGGATTTCTTCCGCGGAAATTTCAGCTTTTTGGTTGTAGCCGGGGATCAGTCTGGTGGCATGGTGGATGACCCAGACAATGGGAGTAAGCGCCTTGATCAATCCTGCCAATGGAACGGCGATCCAGGGTGCAAGTTTTTTGCAATAGATAACGCCTACTGTTTTCGGCAGGATCTCGGAAAAAATGAGGATCACGAGGGTGAAGAGAGCGGAAAACCAGGCCAGGTATTTGTCGCCGAAAACGGCCGCTGCCGAGGCGCCGGCAATGGCGGCCCCCATGGTGTTGGCAATGGTGTTCAACGTCAGGATGGCGGTGATGGGCTGCTGGATGTTGTCTTTGAACTTTTTCAGCAGTTTCCCGGAGAGACGATTGTTTCTGGCAAGAATTTCTATATGGGAAACCGGGACGGAGTAAAGAACTGCTTCGCAAATACTGCAAAGAGCTGATACCAGAATAGCAATCCCTGCTGCCAGACAAAGTTTGAGTATCAAGAGATTCTTAGCTTGTTAAGGGTTGTGAAAAGGGTGTGTCTAATGAGCTGTTTCTTGATGCGGAGGGGATGCATCAATGTTTGCTGCCAGGAAATCTTCAATCTTTTTTCTTTGTTCACTGGATAATTCGCCGAACTGAACACCGTTGCGGCGCACGATGGTCGAGCCGGTGGGGTGAATCGGCGCCGAATCCGTTGAGGTTACGGTTTTGCAGGGAATGTTTTCCAGATAAAAACCGCTTGAGCTGTTCAGGATGCCCAGGTGGAAATAAGGATCCTGCTGGATTTCCTTGCTGATCAGGAAACGGAAAGCGAGGCCGCCCTGGCTTATGTTGATAATCTGGCCGAAGGTGGTTTCGTTGAAAACGAGAATATCGTCGGACAGTTGGTACCGTTTATGTTTTCTTCTTTCGTGGGAAGCCTCTGTCAGTTCCATGTCCATTTTCAACCTCCGCCAGCATAATTTGGGGTGTATTCGTATGCCTGACTGATAAATATTTTAATATTGAAATAAAAGATACTCGATTAGGGGAAAAGAGTGCAATATTTATTCCTTGATTTTTTTGTTACGTTTCATCATCTTCATTGGTTTTCAGGATGATTTTTCCGGGCTTGCCGGCTGCACATGATTTTATTGTAATCATTCGATTTCTATGGGAATTGTGAAAATTTTTCTTTTTTGCGAGATGGGTCATGGCCTGCATGGTATGATTTGCCGGCATTGTTTGCGGGTGAAGGATAGTCTGTTTTTCCGGAAAATAAACCGGATTTCTGGAAAATGACGGACTGGCAGCTTGTTCCGCCCGTGTAATTTGGGACCCAAAGCGTGACGTCATCATAGGGAAATCCGTTGGAATATGAAATTTCCCGCAACGGCGCACAGGTGTGACTCATGGTCGGCATGAATGAATACGGCAGGCTGTTCGCCCGGTTAAATGGTCACTTGCGGGGAAGATTTGCTGCATTCCATTTTTTGGCGGGCATGGGATTTGGTGAACCGGAAAAATGGTGGTCCGGCAACGGTAAAAGGCCCAGGCCTCATGAGGGGGTGGATATCCGCTTTTATCGTGATCATCAAAAACGGCTGCATTGCTTTGGCGAAAAAACAAAAGTTCCGTTTTTCCGCGCCGGCAAGGTTGTCGCAATCACAAAAGATTTTCTTGCTGATTCCGTTTTTGTCAGGGAGAAAACCGATGCCGTGGACCAGTTCATTACGGTTTACTCCCATATTCTTCCGGCCGTTCAGTGTGGCGCTGATGTGAAAAAGGGTGATGTTGTCGGGATGATTGCCGCTGTCTCCGGAGCTGTCCCGGCCCATCTTCATGTGTCGGTCCTGCGCTTGCAGCGTGACATCGCCCCGGAAAATCTGCATTGGGATTTTTTAAGTCGATGCGACAGCGCTATTTTTGCAAATCCGTTTTCAGAAAAAAGCTGAGGTTCTTATTTTATGTCTGATCAGGTGGAAAGAAGATTTATTCCCTCGCTGCGTGAAGGAATTGATGTTGTCAAAATGATTTTTTTTCAGGATCTGAAGCAAAAATTTACCCGGAAATATCCCGGGCAAGGAAACGGCTATCCGGCAATGCTGGCCGGTGCCGTGATGAATGATTTGTTTTGCACCCCCAACCCCCAAGAGCGGTTCCGGTTTTTCGCCGAGGAAAACAGGGCTCTCATTGCCGATGAACTGCAAAAAGTTGCCGAGGAGTCCCCTGAACTCCGTCTTTTATTGACTGATGCCTTGCGCATGCATTTCCTTTGTAATCATCAGGAGGGGATTGAAGACGGCAATGAAGAAATGCTTAAAAAGGCAAAAGCCTGCGGCATTCTGCTGGAGGAGCGCGATGTCCCTTTGCCCAAGGGCTTTATGGCTCTCGTCTCCAAAGTCGGCAAAGCAAAGGGGATAATCGCCGAACAGGAGATGCGTTGAGTTGTTGTCAGGTGAGCAGGTCATGCCAGAGGATTTTTTTTGCACTAATAAAAAGGACGGGGATGCGAAAAAAAAGCTTGATTTTGTTGCCGCGTTTGTTATGAATATATATTCATTTTTTTAAATGTCCAGTTACGAGAAGCGGTTTGTTGCCTTTAAGTAGAGTTTTTTTCAATGATGAGTGAAAAAATGAGCAAACGTGAAGCAATTCGGATACTGATGTTAAGCCCGATTTATTTCAGGCTTTCCCTTCTCCAGCGCCAGGAACTTCTGGCGGAATTTCTGCAGATTCACACCCATTCACAGATGAAATCGATCGCCGGGTAGTTCGGCTTCCTTTCTGCGGCATAACGAGAAGGGGCCGGAGCAGGCAGGGGCGATTTCCGATCCTCTCTGTTGACTATCAAAGTTCATAAAGCGTTTCATCCTGCGCCGGAGGAATCCTGCGTGAGCCGATTTTCCTGCGGGCAATGCTGAAAGGATCTTCGCCTTCAAGCATATCTCCCATTTCCGCCTCGATTTTGTCCGGATCGTCACCCGACTCCAGCCTTGCCAGTGCCTCTTCCATTCCATCGCCGAGAGAAATTCCCGTTTGTTGTGAAAATTGACGCATCAGCTGCGCCATACCGCGGGGATCGTCCTCGTTGATATTTTCGGCCTGCCGGGCAAGACCGGCGAGCACTTTTTCCATTTTCGATTCATCGAGGCCGGCCATTACGTCGTCGTCGCCTTCCCGGCTCTTGCCGATGGTGGCGAAGGTGGATAGTTGGCGCTGTAATTGTCCTTGGCAGCGCGGACAGCGCGGCGCGGCCGTCGTGTTGATCCGGCGTGACAGGAAATTAAATATCGTATGGCAATTTTTGCAGTAAAATTCGTATATCGGCATTGATATTCCCTTTATTGTCCCTCATTTTGCGATTCAAGTTCTTCCCAGCGGGCATAAAGCCGGTCAACAGTATCCTGGGCGGGCTGGAGTAGGGCGCACCATTTTGCCAGTTCCTCGGCATTTTCCATCACCGCGGGATTTGTCAGTTGCTGCCTGCAATGTATCAGTGTTTCTTCGGCGGTCAGTATTTGCTCTTCGATGGACTCGAGTTCGAGTCGCTCCTTATAGGTAAGTTTTTTTGTCCGTGGAACGGCTGTTTTTTTTCTTGGGGGATTTTGTTGCCTGCGGGCTGATTCATTTGCCTGTTGGCCCTTGAGCCACTGGTTGAAGTCGTCATACATGACGGTTTTTCCATCACCCGGAAAACCAAGGATCTTGTTGGTGACATGATCGAGAAAGAAACGGTCGTGACTGACCAGGACAACGGCGCCGGGAAAATCAAGCAGACTTTCCTCCAGCATGGCGAGTGATGGAATGTCGAGATCATTGCCGGGCTCATCGAGCAGAAGGACATCGGCCGGCTGCAGCATGAGCCGTGCGATAAGGATGCGGGCCTGCTCACCGCCTGAAAGCCGGCTGACCGGTTGATCAAGCTGATCCGGTTGAAAAAGAAAGCGTTTGGCCCAACCGACGATATGAATGGGGTTGCCCTGGTAGATGATTGTATCGCCGGTCTGGGAAAGGGCCTGGCGCAAGGTTTGTTCCTGGTTGATCTGTTCACGTTTCTGGTCAAAAAGTACGACGCGGACGCCGTCGGCGAAGAAAACGGAACCGTTATCCGGCGCTGTTTTGCCGGCAAGAATATTCATCAGGGTTGTTTTGCCGCTGCCGTTTGCGCCCATCAGCCCCAGACGCCGTCCGGGAGTAAGCACAAAACTGAGATTGCTGAAAAGAGTTCGTCCCCCCATGGACTTGTCCACAGCGGTTACCTCGACAAGTTTTTTTGTTTTCCGGCCGGTTGCCTCAAAGTCGATTTGCAATTGTTTGTCTGCCGAGTTGCGTCGTCGGACATCGCTGAACTCGCTTTGCAGATCATGTGCCTTGTCAATGCGATATCTGGCCTTGGTTGTGCGCGCCTTGGGACCCCGGCTGAGCCACTCGGTTTCACGACGCACCTTGTTGGCCAGGACTTCCTGCAACTGTTGCTGACTCTCGAGAAAGGCATTCCGCTCGACAAGAAAGCGACTGTAATTGCCGTTGACCCGGAAGAATCCTTCCGGGTAGCACCTGTTCATCTCAACGATGCGGTTCGTCGTATTTTCCAGAAACGTTCTGTCATGACTGATGACCACATACGCAAATTGTTGATTGCTGAGGAGTTTTTCCAGCCAGAGAATGCCCTGGATATCGAGGTGGTTGGTCGGTTCGTCCAGCAGGAGAATATCGGGATTTTTGATGAGGGCCCGGGCAATCGCCAGTCTTTTTCGCCATCCGCCGGACAGGTTGGCCACCAGTTCCGTGCCCTGGCCCAGCTCGACCTGGCTGATCATTCTTTTCACCCGGCCAAGTCGTGCGGTTTCGTCCGCTTCATCGGCTGCGGCCAGGAAAAGGGCCTTTTCAACGGTAAGATCAGGATCAAAGGTGTCTTCCTGTGCCAGATAGGAGACCTTGACGCCTTTCCGGTAAATAATTTTACCGCTGTCCGCCGTTTCAAGGCCGGCAAGAATTTTCAGCAGGGTTGATTTGCCGGATCCGTTCGGTCCGATGAGTCCGAGCCGTTCTCCGCTGGAAAAGGTGAGGGAGATGTCGTTGAAAAGCTGCTGGGCGCCGAAGGCCTTGCTGATTGACTGACAATTGATAAGCATAATTCCTTTCAGTAACCTTTATGGGTGAGTAAAAGATGAAATGTAATGTTTTTCGACAAAAAATAAAGATGATGCATTCGGGAAAAACAAAAACGCAAGGCCGAAACGCCGAGGCGTCATAGCGCGAAAAAAATATATTGCCTGATGCGGCGGGAGAAAATCCCGGCACAAGAGTCGGCATCAGCCATGTCGGCGCATACCCGGCAATACCTGGACCCGGCAGGGCGTCACCGGCAAAAAGTATTGACATGGCAAGAGGATATCAGGCAATATGAAAGTCTGGTCGGAGCAAATCACCAAAAAAAAACAGGAGACAAAGATAACATGGTTGTTGAACAGGAAACAATCGATATCGTCGCAAATATTTTCGCTCAGGCGATCAAGAAAACTCTGGAAAAAAGCACGAAGAAAACCATCAAGTTTTCAACCACGTTCCAAGCCATTCCACAGGTGAGTCTGAAGCCCGAGGTTGGGAGCTTCGTCATGTTTTTCGGAGATTACAACGGCCTGGTCATCATGAATTTTTCGGCGGAGGCCGCCATGGATCTGTACAGGAGCTACATGCTCAACATGGGCTTGCCTGAAAGCGATCTGGCCAAGGAATTCACCTCAAATGACGTCATCGACACCATGGGGGAAATGACCAACCAAATGATGGGCCGCGCCATGAGCATGGTGGAAAGCAAGTTTGATCTGACATCCTACTGCGGGCAACCCAAGGCCCTGTCGCTCAATAATGCCATTACCCTCACGCCCGATATGAATTACCAGAGCAACCGCCGGGTGTCGTTTGCCATCGGCACCAGCAGGTTTCATATGGAACTGGCGATGGAACAAACCGAGTTTGTTCTTTTCAGTTCCTGATTTGCGCCCTGCCGGGGCAAAATATTCACACAAACGGCAAAATGAGTATTGAAAAGTAAAACCCTCCCGTTGACAGGCCAAAAAACGACGGAACAATGTGTCCATAATTTACAAACTGTTCATTTTTCACAAGATTCACTCATGTGAAAATTTTCACAAATTATTGGGAGGGGAGTGGAGTCTTGCGGGTTTCGTGCAGGCAACTTGTTGCAATTACATGCAAATATTATGGGTTTGCCGGCCGGTTGGATCAACATCCCGTCAGATGCGCACCCGCACCATGCCCCGCACCGAATTGGCCACATAGACCGCATCGGCCCTGGCCAGATCTTCGGGGAAAAGAATTTTTTCGATGACGGTGAACCCCGTTTTTGTCAGAAAATGGTTTCTGTACACGCCGGGTAACAGTCCGCACGCCACCGGCGGGGTGAAGAAGATGTCGCCCTGCCGGACGAAAACAGAGGTGATCGCGCCCTCGGTCACTTCCCCCTTTTCATTGCAGAAAAGAACCTCGTAATATCCTTCCGCCGTCGCCTTGTGCCGTTCACGGTCATACAGATCCCGCCGGGTTGTTTTGTGGCAGAGAAAGATGTCGGCTGAGTCCGTCTGCTGCGAAGAAAAACGTACTTGCGGTGCCGGCTCCTCGCCCGCCTGTTCCAGGCCTTTGGGCTCATCGCATGGGGTAGCGGTGAGGCTGAGCCCGCCGTCGTCTTTGTTGAGCAGCAAACGGCAGCGATGACATCCCCCCAGGACTTCCAGTCTCTTGTGTTCCCTGCTGAATAATTGCCGAATCTGCTCCGGATTGCAGGGAATCTGAAAATAAGCGGCTGAATCAACCAGCCGGGCGAGATGCTCTTCAAAAAAACGGAATCCTTCCCCTGCACGCCACAGGAGTGTTTCTATCAATTGGAAAGGGGGGAGGGGACGGCTCAGAAAATTCCCCTTCAGTTGACATTCCTGCCATTCGCTTTCCGGGTTCGAATCATGGACAATGCCGGAGCCGACCCCCATTTCTCCCTGGTCCCGGTCAAGCACAATCGTTCTGATGGGAACATTGAAGGCCGCATCTCCGTGAGGGGCAATGTAGCCGATGGCCCCGGTGTAGACGCCCCGTGGTTCCCGTTCCAGTTGCCGGATGATCTCCATGGTCCTGATTTTCGGGGCGCCGGTGACCGATCCGCAGGGGAAAAGGGCCTTGAACAGGTCGTAAAGTCGCACTTTGTCAGGAAGTTCACCCGTGATGGTCGAGGTCATTTGATGGAGTGTTTCATAGGTTTCCACGTCAAAAAGGGATGCCACGCGCACGGTGCCGGGTTTTGACAGCCGGCCCAGATCGTTGCGCAGCAAATCAACGATCATCACGTTTTCACTGCGGTTCTTGCTGTCGGTCTGCAAAAAATGTCTGTTTTTTTCATCTTCCAGGGAAGTGCGGCCCCGACGCATGGTTCCTTTCATGGGGCGTACCGTGCATCTGTTTCCCCGGCGGCGGAAAAAAAGCTCCGGCGAAAAGGAAAGGATGTGGCGCTCCCCATGCCGCAGAAAAGCCCCATAGGCAACGGTCTGGTTTCGCCGCAGCGTCCGGTACAGGTCGGACGGTTTCCCGGCAAAGTCAAAGAGATATTTCAGGGTGTAATTGACCTGGTAGGTGTCGCCTGCCGCAATGTAGCGGCGGATGGTCTCGATTGCCTCGATATACTCGCTTTCGGCAAGGTTGAGCCGCAGGTTGCCGATGTCTAGGGTGTCTGTGCCGGCATCGATTCCCTCGTCAGGTGCAAAAGCGGCAAGGGCGCTGCTGATCGACAACCGGTCGGCATGATCGAAAATAATCGGTTTCCGGAAGACCCCCAATCGGGCAAGCGGCAAGAGTTGGCGCGGCCGGGCCAGGGCCGTCAGGGCGGGTTCAAGCAGGTAGCCCAGTTCATAGGCAAACCAGCCGGCGAGATAAAAGCCGCGATCCAGCCATTCCTGCGCCTGGGTGAAAAAAATACGGGGGTCATCATGCCCATGGAGAACAAGCGTGTCAACCGGATCGGAAAACAGCAGGGATGTCTGATTTTCTTCGGAGAGTTTCATGCTCTCGAGCAGAATAAAATCATCGTGCCCACGGGCGCTCAACAACCGGGAGATATCGTGTTCTGAAAAGGGAAGAAGGTTTGTCATGATCGGTTTTTTTACGCTCCGCGGGTAACTCCGGCAAGGAGAATTCTATACTCTTCACTGACGAAAAAATCAAGCCGTCACTGCGTGAGGTGCGAAACCGCGACTGCAATAAAAATGATCCATTATTTTCTTCGGGCACGGCAGCGGCGCGAATCCCGGCAGGGATGCAATGGCGGGGATTTGCAAGGGTATCCTTGTCACGCTGCGTGGTAACAATTTTCTGTAACCCTTCCCGTGACGGCGTAATCTCTTGTCAGGTAAGAGAAAAGCGCCGATTCTCTTTTCCCCGTTCCCCTTTTTTTTAGTTTTCAACGGGAATTCAGGTTACGGATTTCACCGGGCAAGGGTCATTGCCTGAACATGCATTTTTTGTTTACTTGCTGATTTTACGGGTTTTATTTCATGAATCCTTTGCTGGCATGAATATTGATGTTTGTTGTTGTGATGATCGACGGAAGCGAGATTCATCACGATGCTGCCCGAAGGGGTACAGGAATGCCGGCCATGATGCGCAATCTGCGAAAAAAAATATTTTTGCCCCTTTTGATTATCGACGTGCTGCTGCTGCATTGCGCCGATGTCTTTGCCGGGCTCGTTTACGGGAGAATAATGGGGGAATTCGGCGATAACGGTTTTTTTCTTGTCCGCATCAATGACAGCCACCAGGAGCAGGTTTTTGTTTCCCCGGAAAGGAGCTACAGGGTTCATCTGCCGCCCGGCAGTTATGATGCCGTTTCCGCTGACGGAAGGTTCAGGGGGGTGATAATGAGTTATCCGCAGCCCTATGAACTGAACCTTTATTTTTATCCGGCGGAATAAGACCGCGGCGCGGCCTTCCGCATTCCGGTACGTTTTTTCACGCAATGGTCTTTGAGGGCTTGTTGCCATGGGTAAAAAAAAAGACAAGAACGGCATCGGCGAAACGGAAGGGGAAAACGGCAAAAGTACCCTGGCAACAGTGCTTGATTCCTTCTGTAAAATTCTGGGACCGGCCGCGCTTATTTTTGCCGCCCTCATTGCCAACAGTTTCCAGTCAAAAATGAGCGCCACCAGCATTATCACCCAGCGTGAACAGGCGGAAAGCCAGTTGCGCGCATCGATGTTCAGTAATCTCATCGATCCTATTGTCGGAAAGGAAAGCGGCATCGGCGATGATGACGTCAACAGGATGAAACTGCTGACCGAACTGCTGGTGCTGAATTTCCATGAGCATTTTGAGTTCAAGCCCCTGCTCGAGTATGTCGGCAGCCGGATCAGCGGGCGGACCGGCGAGGATGCCGATGACATGCTTGCCTCCCTTCATTCCGTGTCCCGCCGGGTCATCGACAAGCAGATTTCCATCCTTGCCAAGGAAGGCGCCAGTGTCGTTTCCTCCCAGACCCTTGCCTTTGTCGAAAAGCAACCGGCGGATGGCGGCAGCAGGGTTTTTGAAAAACAATGCCCGCAATGTCCGCCTTATTCCCTTGATCTCGGCAAAGGGGGAGGCAAGAAAAACACTGTCATGCGCGTGGCGGGCGGTACCGAAAACAATCACCCTGAACAGCAGGGGGATTTTTCCGGCAGGGAGTTGATTGTCTATCTGTATGATGCCGACTGGGAGAAACAGCAGTTCAAGGTAAGTTTCATCCTGGATTATAAAGATGCAGCGCATGGGTTTGAATCTTCGAAAATATTCACCCTGACCTGGTTTGATTTTCCCTTGACCGACAACCATTTCTTAAAGGACGGCAACCGCTTTTCAATCGTCCTCGACAATGTTTCCCCCACGGAAAAAGCGGTTTCGTTTCGTCTTGTCTGGTTCCCCAAGCATTATTTTACCATCAGGGAACGGCCGATCACCACCAAGGATTTTTTGGATAAGCTTGATCTTGATTCGGAGGAAAATGGATTTCCGCGGTGGAGTGATGAAGATGCATCCTGAGGCCGCAGGATCGAAATCGGGCAATGGCGCATCCTGCACGGACAGACGATGTTGCGGCAGTAACTGTTTCTTTTAATTTTTAGATCACCAAGCCAGGCCCCATTTCCCGCTTATTGCAGCCGTTTGGCACCTCATTTCATTAGACAAGAAAGGAGAACTAAATGAATTTTGTATGCAAGTTCGCGCAATCTACAATGTGGCTTTGCAGCCTTTATTTTCTACTTGTTTCGGGTTCCATTGCAGCTGAACCAACCTACGAACAAGGAAAAAATATTTTTATTGAAACAGGAGTGGAGGCGCCAGATCGTAATCCAACCTGGTATGCCTCAATGGTAGCAAAGCCGTATGCTCCTGTATTCGAGATTTTAGCCACAAAGGGTACTCAAGGTCGCTATTATCCTTACACATATCCCGTAACACTTAAAGACATTGTGCGGTTTCACGGCCATGATTGCGAAGGCATCACAACCGCTTCAAATAGCGCATGGGTTGCCTTCAAAATACTCTTCCCGGATGGAATCATAGATCGCAGCGTGCTTTGGGGAATAAGCGGCGAATCTCCTTGCTGGTCGGACGCGGTGGCATTCCTGACCGGAGCAAGACTACAATATGGCAACCTCGGCTATTTTAAAGACAAACGATACAGCCATGCCATCATCCTCTATCGAGAGGATACTAAAGTAGCTGTACTCGCAACCTGGAAACAAGGAATCAATAACATTCCCGGCGAACCTGTCATGCTACCCGGCAAGATCACATGGACGCCCAAAGTCACCTTAAAAGATGTGGAAGATCTGAAAGCAATTGTAAAAAAGGCTGGCGGAAACCCAACCCCTTATCAGGTTGACCTCATGCGTCATCAACAATGGCTCCATATCAATGATATATTGGACCACCCTCTTGAAGAGAGTTATCAGGCGCAAGTAATAGCGGACTTCAAATGGGAGGATTGGATTGACCATGAAAAGACGATCACGAAAACCCATGAGCGCAGCGATACTCGCCTAAAAAATTATCCATATCGAGGCAAACCAATTGAGTGATTCATTTTGAAAAACCGATCTCTAATTGGTGGCGATTTCCCCTTCATTTGCATTGAGGAAAATACTTGTTCAGGTGCTCAGTGGTTCTACTATTGAAAGCCAAGCAAATCGCTAAAGCTGACCTGCGGAAGACGCGTTGTTGCTAAAATCTGCAAGCTTTCTGCCGCAGGCGGTTTACCTTTCCGTTGAATATCATAATCAACAAAGAAAAGGAGAAAATTATGAATAAGTATGGCGCAGAGTTTTTTGGAACATTCTGGTTGGTTCTTGGTGGGTGCGGCAGTGCTGTTTTGGCTGCTGCGTTTCCGAATGTAGGCATCGGACTTCTTGGTGTATCACTGGCATTTGGCCTGACCGTGCTCACTATGGCCTTCGCCATCGGGCATATATCCGGCTGTCACCTCAACCCGGCAGTTTCTTTTGGTCTCTGGGCCGGCGGTCGTTTCCCAGCAAAAGAGCTGCTGCCATACATTGTTGCGCAGGTCTTGGGCGGAGTTATAGCAGGTGGTGTTCTGTATCTTATTGCTTCCGGCAAGGCAGGCTTTGATCTGTCCGCCGGCTTTGCCTCAAACGGCTATGGTGCCCACTCGCCTGGCGGGTATGGTTTGCCGGCTGCCCTGATAACTGAAGTGGTCATGACCATGATGTTTCTCCTTGTCATTATGGGCGCCACTGACAAACGGGCACCACAGGGTTTCGCACCGATTGCAATTGGTTTGTGCCTGACTCTCATCCATTTGATTAGCATCCCGGTTACAAACACATCGGTGAATCCTGCGCGCAGTACGGGCGTTGCCCTGTTTGTAGGCGATTGGGCGATTTCACAACTTTGGCTTTTCTGGGTGGCCCCAATCATTGGCGGTATGCTTGGCGCTGTAATCTATCGATTTATCAGTAGTGAAAAGGGCTAATCGGAGAAATTGCCCAACGATTTAAGAATTCGTGTGGCACGGCCACGCCCTCTGTGTCAATGTAAGTGAGACACCTACCCATTGTGAAAAAGATCCACCGCTTGGCGAAGGGTTCGTGTAGAAGCGGACATCTTCGTTGCGCGCCCCTTATGCGTTGCGTTGAACCTGCAAAAAAAGGTGAAAAGATTGATAAAATACGGGTATTTTGAGCTGATTTGTTGCTGTTTTGCAACAGGCGAAAGGAGTGAGGCCGCTTAACTTCAGCACGAGGAATTGCAGTGGCCAAATTCAAACCTTACTGCTGTCAACCCGTTGAAAAATATTAAATTACGGCAAAAACCGGCGGCAACCGACTGATGTGGTCCGCTTTGTCTGGACAGTTCCATGCTGTTTTCGTTGTCAGCCAATAAGCGATCTGTACAAAATGAGGAGGAAACCAATGCCCGCAATGAAACTCCCGGCAAAAATCCGTTCGCTGCTCACTTGTTTCCTTCTCGTTTTGTTCCTTGTTCCCGGCCTGGTCCTTGCCCAGGCCGGTTTTGACGACGACCGGGTGATGCTGCAGGGCTTTTACTGGGAATCGTACCGGCACGGCATGCCGGAGCGGTTCCCGGAGTATGGCCCGAAAAGGTGGTACGATATTGTCAAGGCGCAGTCCCCGGCCATCCGGGCGGGCCGTTTTGATCTGATCTGGCTGCCGCCTCCCTCCTTTGCCGGGGAGATCAGCGCCGGATACAATCCGCGGGAGTATTTTAATCTGGGCAACACATACGGCACACTCGAACAGCATCGTGCCATGCTGGAGGCCCTGCTGCAAAACGGCATTGAACCGGTGGCCGACATCGTCATCAATCATCGTGACGGGGTGAAGGGCTGGGCTGATTTCAAAAATCCCGACTGGGGCACCTGGGCGATCACCGCAGGGGACGAATGTTTCGTGAATCCCGGCTCGGAAGTGTACCAGACACCGGCGGCGCAACGGGGCGCGGCCGAGGAAAGCCCGGCGCCATACTCCGGCCACGGCGGCACCACCTATGCCTACGACTCCTTCCGTGACATCGACCACACCAATGCAACCGTGCGGCGCGACATCATCCGCTACCTGTTGCAGTTGCAATCCCTCGGCTACCGGGGCTGGCGCTACGACATGGTGCACGGCTATCACGCCAGGTGGATCGCGGTTTACAACCGGGCAACCAAGCCTACCTTTTCGGTGGGGGAATATGACTGGGCGGCGCACCCGGAGCAGCGTGGCTGGATCTGGCATACCGCCGTCACGCCGGGGGAGCTCGCCACCGCCGGCAGCGTCTTTGACTTCACCTCGTTTTTCATCCTGAAGGACAATAAGGGGAATTACGGCGCCCTGTACGGGTACGGCAACGGCATCGGCATGGTGGGCGACACCACCGACGGTCATGCCTGGAAGAACAGGGCGGTCACCTTTGTCAAGAACCATGATACCGGTTACCGCACCAATGAAGACGGCTCAGCCCAGCAGAATCATGAATCGGACGATTTTTTAAACGACTGGCAGGTGGAGCAGGCCTATGCCTATATCCTCACCCATCCCGGCGTGCCCACCGTTTTCTGGCCCCATTATTTCGACTGGGGGCAGGATCTGCGCAACAAGCTGACCGCCCTGGTCAACGCCCGCAAGGTTGCCGGGGTTCATGCCGGCAGCACGGTGCATACCCAGCAGAATGCCCGGCGGAAAGGGGTGTATGCCGCCTTTGTCACCGGCAGGCATGGCGATCTGTATGTCCGCATCGGCGGCAGCGACATGGACTGGCAGCCGTTTTTTTCAGGGTATCAAGATTACCGGGAATATGCGGCGGGCAGCGGCTGGAAGGTGTGGGTGAAGATTCCCGGCAATCCGCAGGTGCTCCAGGCGCCGCTGAAAGGCGAGCTGCCTGTTCCCGACTACCACGAGGCGAGCTGGTTTGAGGTGCCGGATGCCTGGCTTGAGTCTGTTTCTCAATAAAACTCCCGCAGGGTTTCTTCGATTCGTGATGGGTCGAAATCCTGATGCACGAGCGGTCCGGCGGCCAGCATCGGAACCTGCTCCTCAAAGGTCGGGCGGTTATTGCGGTAGAGAAGGCCGATGGGGATGCGGTCGCCCCATTCGAGGGATCGGGTAAATGCCGCGATGCGATCCTCGGGATTGTACTCGGGCTCGATGTGGTAGACGCGCTTTTGATACCAGTCGTAGGTGTTGACCTTGTTGAAGGTGACGCAGGGCTGGAGGATGTCAATCAGCGCAAAGCCATTGTGGTTCACGGCCTCCTTCATCAGGCCGCTGAGATGCGCCGTGTCGGCGGCAAAGGCCCGGGCCACGAAGCCGCAGTTGAGCGCCACGGCGAGCGCCATGGGGTTGAACTGCTCGGAGATCACGCCGAAAGGGGTATTTTTCGCCTTTGTTCCGGTGCCGGTTGTGGGAGAGGGCTGCCCCTTGGTCAATCCGTAGATCTGGTTGTCGTGGACAAAGAGCTTCACGTTGATGTTCCGGCGGATCGCCGCCATGAGATGGTTGCCGCCTTCGCCGTAGCAATCGCCGTCGCCGGTGGTGACGATCACCGGCATGGCGTGGTTGGCGAGCCTGATCCCTGTTGCCACCGGCAGGGCCCTGCCGTGCAGGCCGTTGAAGGTGTTGCATCTGGTATAGTGCGGCAGCTTGGCCGCCTGGCCGATGCCCGAAACCAGGGTGATCTGATGGGGTTCAAGCCGCAGATCGACCATCGCCTCCTTGAACGCTTTCAGGATCGCGAAATTGCCGCAACCCGGACACCAAGCCGGATTCTGACCTTTATATTTTTCCAAGGTAACCATCTATCTCTCCTCGCAGTTCTTCCAGCGTGAACGGCCGGCCATCGTACCTGTGGATCAGGGCCGTGAACTCAAAACCGGTTTCAGCCCGCAGCAGTCGGCTGAACTGGCCGGTGGCGTTGTTTTCAATGCACAGGGAAAGCTTTGCCTTGCGCAGGAATGAAACGTAATCAAAAGCATCGAGGTTCGGCAGGGGAAAGACCTCGCTGAAGTGAAGCATGGCGATGCTCGTTGATTGCGCCAGGGTATCGACGACTTCCTTCATGACGCCATAGGTCGAGCCCCAGCCGGTGAGAACGATGCGCGCCTCCCGGTCTCCGTAGAGATCCGGCGGCGCGATCTCGGACTGAATGCGCGGACGTTTCCGCAACAGACGCTTTTCGACCATCCTGATTCTGGTGGCGGCATCCTCGATGATGTGGCCGTCTTCGTCATGCTCGTCGCTGTCAACGACAACGACATGGCCGGCGTCTCCCGGCACCGCAAGCGGAGAGATGCCGGTGTCGGTGTCGGCATAGCGCCTGTAGTCCGTTAGATTCTTGAAGTCATCGCCCCGCAGGCGGTAATCGCGGTACCGCATCTGGCTCGGATCAAAGCTTTCGAAGGTCCACTGGCAATCGGCAAGGTAGGTGTCGAAGAGGATGAAAACGGGAATCTGGTATTTTTCCGCGATATCAAAGGCCTTGCTGGTGAGATAAAATGCCTGGCGCGGCGAACCGGGGGCGAGGATGACGCGGGGAAATTCTCCGTGCCCCGCGGACAGGAGAAATTCGAGATCACCCTGTTCCGTCCGTGTCGGCAAGCCGGTGGCCGGACCGGGCCGTTGTCCCATGGCGATGACGATGGGCGTCTCGGTCATGCCGGCAAGGGACAGCCCTTCCACCATCAGGGCAAAACCGCCGCCCGAGGTGCCGGTCATGGCGCGTACCCCGGAAAAGGAGGCGCCGAGGGCCATGTTGATTGCACTGATCTCGTCTTCGGCCTGTTCGACGACAACGCCGTACTGGTCCGACTTTGAGGCGAGATAGTTCATGATGCCGGTGGACGGGGTCATGGGGTAGGCTGAATAAAACTTGCAGCCCGAGGCAAGGGCGCCGAGGGCGATGGATTCAATGCCGCCGATCAGCATCCGCTGTTTCACGGCGCCGACCGGCACGGCGAAATCACATTTGTCACAATGCTCTTTTACATACTGGTACCCTGCCTGCCCGGCGTCCCTGTTGGCCTGAACAACCTGATCGCCCTTGTCCTTGAAGGTGTCGGTCAGGAATGCGAAAAATATTTCCGGGTCAATGCCGAGCATGCCGAGCACCGCGCCGGTGGCAACAGTGTTCGCCATGATCGGGTCGCCGCCCTGCTGCAGGGCCAGCTTCTCAAAGGGGATCGCCAGAAAGGCGGGGTTCTTGGCCTTTAATTTGAGCCTTGTCCCGTCATAGAGGATCCTGCCGTTCAGCGCAAGCTCGTGTTCGTGGCGGGTGATGCTTTCCCGGTCAAGGGCCACGAGGATATCGATGGTGCTGCGTGACGCGGCAAGAGGCTGGTTGGCAAAACGGATCTGGTAAAAGTTGTGCCCGCCGCGGACACGGGATTCATAGTCCTGGTGGGAAAAGACGTGATAGCCGGAGCGGGTGAGGAGACGCCCCAGGGCATCGCCGATGGTCTGGATGCCCTGTCCCGCTTCACCGCCGATTTTGATGGTGTAATCCATGGAATCCTCTTGGTGATGATTGAAGGCGTTACTGTTAATCGCGGCGGTAATCGCGGTCCCGGTCATCGTATCGATCATCATACCGGTCATCATACCGGTCATCATCGTACCGGTTCTTGCCATGGCCATGCTTGCCGCCTTTCCCTTTGAATCTGACTTCCTTGGGGTAGCGTTCCCGCGGCAATTCGGCCCAGGGGCCACGTTTTGACTTCGAGTAGTACCACCGGTCGTTTGAGTAATGATAGTGAAAGTCGCTGTAATAATAGTATGGTTCCGCCTCCAGCACCACGACCGACGGAAGAAGGGGAGCGATAACGACACCGCCTGAATGGTGTCGGCGTTCCGCCGGCACCATTAAACAGGACGTCAGCAATGCCGCTGCGGCAAGCATGAGAAGTGATATTTTTTTCATAAAGGCCTCCTTTGTTGATGTTTTTCCCGGTCGGGAAAGAGCGCCGTGCAACACGGCAATCCGGGGATGAATGATAACCGCGCACCACAAATAGTGCAATCCTTTACGGCCGGCAAATCCGTTTCAGGATTTTTTCAAAATGAAACCCATGGATGGCCATTTCCACGGCCATGGGCAAAGCCCGTCGTTTGACGCAAAATGTTTTGATAATCAATTTCCAATAGCGAAACCGGGTTTTCGACACAATACCAAGCCGCCAGGCAGCCCGCATGAAGGCCAGCAGGTCATCCCTGCTGATTCTTGTTCGGGCGGTGGGGGTGTAGTTCTTGAGAAAGGTGTTTATCCTCTGATAATAGCATTTCGGCGAATAGAGGGTGGAAAGCAGTTTTTGATAGCCCTCGATCAGTTTTTCTTTTTCCATGCGCGGCTCGAAGTTCAAACGGCCATCGGTGTTTTCGCCGGTGGCATCGCCAAGCAGCCGTCCTTCCGCCTTCAGCCGGTGCCAGAGGCGGGTCTGCGGTAAAGCGGTCAGGATGCCCACCATGGCCGTGACCACGCCGATCTGCTGAATAAAGCGGATCTGCATGTCGAAGATGTTCTCCGGGTCATGATCAAAACCAACGATAAAACCGCCCATGACCTGCATGCCGTGCCGGTGAATCGTTTCCACGGCCCCGGCCAGGCTGCCCGCCGTATTTTGTTTTTTGCCGCATTCCACCAGGCTGTCCTGGTTCGGCGTTTCAAGGCCGAGAAAGACCTTGAAGAAATTGGCGGCGCTCATCAATTGCATCAGTTCCTCATCCTGTGCCAGGTTGACGCTGACCTCGGTCAACAGGGTAAAGGGAAAGCGGTGCTCCTGTTGCCATCTGATCAGCACGGGCAGCAGCTGCTTCACCTGGCGGGTATTGCCGATGAAATTGTCGTCAACGATGAAGACTGATTTCCGCCAGCCCGCGTCAAACAGCGCCTGGAATTCCCTTTGCATCTGTTCCGCTGATTTCAGTCGCGGAATCCTGCCGTTCATGATGATGATATCGCAGAATTCGCAGTTGAACGGGCATCCGCGCGAATACTGAATGGACATGGTTGCATAATTGCCGAGGTCGATGAGCGACCAGAGGGGAACCGGCGTTTTGCTGATATCGGGTCGTTCCGTGGAGGAATAAACCGGCTGCCCATGACCGGCGGCCAGATCCCGGAGAAAGAGGGGCAGGGTGATTTCCGCTTCGTTTAAGACAAAATGATCAATTCCGGCAAACTGGTCATGCTGGGTGGTGAACAAGGGTCCACCGGCGACAATTTTTTTGCCCAGTCCCTTGCACCGTGCAATGATCTGCCGGACGCTTTCCTGCTGGACGATCATGGCACTGAGCAGGACCATGTCCGCCCGGGCCAGATGCTCATCCGTCAAGGATTCGACATTGAGATCCACCAGCTTTTTTTCCCAGTCGCCAGGCAGCATGGCGGCCACGGTCAACAGGCCAAGGGGAGGGAAAGCGGCTTTTTTGGCAATAAATTTGAGGGAATGCTTGAAACTCCAGAATGTGTCCGGATATTCGGGATAAACAAGCAAAATTTTCATGGCGTTACCTCCGGGATTCCTGGTGAAACCAGGCAGTCCTATTCATCGTCCTTTTCTTCAGCACTTTCCCCCGGTTCCTTTTTCACCAGCATGATCGAGCAGGGCATCTTTCTGATCAGTTCTTCGTTGCTGCGGCCGAAAAGAAAGTGTTCCACATGCCCCTCTTCGTGGGCGAGCAGAACCAGCAGGTCGATTTTTTCCGCCTCGACGGTTGCCAGGATTTCATCGGTGGGATCTCCTTCCCGGACCATTTCCGTTATGCTCATGCCGTGCGTTCTCTCGGTCTCGACAAGATTTGACAACTGGCGCTTGGCATTAAGGATACTCTTCTCGTACTCCAGGGCAAGGGCCCTGGTGCCGAGTCCCCAGCCCTTGAGTCCGAAGGGATTGTGGATGGAATGAATGACATACAGGTCGGCCTCGTATTTGCGGGCAAGGGAAACCCCGTATTGAATGGCCTTTCTGCAGGACTGGATCATTCGGACCACAACCAGAATGCGTTTATATTCGCTCATGATGCATCTCCTGTTTTGTTGATTTTTTTGTCATTTCTCGGCTGAGTCTAATTATTATACCGGGGTCAGTCCGCAAAAAGCGATGGCGAATAAAGGGTGCCAAGCGCGCTTTCTCCGGTATTTTTTCAGTTGTTTGAATACCTCCGGTTTCTCCACCTGGGCAGGACAGGCTTATTGCGAAAAAATCAGCACGCTGTACGGCCCGACGGATACTGCCGCATGCCAGGGCAGGCCGTCGCAGGGGCCCGGCCCGGCGATGACGTCAACGCTCGGATGGTTGCCGAAGTCGTCATTGTAGCCCTGCCAATCGCTGTTGAAACGGAGCTTCCAGTTTCCCGGGGCCGGGAAGCCGATGACGTGGCCATCCTGCGGCTCGTGAAAAAAATTGGCGACGACCACGACATCGTCCGCCGCTCCCCCCTTGTCCCACCGGTGGAAGGCGAGGACCTTGCGATCCTCGCGCAGGTGATAGACCTGGGTGTTCTGCCCGCAGAGACCGCGCGTGAAGCCGTCCCGGTTGAGGCGCAAACGGATGATGTCTCGGTACAGTCGAACGATGCCGTGAAATTCTTCGTTCCGGTCCCAGTCGACGGGGACCGTGTCGCGGAACCATCCGCCCTCAAGGAATTCCTGCCCCTGGAAAAGCATGGGGATGCCCGGGGCGGTGAAGACCATCGCCGCGGCCATGGTCGAACGTTTGCGAGCGTGCCAACCCTTGGGGTCGTTCGGACTGATTTCTTGCGGCACCCGCGCCTGGCCGTTCGCCACCTCGTCGTGGGACTCGCTGTAGATGACCCGGTCGAAGGCGTCGTCGTTGTAACGATAGCAGATGGCGTCGCGGATGGCGGCGAGTGAACGTTGCTCGTCTTCCGGAGTGATCACCGCCCAGCGGATGGGGTGGACGAACATGGCGTCCCACTGCGCGGCGAACCCGGCTCCGCCGCCGCCGACATCCTTGGTGAGCCATTTGTTGTTTTGCAGATCCTCGGCGATGGTGATCCGGCCGGGAAATTTCTGCGCAACCTCTCGGTTGATCCACTGGAGCAACCCCCAGCCCTCGGGCAGGTCACGAGCGCCAAACCCGTCAACGGTGCGAATGAATTGGGTGCAATCGAAGCGGATGCCGTCAACATGGTATTCCTCGAGCCACATCATGACGTTATCGAGAATATATTGTCGCACCTCGCCGCGGCCGTAATCGGGCCTGGTTTCTCCCCACGGCGTGACGGCCCGTTCGTCGTTGTAAAAGTAGATTCCGCCGCGATCGTTTTCGTACCAGCCGTCGAACCGCCAAAGATCGAGGTCGCTGGGGCCCAGGTGGTTGTATACAACATCCAGAAGCACGGCGATGCCCTGCCGGTGGGCGCGCTTGATAAACTGCTTAAACGCCAACGGGCCGCCGTAGGTGTTCTCCACCGAGAAGATATGGGCGGGATTGTACCCCCACGACCACCCTCCGGCAAAGGCGCCCACCGGCATGATCTGGATCGCATTGACGCCGAGTTTCTGCAAATGTTCCAACCTTGCCGACACCGAGGGGAATTTGCCGGGATGGTTGTCGTCGTCCTGGTCGTTGAACGTGCCGACATGCAGTTCGTAGATGACAAGCTCGTTCCACGGTGCGAGGTGGAAGTCGTCCCCTTGCCAGTCGAAACCAGGATCATGAACAATGGCGTTGCCGACCGAGTTGGTCACCTCGCGGGCATACGGGTCGATGCGTTTCAACTCGCCGTTTGGAGTGATCAGCAGGAATTTGTACTGATCGCCGGCACGGGCCTCGGCCACGTCGGCGTACCAGTAGCCGTTTTCCTCGGCCTGCATGGGGTGCCTGGTGCCGTCCCAGTCGTTGAACGAGCCGATGACGGATACTCGTTGCGCATGGGGCGCCCACACGCGGAAGGCGACTCCCTGCGCATGTGGAATCGATCCCATGCCCTTGATCCTGGTTTTATCGCTCATGGCAGCGGTCCTCCATTACAATGCCGCAATATTTTCGATTGGTTGCCTTCATGCTCCATGCCCGGATTTTGTCAGAATCCCAGAGACAGACCCAGGCCATAGTATTCAATCTCGTTATTGTAAAACTGGCCGTGCGGATCAAATCCCTTGTACCACTGGGCCATGAGCCGCAGACGACGCTGCCCCGGATTGGGATGGCCGAACTCGAGACCGGCCTTGACGCTGGTATCAACGTTCCAGTCATTTTCCTCCATGCTCTTCATGTCCACCCCTGCAACCGGCCTGCCGTTCCACGCAACCGGCTTGGCGCCGCGATATTCGATCCCCCAGTGGGCGATTAACGGCCGGAGATCATCCGGTTCCTTGTGGATCAGGTACTCGCCGCCGCCGTACCCTCGCCATCCCCGCCATTCGCGGGAATAGATGAGTTCCACGGCTTCGTAGCTGAGGTTCACCCGTTCCGGATGATTCGTACTCAGCAGTAATTCATCCCCCAGATGCGAGCTTTGGTGATAAAGGCGGAAACGAAGCGAATTGTCGTTATGCCGGTAGGTGACGGGAATGCCGATGGTGTAATCCGCATTGATGAGGTCCGAGGAAGAACTGTCCAGGTTGAATTGGGCGAACAGGCCGCCTTGCACGCTGAGTTGCAGTCCGTTTCCCTCACTGCTCCCGAAGAACCTGTACATGCCGAATGTCTCGCCGAAACCGACTGCCGCCAGGGTGTATCGCACTTCCGATGATTTGAAGCCGTTGAGGCTGACAAAGAACTGCGGCTGTTTCGGGTCGGCGATGAGTGGCCGGAACAGGTCGCCGGTGGGAAAGGCTTCCCCTTCGCCGCTGATGCCCAGCAACCTGCTTACCATCCCGGGCTTGGCGCTATCCGCGGGCTTTACCACAATCGCAATCCTCTGTAATCCGTCGATTTCGCGCAGTTGCTTGTCGGCGGCCTCCTGCCGCATCGGATCGTCCTGAAACAAGGTAATGGTGGCAACACCGTTGACAATGCGCAAGATATAGCTGTCTCTCTTCCAGCCCAGGTCCCTCTCAAGGATGGCGGCAATATACCCTGCCAGAAATTCATCGCCACCCCTGTCCGCCGCCATTGCGGGGGGAGACGAACAAAGGAGCACGAGAAAGAGTGAGACGGAGCAGAGGAGGCCGGTAACTCCGATATGTTTATCGTCCGTTTTCATTTGAACTTTGAAACCGCATCGTGCAAGGCGGTCTTGACATCATCCCATGCCTTTTCCGTGCCGTCCTTGAGTTCTTCCCATGCTCCGGGTCCTGCGTCCTTTAGCTCCTTCAGCTTGGCCTTGGCAGCATCTCGTTTGTGCTGCAACGCTTCGATTGTACTGTAATATTCTATCTTTGCTTCGGCCTTGTGTTTGTCCGCCCTGGCCTTGAGCAAAGCGATTTGCGCGTTCCATTCCTGCAGTTGCGCCTCAAACATTTCTTCGAACGCCTCATGTTTGTTCGTCACGGCGACCTCATCGTGGTTGAATTGTACTTTTCCATCCATCATCAGTAATTTTTCCTTGCCATGACCAGCAAGACAATGCCGCCGACAAGCGCAATACCACCCACGATCGGCGGCAGCGGGAATGTTTTCGTCGTCTCGGCGGTCATCTGAATGGGACCAAGATCGACGACCTTTTCCCTGGTCGTGTAGGTAATGCCCTGGTAGGCAAAGGCCACGATCCCCAGAGCGATGAGAATGACGGCTACCAGCGTGTATGATTTCATTTCAATCTTCCTTTTGTTGTCGACCTGGATGGGCCGATAATATTTAGCCGGTTACAAAGGTCGGCGTCCCTGAATGATGTTGAGCAGCACCACGATAACGGCAATCACCAGCAGGATGTGAATGAAGCCTCCCATGGTGTAACTGCTGACCAGTCCCAGGGCCCACAAAACTATCAGTATCACGGCAATTGTCCACAACATAGAATCCTCCTTGTTTTTGTTTGTCGGTTTATAGTCTTTTTGTATTCCGGAGCCATTGCGCCGCTTCGTCATAATCGTGAAACGGCTTCACGATGCACACGTCTTCAAGCAGAATCTCAAGCATGCGTATCATGCCGAAGGCAAATTCACTGGAAACCACTATCGCGGTTGGCCCGAGGGCTGATTTGCGGCTGAAGTCCGAGAGCAGGGCAACGATCTCGCGGGCTTGGGCCGCAGACCAGGCAGGCGTTGCGGCGCGAGCGTCGATGAGCTCCCGGTAGCTCAGGCCGCGTTCAAGACGCTCCTCCAGCAGATGCGTTTTGACTTCCTCCCAGCCGATTGGTCCCCCGGCGAATACCTCCATGTAAAACAGATCGTGGTCAATAATGCTGGTGATGGGCATGGGGACCACTCCGTTCCGATGAAAGACGGCCTGCGTTACGAATCTTCACTTGACGCGCATGTCATTTTTGACCGACGTCACTCCTTTGACGTTTCGCGCAACTTCGATCGCTCTGGCTATGTCGGCCTGAGAATTGACGAAGCCGCTCAACTGAACCACGCCCTTGAACGTTTCAACGTTGATCTCGCTTGACTTCAGCGTATTGTCTCTAATAATTTCCGTCTTTACTTTGGCGGTAATGACGGAGTCGTCAATGTATTCTCCCGTTCCCTCCTGTTTTGCCGTTGACGCGCATCCCAGAAAAGAAAAAAGCAGAATGACGAGAAAAAAGTGAGCGAAGAGATTGAATGCCTTCATGGTGGTCCTCCTTGTGTGATTTTTTCGGTTTTGAATTTTCCAATTTCTTGCTTCGGATGGCGCCTCGCCTTCCGACAGCGTTTCTTGCGCGTCTCCCCGTCAACAGGCTTCTCTCGGCCTTTGTTTACCGGGGAGACGTCACGGCACAGTTTGCTTACTCCGTATAGGTGAGGGTGATGATGACGGTCCTGTTCAGCGCCCGGCCCTCCGGAATAAAGTTGTCATAGGGCGGGTAATTGGGACCGTTGCCCGCATGGCTGATATATGCACCAGTGGGGATGCCGCTCCTGATCATGGCGGAGTAGACGGCGCTCGCCCGTCGTTCGGATAATTTGATGTTGTAATCCTCCTTGCCGATGGTGTCCGTATGGCCGGTTATATTCATTGCCGCCGACGGCAGCTCGCCCATTCTGGTGATAACCCGGTCGACAATGATCTGATTGCGGTCTTTCAGATCCGCGCGGTCGAATTCAAAGAGAATCAGGCCGTATTTCTCCACCACCCTGGATTCCAGCTTCTGAGCGAGGCGCTCCTCCCGCTTGATGAAGTTGATTGTGATCGGCGCCACGGTCGGGAAGGTGAAGACATTGCCTTCGTTGTCCCGGCCTTCGATCTCGGCAATGATCTGATCCATCAGGGCAACATTGTGCAGGCCGCCGAGGGTTTCCATGTCAAAGACAAATTCCGGAGGAAGATTACCGGTGCCCTCCCTGGTCAGGATCACATTGCCGCCGCCCATCAGATTGAGCCGCCATGCGGCGAGATCGGCCTGTGCCTCAATTGCCGGGACGATGCGAATTTGTTTGGTGTCGCAGTACTCCTGCATATAGGTGCTTTTGATGGTGTCGAGTATGGCCGGATGATCGGAATAAATCTCAACCCGCTGATTTTCAATGATTCCTTCCGGCACCCGGCCGGCGCTGGGCACGGCGGGGAGGTTCCGGGCTTTGACTTCCATGCGTGACGGATCAATGCCCCACACATATCTGAAATAGGCAAAAACCTTATCGGCCCGGCTGCGGGACAGCTCCATCCGGCCTTTTTCTTCACCCGTGTTGGAATTGCAGCCCACAATGCTGATCCTGGCCTCCGGGTTCATCACCAGGCGTTTGCCGATGACGTTCAGGATGTGGTGATATTTTTCCATGGTGTCCGTGAGCTTATCCTCGGCGAATCCCGTTGTCTCGTCCGGATGGGCAAAAGTGACGTAGCGGGTGGATATCTCGCTTCTGCCGGTGTCGAAATAGACGTAGTTCAACAACGGCGAGCTGTCCATGATGGTGATTTCCTCGATGTTGATTGCCGATGGCTCACTGGTGAGCGTGCCGGTCGGCGGGGTGAGGAAGCGGAAGGTCACGGCATAGCGGTGAAAGATGGTGGTGGAGAACTGTTTGAAAATGGGGAGAAAATCGCTGGATGACTTGGCCTTGCGGATCGAACCGCCCGTGCCCTCGGCAAAGGACTGCAGAAACGGGTCCAGACCTGGTTTATCCATGTAGTCCACGGCAAAGGTGGTGAAATTCCGCAGCCCTGCGGTGGCCATCTGCAGATCACCGGTTTTGGTGATACTGTTGATGTCTTCCCCGTCGGAGAAGACCACCATGAACTTCTGGTTCTTTTCCGGCATGCCGCGGATGATTTTCATGCCTTCCTGCATGGCGTCATACAGATACGTGCCGTCGGTGGGTTCGGAATAGCTTTCCTTCAAGGCCAGGTTGAGCAAGGCCGGATCGCCTGACTGGGTAACCTTGGTTGACACCCTGGAGCGGCCGGTTTGTTGAGCGACGCTGCCGGGGTCGGCAAAGGTGATGATATGGACATTGTCAATGGGACGGACCAGGGAAAGAAATTCATCCATGGCTGCCAGAACCGGATCAATGGCCTTGCGCTGCTGCATGGAATAGGAGTTGTCCACCACCAGGACGATATTGAGTCCCGTGTCCCGCTGTTCCCTGACTTCTTCCACGGAGATGATCTCGGCGGTCTTGGGGCCTCTGGTAATCTGAAAATCCTCTTTCTGCAGACCGAGGATGGCCTCGTTTTGTTCATTTAAGACCGAAGCCAGCACCTTGTTTTCGTTTACGGCCTCAAAGCTCAGTTTTGATTTGTGCCGGGGCGTTTCCACCTTGAGGTCGTCAAAGGCAAAACTGCTGCCCATCCAGGAAAAGATGAACAGGAACAAACAAAGAATGTATGCAATTTTTTTCATAATTTTCCTTTTATCAATTAGGGGGAGGTGCAAAATAGTGACACGTGCGAGAAATCTGCTTAATTATCACTTTCGCCGAGGATGTAGCCGGTAACCGCGCCGACACCGCCACCGACAACGGCTCCGACAACGGGACTTCCGCCGGTTACGGCTCCGAGCACGGCTCCGCCGCCGGCGCCGATCCCAGCACCGCTCAGGGTTTTTTGTTCTGTCCTGCTCATTCCGGAACAGCCGAATGTCGAAACAAGGGCAAAAATAATAAAAACAACCATGATGTGTTTCATCTCATCTCTCCTGCTTTGGTTATGATGATTTCTGTCATTTCGTGAGCGGACGGCCTGCGATGCCCGTTTTTATATTCGGCTTGATCATTAAATCCCACATCACATTCGTGACCGGGGTTTCTAACTTATTCGGGTTTGCACCGTAGTACTCGTCCACCCGGGCAATGACATTGTCCATGGGGATATCAGCCATGCCCTCAACAACCTTGGCCACAAAACTATCCCTTTTGAGTTCCGGGAATTTTTCCATCAGGTGCTGTTCAATCGACACAACATGGCCAAAGCCCCAAACAAAAGCCACCTTGGAGTCGTGCGGCATTTTTTGCCAGACATTACCCTTGAGAACCGGCATTCCCAGGGATTCCTGCAATCCTTCCCGAAGGGCCTGCTGGTCGGCTTTCTGCTCAGGACTTCGCTCGGCGGCCAGCACGTCAAACGTGGGAGCCGTGAATCCGAGCACAAGAACAACCGCAAAGAAAATATTCGCCGCTTTCAGTTTTTTCATAACTATTACCTCCTTCATAAAAACCAGTATGGTTGCGCACTGTTGCAGTACGGCCACGTTGTGATGCAAGCTCTGCGCTCTCCATGCAAGAGTTTTGCGTCCGTTTTCCGCGCGTGATTTTCAGGAACCATGCGCGCAGCCGCCTTAAATTCGTCCTAAGAGCAGCAGGATGATCAGGATGATCAGAAGCAGCCCCAGCCCGCCGCTTGGGTAGTAACCCCAACCTCGACTGTGAGGCCATGTGGGTAATGCACCGAGCAGCATCAAAATCAAGACGACCAGTATAATAGTTCCGAGCATGACGTTCCTCCTTTGCCCTGATGCGCTTCGGCGCGATTCTGTCGATTGATGGGAAAAAAGCCCGGAGTCGGCAACCTTGGCGTTTTGTATGGTTGCTTGTTTTCACTTTTTTGGGATACCATGCGTTTTGTTCACGAACGGATTACAGATTTCCTTTCTTGCCGACTGATGGAGGTTCCTGTAAGAAATTATTTCACACGGCTTTTCAAGAAGGTGCATCGCCCCGCGCAGCACCCGAAAAAGCTCTGATCCCATATGTTTTTCAAGTTTTTTTTGGCTATCCCACTCTTCAAGCAGACAGAAGAGCTGTGCATCCTCCATGCTGTGAAAAAAATTGCACCGCAGGCATCCCTCGGCGGTCCTGATTGGATCGAGCAGCGCGGTAATCGTCTGAGAAAGTTCCATGCGTTTCTCAATCGGCACCTTCATTTGCATAATGAGCAGGATCATAACAAGAAGTAATAGCAAGAAGCGTGCCTGCGGATGAAAACACACATAGAAACAAGATGAAGCTTTTGTAGTGGCGGATTGTACGAATGCAGAAAACGGAACCGGAGGGGGCGTGGAGCTGTGTTTGGCCTCCGGATATGGTGAGTCCCTCAATATGTGGAGGCGGGGTTTGAGGGGAACCGGCAGGGGCCTTCACCGGGGATTATCACAATGGATTTTCCCGGCATGAATTGAAACGACAGGTGCGGCATGAGCAAGCGCGCGCTGCCGTCGCACGGGCGAATCGGCAGCGCGATGGAGCGGTCATTGAACCGAGATCCTATTTTTCCACAACTTCTTCAATCCGGCCGATCTTTTCCTGAATTTTTCCGTCTAAATTTTCGATTTTGCCCTCGATCTCCAGATCACGGTTCTTGACTGCTTTGCCGACGACCTCTTTGACCATGCCTTTCATTTGATGCATCTTGCCTTCTGTTTTATTCTTTGTGCTTGATTTCATGTTGTTTTCCTTGTCTCTCTGGGGAGAACGTTTGTTGGATCATGATACTCGATACTGAAGGGCTCTTCGGCAATTCAGGCTCAACTTTCTCATGTGATCTATTTTGTCGAAATAACGATATTTTTGTGACATAGTTGCTGCTTTGTTCTCCATCATGGAAATTCAGGAGCCGGGAGTCGGAAATCAGAAGCCGGAAACCCGATTTTATTGCCTTGGTTTTCCATTCTGATTCCTGAATTTTATTTCACAGGTAAGGAAGAAAGTGGAAAATACGAAATAATTCTAATATGTTGTTGTGTTGATACAAGTCAGAAAGTTGAACTCAGGATAAGTACTTCTTGCAAACCTAACATCATCACGTCCCCCCGGGGAGAAGATAGAAGCGTTTCTCTTCTACTTATTTATTACTGTTTTTTTTGCTGCGGCGGCGGGAGGCGCCGGCAAGGCCAGCCAAGCCCGTGCCCATAAGAAGCATGGTGGCAGGCTCAGGGACTGGGGCAGTTTGATCATCGGTGGTGGTGCCGTTTGACCATGCGAAGGAGCTGCTGCCTGACTGATCGCCGGAAAATGTCCAATAGGCTTGCGTCGGATCATAGCCATTGCCGGAAATAAAGCCGGTCCCGGACAATACCAATTGGTTTGGCACTGATGAAGCCCCGATGGTGAGACTATCCAAATTAAATTCGAAACCACCAACCGACCACATTGGATTATTTGCGGCATACGGATCGAAAAAGACGTCATTCATCGTCACTTCCGTGATGAAAGGTTCTATTGTTCCCGGGATATCGAAATCTCCGGCAACCGCCACGACCCTGGCGCTCGTGAATTGAATGCCTGTCGCGGTGGAAACAGTGGTGCCTCCCAGCGGCGTCCAGCCTCCCGCCATATTGAGGTTGCCATCAATCGACCAGGCCATTGCGCTGCCGGCTGCCAGCAATGACCCTGCAAAGACTCCAACCAAACTCTTTATCAATTTTTTTTTCATTTTTTCTCCAAGATGTTGTTTGTAAACGCCAAATCCGAAATTGAATGTGGAATTTATTTTTTCGACAACCATCCGTTGTCATGAGTAAAAGGTTTTTACCGTCGTATTGCCATTCTTCTAAAACTCCCCGGGGGAGGAATGAAGACCGACTTGCCCTTCTGTCATATCCGCATTGATGAAACCGGCCGGCGTGGTAATCGTCCGGGACACGGTGTTGCATTTCGCGGGCGACTCCTGCTGTGAGGGCAAATTGTTCAGATCAGCAACACAGGGCTTAAGAGCAAGAGGCATGCCGAAAAATAAAGTTAGGCGAGGAAATACTGGAAAGTCGATTGGTAACAGGGAGTTGGGCTGAAGAGAAAGATGAGGAAAAAAGGCCGGCGGCAACTGTCCGGCCTCCATATATGGTGAATCATCAAAATGCTGAGGGGAAGGATGTGGGGAACCGGCAGCTGTTTTGGTCGAGGTTTATTGACTTCTGTATCCTGGATTCTCTGGAAGCAAGTTGCGGCGGTTAAAAAATATTATTTGATTTCAAAAGGTTGTCGTGAAAAACGGAAGGTGAGATTATTCTGTCCGGCGCTTATGATGTACGCTGCCGGTCTCGTTGTTCAAGTTTCTCATTCAATGCGCTGAGCGCCGCATGGGCCTCCTTGAGGGCGCTGATATCCTCCAGGGTGATCACCACGCCGTCAATTACATTGTTCACCGTGCGAAAAGGCCGAATCCGCATGCGGTAGAAGGAGCCGTCCTTGCTCCGGACTTCCTTTTCCTTCATTCCCAGGTTGTCCAGCACGTCGCGGGCATACTCGGCCAGATCCGTGTCTGTCAAGGCGGTGGCAAAATGGTTGATGGGGCGGCCGGCATCGGTGCCGACCAGGGGGATAATCTCCACGGCTTTCGGCGTGAACCTTCGGACGCACAAATCAAGATCAAGGAAAATGGCGGCAATCTGAGTGCTGTCGAGCAGGTTTTTCATGTCGTCATTGGTCCTGGACAGCTCCTCGATACGGCTCTGCAGTTCAGCGTTGACCGTGGCGGCTTCCTCGTTCAGGGATTGCAGTTCCTCCTTGGAGGTCTCCAGTTCCTCATTGGAACTTTGCAGCTCTTCATTGGTGGATTGCAGCTCTTCGTTTGTGGATTTAAGTTCATCATTGGTGGTCTGCAGCTCTTCGATGGTGGTTTGCAGATTTTCTTTGGTGTAGCGCAACTCCCGTTTGAGTGTTTCGACGGTGATATTTTTTGCTGGGGCCTTTGACTGTTTGTCGGTGCGCTTTTTCGGGGCGGAAATGTTGATTTCCTTGAAAATGACCATCATCAGGCCGCGCAAGGCATTGTGCCCAAGAACCGGTTTCACGGTCAAGTCAATGGAGATATGACCGTCGTTGTGTTCGATGGCTACCCCTTTACGGACACATTCCAGCTTGTTGGCCGCAGCTCCCCGGATGGCGGCCTCCAGATCCGTTCTCAGACCCGGACGCGCCATTTCCAGGATATTGACGCTGATTTTGCCGATGACCGGTTCCAGGTACCTGCCGGTGCGTCCATGGAGATAGATGATGCTGTTCGCCTCGTCGATAATGACGCAGGGAGGGGCGTCGACCTGTTTCAGAATCGTTTCAACCAGCTGGAAGGCGCTCAATTCTTCCGCCTTGCGGATGGTTTCCGGCTGATTCACTTTCTCGCTCGCCGGCATTGCCGGAACGGGAGGGAGAAGTTTCAATTCCTGCCGGGGGGCAGCCGAGAGGAATTTGCGCCGGTATATTTTCCATTTTTTGTCCAGCACGGTAAAGAGATCGTGGGCCTGGCCAATGGCTTCCGAGGAACCGAGAAAAAGGATGCCGTCCGGTTTCAGGCTGTAGTGAAAAATGGGGATGAGCCTCTTCTGCAATTCCGGGCCGAGGTAAATGAGCAGATTGCGGCAACAAAGCAGGTCCAGCTTGGTAAACGGCGGGTCCTTGATGATGCTCTGCACGGCAAAGACCACCATCTCGCGGATCGATTTTTTAATCCGGTACTGATTATCCTCCTTGGAGAACCAGCGTTTCAGGCGCGTCTCGCTCACGTCATCAATGATGCTGGCCGGGTAAATCCCGGCCCGAGCGCTGTTCACGGTCTGTTCGTCAATATCGGTGCCGAATATCTGGACGTTCATGCGGCGCCCCTGATCTTCCATCACCTCCTGCAGAAGGATGGCAACGGAGTAAGCCTCTTCGCCGCTGCTGCAGCCGGCAATCCAGACGCGCAGGGTATAGCCGTCCGGTTTATCCCTGAACAGTTCGGGCAGGATTTTTTCCCGGAGCGCCTCAAATGCCTTGGCGTCACGGAAAAAACTGGTCACCCCGATCAGGAGTTCCTTGAACAGGATGTCAACTTCAACCTCGCTTTTCTGGAGATAGAGGACATAATCGTTTACCGTATCGATCTGGTGAACGTGCATCCTTCTTTCGATGCGCCGCAGGATCGTGTTTTTTTTGTAGAGGGAAAAGTCATGCCCGGTACGAGTGCGCAGCAGGATGCAAATTTTCCGCAGGGCGTCGGGTATTTTCCCGTCATCGGCCGGGATCGTCGCCGTTGTTTTATGAACCGCGTGTCGCAGGTACCTGATCAGTTGTCCCGGCATTTCGCCGGGGGGCAGGACATAGTCGGCAAGCCCGGTGGCAATGGCGCTGCGCGGCATGCCGTCATATTTGGCGGACACTTCGTCCTGCACCATCACCATGCCGGCCTCGGCCTTGATCGCTTTGACCCCCAGGGTGCCGTCGCTGCCGGTGCCTGAGAGAATAATGCACACCGCATTTGTCCCCTGGTCCCGGGCCAGGGCCCGGAGAAAGACGTCAATCGGCAGATTGGCGCCGCGGGGCCGGCTCAGTTCCATGAGCTGCAGGGTGCCGTTCAGGATGGAGAGGCTCCGGTTGGGCGGCACGACATACACCGTGTTCGGCTCCACCCGCATCCCGTCCATGATCTGCAGGACCTGCATCGTTGTGCGCTTCTGGATCAGTTCGGGCATGATGCTGATATGGGTTGGATCGAGATGAGGGACCAGCAGAAAGGCAAGGCCGGAATCCGGCGGCATGGCGGTAAAAAACGCCTCGAATGACTCCAGGCCGCCGGCCGAGGCGCCTATGCCGACAATCGGCGGTGTCGGGTGGATCTGAGGGGTGACTTGGCTGGAAGCCGGCACGGTTGTGGTGCTGGTTTCGGTTTTTTCCGGCTTAACGCTCTTTCGCCTCATCAAATAAAACCTTCAGGGATTTTTCAATGTCCCTTAATTGATATGGTTTATGGAGGGCACCGAGAAAACCGTACTCCCGGAAGTTCGACATAACCGGGTCATTGGCATAGCCGCTGGCAACGATGGCTCTGATGTCCGGGTCAAGTTCCTTGAGACGTTTGATGGTTTCCTCGCCCCCCATGCCGCCCTTGATGGTTAAATCAAGAATAACCGCGCCAAAGGGCATGCCGGCGCGGTGCGCATCGGCGTATATTTGCACGGCTTCTTCTCCGTTGCGTGCCGTTTCAACTTCATAACCCATTCTTTCAAGCATATCGATGTTTATCAATCTTATCAACTCTTCATCGTCCATGACCAGAATCTTTTTATTTAAGACGTGAGCTTTTCCGGGGATGGATGCCGGCGAGTCGATCCGTTTGTCACTGGCCGGCAGATAAAGAGAAACCGTTGTTCCGATGTTCTGTTGCGAGGCAATATCAATGGCGCCGCCATGCTTTGTCATGATGGAATGGACAACGGTGAGCCCCAGGCCCAATCCTTTTTCCCTCCCCCTTTCCTTGGATGAAAAATAAGGGTCAAAGACCTGGGTGAGAATGTCGCCGGCTATGCCCACTCCTTGATCCTCGATGGAAATTTTGACATACTTCTCCTGGTCTCCATGCAGGAGTTCCCTGTATCTCCAGGGGACCGAGTCGGAATTTTCAGCGCGAATTCGAATCACGCCTCCTTGCGGCATGGCGTCCCTGGCGTTGGTGATCACATTGCCGATCGCCTGAGCCATCTGGCCGGCATCGACCTCGACAAGCCGGAGATTGTCAGGAAATGAATATTCACAGTTCACATTGGAGCCGGCAAGCGCCAAACTCACCGCGTTTGTCATGAAGGTTTTGACGGATGTGGGTATTTTTAAAGGTTCTCCGCCCGATGAAAAGGTGAGGAATTTCTTGGTCAGATCGGCGGCAGCGAGACACGCATCCCGCGCATGCAGCAATTTGTCGGCAACGGGCCGGCCGATCAAGGTGGAGTAAATCAACATATCCTCTTGTGCCATTTCGATGTTACCCATGATGATTGTCAGCAGGTTGTTGAAGTCATGGGCGATGCCGCCGGCCAGCAACGCCGTGGCTTCAAGCTTTTTCGCCTTTATGATTTCGGTTTCCAGGTGCTTTGCCGCCGTGATGTCATTGATGGCAATTCGTATGCGGAGAGCGCTTTTGTCGGTTTTTGTCCTGGAAACACATTCCAGCTTGGCCCAGAACCGGTCGCCGTCCGGCCGCAGCATGCGCAGCTCGCATGACCGTCGGTGCGGCGAGTCGATAAGCTCCCGGAAGTGTTTATAAAAAATGTCCTGATCCTCATGGAAAACGTAGCGGGAAAAGGGCTGGTTGTAGAGCGATATTTTTTCTACGCCCAGCAGGGCGGCCACGGTCAGGTTTGCTTCCACGATCAGGTTCTTATCGGTAAGGGTGAGATAGCCGACCGGCGCGAAGTCATAGAGGTCAACATACTGGTCGCGGGTCTCTATAAGTTCTTCCTGAACGGAACGAAGCTCTTCATTCTGCAGCTCCAATTCGATCTGATGGGTGTGGAGTTCATGCAGTGCGGCGCGCAGTTCATGGGAATCCCCTGAAAATGGGGTGTTGTCGGATCCAAGCATCGCCTCCGCCCGCTTGCGAAGGTCATTAAATTTCTGTTTGCTCATAATCTCCATTTCTCATTGATCGATATAAACGTTGTTGCTGAAATGAATTGACGGCGGCGGATCACATCAACCAGCGCCTTTTCATCAATACATAGGAAAGATAAAAGGTTAACGACCCCACGAAAAATAAAGAGCCCAATGCAAAGGACATGTTCGCTGCCCCGCCGTCTTCCAGCAGAATGGATTGAAGAGGCTCATAAAATTGGTAGGACGGCAGCAAAGGCGCAACAATGGTCAATTTTTGTGAAAAATCGGACAGCGCGGAAGGGAGAAGGTGCGGCAAATAAAAGAGAACCCCTAATGTTCTGGCGCCGGCCTGATTGCGGCAGAGAAAACCCAGGAAAACCCCGTAGGCGCTGAAACAAAAACTGCCTGCCACGATGAAGGCGACATAGCCGAAGAGATTGACCACGGTAAATCCACCCAGCAGATGGAGACAGATGACGGCAATAATGATCAGGACCATTCCCATGATTACTTTGGCAATCAGCCATTGCATCTCGCGCATGGGGGTCTGGAGGAGCGCCAGGAGCAGCTTTTTTTCTTTTTCCTCGGCGACTTGCGCCGGAAGAATAATGAAACCGACGAGCAGGACAAGCATCAAAATCCAGGTCGGCAAAGTCTGCCTTTGAATACCGCCCTCGTGCAGCGTTTTAATGCCGCTGATCCAGTTGACACTGTTTCCTTCCGCCGCTTTCTGCAAAGCTGCAAAACTTTCGACGATGGCCAGGGTGGGGAGAGACTCCTTTTTTAAAACCAGGAGTTCAAGGCTGCCGGGTTCTTTTTCATTGCCGAGCAAAACCCCGTTTATGGTTTTTTCCTGCAAAAGACGAGTGCCTTCCTCTTCACTTTGCACCCAGGTTACTTCAATGATCTTTCCGGCGGCCTTGACGCTCCCCAGGATCTGGGGCGCATAGACGTAATTCTGCAGGAGACCGATTTTTATTTTGCTTATCTCCCCGTCGGTCCGGTCCAGCAATTTTAAAGAAACAAAAACAAAAAAAGGAATAAAAAGAATGAGATAAATCGTTTTATTCTTAAATGCGACGGCTAAATCATTGAATGCGAGGGCAAGGATATTTCTCATCATCATGCGTAAAGAGTTTCGTGTATTTCGGATTGAAAATATTTCCGCGGAGACCCGTCGAAGACCAGACTGCCTTCGTGCAGCACCATGATGCGCGTTGCCAGGCTTTTAATTTCTTCCGGCCGGTGGGAAGTGAAAAGGATTGTTTTCCCGGCCTCATGGAGAGTGTGCAACAGCCGGTAAAGTTCTTTTGTCGTCTCGAAGTCCAGGGCCGATGTCGGCTCGTCCAGCAGGAGCACCGGAGGATCCGCCAGCAGGGCGCGGCCAATGTTCACCCGTTGCTTTAAACCCTTTGACAGTTCCTGTATCTTGTTTTTTCGAAAGGGCAACAGATTGAACTCTTTCAATATCTCATCCACCCGTGCAAAGGGTGTTTGAAAGAGAAAAGCAAAGAGTTTGAGGTTGTATTCAACACTGAAGAAATCAAAAAGATTGGGTACTTCCGGCACAAAACCCACTTTTTTCACAACAGCCGTCCTGTTTTTCAGCTCAATGCCGCCGATCGTGGCGTGACCGCTGTCCGGCAGAATCCAGTTTGCCAGCATTTTCAGCAGAGTGGATTTGCCGGCGCCGTTGTGGCCGACAACAGCGATCAGTTCGCCTTTTTTCACCGCAAAGCTGGTCGGCTGCAGTCCTCGTTGGTGGTCGTAGAGTTTTGTCAGATTCAGGATTTCGAGTTGCATGCAGTATCATCACATCTTTCATTTTATTTGCAGGTCGGGAAAAAGCATTCCCGACAGGACAGGGCAGGCCGCAGTGCCTGCCTCGGCACCGACAGCACACACCGCGCGCCACCCTTACTTTCAGTCCCCCGGCCGCGGCATGCGGTGTGGGAAAAGAGTCGTGCTTCGCTGGTCTCTCGTTCTCGCTAAACCGTCGTACAAAAACAACTTGGACTTTTTAGGTTCATGAACGCCATAAAAGGCCGTAAAGAAATGGATAAAAAGTAGAAGATATTTCGTAACGGCCTCTAAGTTAAGCGCATGATGACGATAACGAGAATAACAACAACCAAAACAGCAATGACAAATCCCATAACTCCCTCCTTTCGTGTAATGTTTCTTTCATCTCACCATCCATGTATACGAAAGATTACTGCAAGAGGTGTGCCTGCAAACGAAAACAGGTGGGAACGTGTGGGAAAGGCCTTTGGCGGCAAGGATTGAGAAGAAGCGACACAAGCGGCGGAGAAGGGTGAAAGGGGGCGGTCTTGCCTCGAAATATGGCGGCTCCTCAATATGTTGAGGGAAACAGACGGTTAAGCAGGCGATCCGGAAGGAGGACGGACGATGCCGAGCTTGTGCATTCTCGCCCGCAGCGTGCTGGGGTGAAGGCCCAGGAGCTGGGCGGCCCCGTCCTTTCCTTCAATCCGCCCCCTGGTTTTTTCCAGGGTCTGCAGGATTTGTTCCCGCTCCCTTTCCTTCATGGTTCCCCCGGTGGAAGAGGGGATTGGGGAGGACTCCAGTTTATCCGCCAGTTGCAGAAGAGGTCCGGGGCAGAGGATCACGGCCCGTTCGATGATGCTTTCCAGCTCCCTGATGTTGCCGGGCCACGGATAATCCAGCAATGCCTGCATCGTTTCCTTGGGGATCGAGGTGATCTGTTTTCCCATTTTGCGGACATAACGTTCCACAAAGGCCTGAACCAGTAAAGGGATATCTTCGATTCGCTGGCGCAAGGGCGGAACCGTGATGGGAAAGACGTTGAGCCGATAGAAAAGATCCTCCCGGAAGATGCCGGCACGGATTGCTTCCTCAAGATTGCGATTGGTGGTGGCCACGATGCGCACATCAACCTTGATGCTTTTTGACGAGCCCAGGCGTTCAAACACGCCATGCTGGATCACCCGCAGCAGCTTGGCCTGCATCTCCATGGGCAGTTCGCCGATTTCGTCCAGACACAGGGTGGAGCCGTCCGCAACCTCGAAGCGGCCTATCTGGCGGGTATCGGCTCCGGTAAAGGCGCCTTTCTCCCGGCCGAACAATTCGCTTTCAATCAGATTGGCGGGCAGTGCCGAGCAGTTGACGGTGATCAACGGTCGATCCTTGCGGGGGCTCAAGTGGTGGATGACCTCGGCAATCAGCTCCTTGCCCGTGCCGGTCTCGCCGAGGACGAGCACCGTCGCATCTGTCGGCGCGACCTGTTCGGCGCGATAGAGAACATACTTGAGGCCGTCGCTTTGGCCGATGATGTGGCCGAATTGATGTTTCTTTTTGCTTTCCTGGTGAAAGTAAATATTTTCGACCACCAGCCGGTCTTTCAATGTTCTGATTTCCGCCAGGGCTTTCAGCAGGGATTCCTCCAGCTGCGTGTTTCTTTTTTTCTCCTGCATCAGCTCTTCATTGCTGGTGCGCTGCTTGCTCCGTCGCTCCCGCATGCGTCGTTCCGTTCCGTTGTGCTCGTCATGCGGAAAATCTGACCCAAGTGCCTGCCCGGTGACCTCGCGGATGCGGCACTGAATCATTTTTTTACGGTTCACCAGAAAAACACTGCTGATAAATTCCACGGCAATTATCCTGCCGTTTTTTGTTTCCAGCGGCAAATTGCTGTAACGGACAAATCCTTTGTGCTGCAGTTCCGCAAATGAGACTCTCGACTCATCAACATCCTTGAAAAGACCGATTTCCCAGAGTTTCCTGCCCAAAAAATCCTCGTATGAATAGCCCAGCATTTCCATCAGGAAAGGATTGACCTGGGATATCTGTCCGGTCTCGGCATCGAGAATTAATATTCCCTCTCTGGCTTCTTCAAAGAGACGGCGGAAGAAGGTTTCTGAAATCTGCAGCGACTCCTCCAGCTTCTTGCGTTCGGTGACATCGGTGATCGTGGTCTGGCAGACGGGATTTTCATCGTGGGACACGGCGGAAACGATGCTGTCAAGCTGGGCATGAAACGGTTCGCCTTTTTCCTGGAAAACGGTGAGAACACAGCTTTGTTTCGTGCCCGTGCGAAATACCTTTTTTAAATGCAGATAAAACAGATCGGCATCATCCTGGCTCAGGAAAGAAGAAAACGGCATTTGCAACAGGGCCTCTTTCCCCAGAGCGAGCTGCTTGGCGGCGGTGAGATTTGCCGCCACTATACGGCCCTTGCCGTCAAAGGTGAAATAACCGACCGGCGCGAGATCATAGAGATAGACGTAACGAAGCCAGGATTCCTCAAGCTGCAGTTTGGTCCGGCGCAATTCCTCGTTCTGTATGTCAAGTTCGATCTGATGCACCTGCAGCTCATGGACGAGCTCCGGCATATCCGATGGTGTGATATCCGAAGCCGACAACGCCTTTTCGCGCAGCAACCGTTCGGCGCGCTCCCGCATTTCACGGGATGCTGTTTTTGCGCCGCGTTTTTTTTTGTGCAAAGAATCCTGATTCATAAATGCCGCCCGATAGGTTTTATGCAACAGGGAGAAGCAACAGGGGCGGGAAAATGGCTCGTCAGCCGGGACGGCAAATGGCTGAGTTTTTTCGAAGCGCGTCAACTCACTGCTCTCGCCCGCGTTACATATCTGTTTTTTTGTGCCCACATTATTTTTACTTCACTGATATGTGTTCCGGCAAGATTAAAATCACCGGACGCCATGAGCCGGGCAAGATTTTTTTTGTGAGCCGAAGTTTGTTACTTTTTGTGCGTTTATCGGATTTCGTGCTATATAATATGGGAAACATTGCCGGCGTTTATTCGACAAACAGGAGAAGAACATGAGCTATCCGGAACTGCGTCGTGGGGCCAAGGGAGATGAGGTGAAGCGGCTGCAGTCGCTTCTGAACCGGGTGGGGGCGATGCTTGTGCCGGACGGTGATTTCGGCAGCGGCACCGTGCGGGGAGTATGTTACGGACAGAAGTGCGCGGGGCAGCCGGAAAGCGGCATTGCCGACCGTAATCTCTGGCTTTGGCTTGAAGAACGGCCGGAGCCCTTTCCGTCGCTGGCCACCAATGGCGTTGCCCTCATTGCCAGGGAGGAAACCGGCGGTCTGGCCTATTATGATCAGGTCTGCCGTTGGCCCCATTATCCGGGCGAAGCCAGCGGTATTACCATCGGCATCGGCTTTGATCTGCGGTTCAACTCGGAAGACGGCTTCCGGGAGGCGTGGGAGCCGCATCTTGCCCCGGCTGCTCTTGAGGCGTTGTCCTCGGATATCGGCAGGCCGGGCACGAAAAAGCGAACCGCTGAATTGAAAAGGATGGGGATCGAGATCCCGTTCAAGGCGGCCTGGTCGGTGTTTATCGACAAAACCCTGCCCCGTTTTTACCTTGAGACCCAGGGCATTTATCCGTCGCTGCCGCGTTTGCCGGAGTTGTGTCGCGCCGTGCTGGTCAGCATCGTCTACAACCGGGGCACCGGTCTCAGCGGTGCGAAGCGGCGGGAAATGGCGTCCATCCGTGATATTCTTGCCGAGGCTGATGATTCTTCCCTGACCATGACACGGCGGAAGGAAATCCTGATCGAAGTCGAGGATCAGATTGTCGCCATGCAGCGCCTCTGGTCGCCGGGATCGGGCTTGTGCAAGCGGCGTCAGGCGGAAGCCAACCTGTGGCGGGAAGGGCTCGCCGGATGGTGAGTCCCGGTTGCGCCGGTCGCCGCATATCCTCCTTGCGAAAATCGATGCCGTGATGGTGATCAAAAGAGTTGAAACCCTTGCCATCTGCAAGGGAATATTTTATAAATAATGCTTTGTAAAATGGAATAATTCTCTTTTTTGTCTATGCGCGGTTGTGAGCAAAAAAACATCAGATGATATCTGTAAAGTGATCAGGGAGGAAAAGAAGCATGCTGATTCGTGACTGGATGGCGAAAAATGTTCTGACTGTGGATGAAAACACGTCGCTGATGCGGGCTACCCGTGTCATGAAAGAAAATTCAATTCGCCGTCTGCCCGTTGTTTCCCATGGGAAACTGGTTGGAATTATAACTGATCGTGACGTCAAGGATGCGTCTCCCTCCAAAACGACGTCGCTTGACGTGCATGAACTGTACTATCTTCTTTCCGAGATGAAGGTCAAGGATCTCATGACCCCGAGCCCCATTGTCATCGGTGGACATGAGTCATTGGAGAAGGCGGCGGTTATCATGCTGGAGTGCAAAATTTCCGGTATCCCGGTTATTGACGAATCCGGCTATCTCATCGGACTGCTCAGTGAAACCGATGTTCTGCGCGGCTTCATCCACAGCACCGGCATCAAGGACGGCGCCATGCAGTATGTTTTCGACCTAGTCGATGAGCCCGGCTCCGTCACCAGGGTGGTAGGCGTGTTACGGGAAAATAATGCCAGGGTTATCAGTGTGCTGACCTCATTTGAAGATGCGCCGTCAGGGAAGAAAAGGGTGGCGATCAGGGTTTTACCGATAAACCCGGATGAAGCGGAAAATCTTTCTGATCTGCTTGCGAAGAATTTTACCGTTGTCTTCCAGGGCAAGGATGAATTGAAGGACGTTCCCAAACGACGCAATTAGTTTCTTCTTTTATGGAAATGTGGAAAGCCGGGGTCGTACCCCGGCTTTTTTATTTGAGACCGGGAAAAACCTCTTCTGCCGGTGCGGGTGTTTGCGTATCCCACGGCAGCATGTCCTTCTTGAAAGGCAACCAGGTCGATCTGTCGAGGTTGCTGGGATCAAAGGCCCCTGTTTCCGGAGTAATGGGCAGGAAGACAATGTTTTCGGGAACCGCGAATTTTGTTTGCTTGTAGGGGACATGCTGCATGAAATCGAGCCAGACGGGCGCGCAGGCTTTGCCGCCGGTTTCATTGGTGCCCAGTGATTCGCGCCGATCAAAGCCCAGCCAGACGCCGCAGACGATTTCCGGGGTATAGCCGATAAACCAGGCGTCGCGGTATTTGTCCGTGGTGCCGGTTTTGCCGGCTGATTCCTGGGGCAGCCCGCCGGCATTGCGTCCGGTTCCTTCCGCGATGGCGTTTTTCAGGATATGGGTAATTTGAAAGGCGGTTTCCTCATCCAGCACCTGTTCGCCGTCAGCCTGCCATTGTTCCAGGATTTTTCCGTTTCTGTCGATTATGCGGGTGATGAAAACCGGCAGGGATCGTTTTCCCTGATTGGCAAAGGCGGTATAGGCGCCGGTAAGTTCCAGCAGGGTGACCTCGGAAGAGCCGAGGGCAAGGGAAAGATTCTTCATCATGGGTGAAGCAATGCCCAGGGCCCTGGCTAACCTGCGGGCCGGATCAATTCCCATTTCCTGGAGAAGTTTGATGGTAACGATATTGCGGGAATGAATGAGCGCCGTGCTGATTGTCGTCGGCCCGTAAAATTCCTCGCTGAAGTTCTGGGGCTGCCAGCTCGAGGCGCCGTTTGAGCCCGGCAGCTCGAGAGGCTCGTCGATAATAATCGAGGCCGGGGTGAAGTTTGTTTGCAGGGCCGCCGCGTAAACTATCGGTTTAAAGGAAGAGCCTGGTTGTCGTTTTGCCTGGGTTGCCCGGTTGAACTGGCTCTTGTCGAAATCCGTTCCGCCGACCACAGCCCTGACGTGACCGGTCTCGCTTTCCATGGCAACCAGGGCCGCCTGGGGAAGGTCCGTGGATTTCCTCGTTTGCCGCACCGCCCATTTGGCGACTCCGCGACTGACGGCAGACGCCGCATATTTCTGCAGTTCCTGGTCAAGGGTTGTCTCAACAGTGAGCCCACCGGATACCAGGGCATCCGTACCGTATTTGTTCTGGATATAATTTTTCACATACTGGATAAAATAGCGGGAGTCATCATCCCTTTCCAGCGGCGCCCCCCAGAGCAGGGTCTGGTCATAGGCCTTCCTGGCCATGGTCGGGGTGATATATCCCTCTTCCGCCATTCTGTTTAATACATAGGCCTGCCTTTTCTTGGTCAGGTCAAAATGCTTGAAGGGTGAATAACGGCTGGGTGCCTGGGGAAGACCGGCTAGAATGGCGATTTCCGCCAGGTTCAGTTGCTCGGCCCGTTTATCGAAATAGACCCGGGCTGCGGCGTCGACACCATGCGCCCCTTCACCGAAATAGATCTGGTTCAGGTAGATATGCAGTATTTCCTTTTTACTCAGGGTTTTATCGATTTTGTAGGCCAGTATCGCCTCCTTGATCTTCCTGGTGTATGTCTTTTCCGGAGAAAGCAGCAGCGAGCGGGCGACCTGCTGGGTAATGGTGCTGCCGCCCTGACCGCGGCCGCCTTTGCTGATGTTGTGCAGCAGGGCGCGTAATATGGACCAGGCGTCAACACCGGCGTGCTGGAAAAAACGGGCGTCTTCGGCGGCTACAAAAGCCAGTGGAAGTTGTTCCGGCATTTTGTCATAGGGAATGACGTAACGGTTTTCCGTGAAAATACGGTCAACCTGCTTGCCGTATCTGTCAAGAATAACGGTTGTGGCCGGCGGGTTATACTCGGTCAGGGAGCCGACGTCGGGGATGTTCAAGGAGACGAAGAGAAACATCACCGTCCCGATGAAGACGGTCAGGAGAAAGGCAATGAACAGGAGATAAAGGGAAAGATGAATATGGCTCAGTGTTCGGTTTTGCCCTTTTTGCGGGTTGTTTTGTGCTGCCATGGTTCAGGGGCGGGGTGAGGATCTCTTTTGGTGGAGGATTTGAGTTATTTCATAAAAAAAAGGCCGCTCCAGGGAGCAGCCTTTTTTTTATGAGACTGATGTCAAGCGATACTTATTTGTGGCAATCTCCACATTTGGTGGGGCCTTTGCCGCCTTTCTGATGGCAGCCTTTGCAGTTGGTGTGAGCCGCATCTTTGAATGTTGCAACTTCTTTCGGCAGTCCGGCTGCTTTATTGTGGCAGGACTCGCATTTCTCGATTTTCATCCCGTCGGTATAGTCGGTTTTCTTGCCGTCAGCGCCTTTGCCGTGATGGCATTCGCCGCATTTCAATCCGGCATCCTGATGTTTCTTGTGGGGGAAAACCGCTGGTTTTGGTTTGGCTGCCGCATCCACGGTTGCCTGCAGGGTCATGTCGGCCGGACCGTTATCAGCCATGACGGGCATGGTGAAACCGAAAAGTACCGCGAGAGCTGCTGCGCTAACAATAGTTTTTTTAATCATTTTTTTTCTCCCTTGATTAATTTTTACACATCCATAAGAGCCAGTGAAAAAAACCTCTAAACTCCATCTTTTTTACGACTTCTCGGGTCGTTTGTCAAGATGGAAGCGGAGAAAAATGATTTGCTATTCATTTTTTCAGGAGCCGTTGCGCAATAACGTGGTTCATCATTTCTTTCGTAACGGCTCCCTGTGATTTATTGAGCATTTTGATGCTCATGTTGTGTGTTTCCAAAGGCTTAGCTGCTGCCGTAGCTGTGCAGGCCGGAGAGCAGAAAGTTGACGCCGAAGTAGGTGAAAATGACCGAAACGAAGCCGATGATCGCCAGCCAGGCAATTCTTTTTCCTTGCCAGCCACGGGTAAAACGGGCATGCAGGGTGGCGGCATAGATAAACCAGGTGATCAGCGACCAGGTTTCCTTGGGGTCCCAGCTCCAGTAAGTTCCCCAGGCGGAATTGGCCCAGATGGCGCCGGTGATGATGCCCGCGCTCAGCCAAAGAAAACCGAAAATCATGCTTTTATGAATGATGTCATCAATTATTTTGAGAGAAGGCAGGGTGCTGATAAGCCCGTCATCCTTCTTCTCTTCCGCAGAGTTTTTCAGCAGGTACATGAATCCGAGGCCGCAGGCAACGGCAAAGGCGGCGTAACCGATGAAGCAGGTGATAACATGGGCAATCAGCCAGTTACTCTGCAGGGCGGGGATCAATGGGGATATTTCCTGGTTGATGCCTTTGCCGAATGAGGCATACGCCATGCTGATAAAGGCAAAGGGTATGGCAAAGGCGCCGATCAGCCTGTTGTTGAATTTCACTTCCATCAGCAGGTAAAAAATTACTATGGCCCAGGAAAAAAAGACCAGGGATTCGTACATGTTGGACAGCGGTGCGTGGCCCATGCCCATCTGGTATGATTCATACCACCTGAGGCCTAGTCCCGCGGTCTGGACGAAAAAGGTAATGAGGGTAACCAGGGAAGCCGCGATGCCGCTCTTTCTGGTCTTGAAAATCAGGGTGGCGATGTAAAGCGCCGAAGCAATGAGGTATCCGATGGTACTTATGCCTAAAAGTTGCGAACTTGTCATTGTCTATCCTCTGTATGATTGTGACTAGGAAAGAGTTTGTACTTTTGCGGTGATGGAGGCGGTAAGCGCCTCAAAACTCTTTTCAAAAGCAGGTTTGTTTTTATTGCTGTTGCCGCAGATCATGATATGGGTTTCATCGTTTTCTTTTTTAATGTAAACCCATACGCGCTGGTGCGAAAGGAAAAAAGCAACCATCAGGCCAAGCAGCATAAGCGTGCATCCCAGGTAGACATACCAGACGCCGGGATCCTTGGTGACCTGCAGTCCGGTTGCGAAAAACTCCTTCATGGCGAATGTATACTGCGTGTCGCCGCGGCTAACGGTCATGGAGTCGCCGTCGGTAATCCAGAAAGGCTCTCCGCTGCCGGAACCGTCGGTCAACCAGATTTTATACTGGAATTTCATCGGCGTGTCGGTCATGTTTCTGTTGATAATGCCGAAGGTGACATTTTCGCCGTCCCACTTTATTTCCTTGCCCGGTTCAATCAGAAAAAGCTCTTTGTTTTGTGTCTGGTTATTGACAAGGGTGACCAGGAATTTCTCGTATGACTGGTAACTTGACTGATAAAAGGTGTGACCCTTGTAGGAAAGAGGGTCGTTGACCACGATGGATTTGCTCAGGACCTCCTTGCCGTTTTCGAGAATGGCCAGGTCGGAGCGAAATTCTTTCGGCGCGCCGTTCGGGTAGTGGGACAGGGTGAATCGTTTGCACAGGACTTCAAAGCCCAGGTTGATCGGTTTTTGGGTTTGGAACTGGTAGATAGTGTCGGTTTTGCGGGTTTCGGGAAGCATGATGCTGCCCTTGTAACCGAAATAGGAACCGATCATGGCACCTGCAAAGATAACAAGGATGCTGGTATGGACGACATAGACACCGAGACGGGTCCATGGGCCTTTTTGGGCGAAAAGAAGAAGGCCGCCGTCGCGTTCGGTTTCTTTTGATTTCCAGCCTTTGTCGTTCAGGCCGGCCCGGACCTGGACGGCAGTGTTTTCAGGCGAGGCGGATGTGACGATTTCCTTGCGTGGATTCATCTTGGGGAGCCGGTCAAGGTCGGTTTGCAGATTGTCCAGCACCACCATTGCCCAGACATGGGGCAGCCTTTCTATGGTACAGATGGTCAGGTTGAGGCCGAGAAGGACGAGCAGGCTGACAAACCACCATGAATTATACATGTCGGGGATGTCAAGTACTTGAAAAAGTCGTGCCATGTTTTCGCCGTACTGCTGGACATACGCTTCCATTGGACTGTTTTGCGGAATGACCGTGCCGATGATGGAAGCCACAGCGAGGAGGAAAAGAACAAAAAGGGCTAGTTTGACCGAGGCAAAAAAAGACCAGATGCTGTTTTTCTGATTGCTCATGCTGTCCTTGTATATTGTAAGGGTTAATTGAAACAGGTTATGGGGCGGACGTAAGTATGGAAAAAACCTGATACCATGGAGTGTGACAAAGTGTCAATATCATTAAAGGGTATGAGGACTCATAACTTGTGACACAAATAGTAGCAGAAAGTTCATGAAAAGATAACATGGATTTTAAACTTTTTTTCAGTGTCTCCCTGATAAAAAAAACTTGCCATGGTCGGGAGGACGATGTATAAATCCTGGTTCTTGCAAAAAATATATCGGCTGTTTCTTTCAAATGACTACGGCCGGATCATCTATGTCCTAAGGAGTTGATTATGTCTAGAGAATGTGATATTTGCGGCAAAAAGCCTGTTTCCGGTAACAATGTCAGCCATGCCCATAACAAGACAAGACGCCGTTGGCTGCCCAATCTGAAGAAAGTCCGCGTGGCTACCCCCGGCGGCAATGCTAAACAGATCAGGGTTTGTACCCGTTGTATCCGTTCCGGCGCCGTGGTTAAGCCGCTGGTCCGCAACGCCTGATTTCGATTTCCTGCCGAAAAAATCTTTTTTCCACCGCACCCGAGAAAGAACCGTTTTCCTGAACGGCTTTTTTCTCGGGTTGTTTTGTTTATTTCCTCTTGGCCTCAATCACCTGATTCAGCTGACGCAGATGCTGCAGCAATGTGCTCAGGTGGTCGATATTGTTCACTTCAAGAACAATATTGAGCCTGGCGATATTGTCTTTTGATGTGTGGGCATCCACGTTGAGAATATTGGCATCGTCATTGGTGATGGCGTTGCAGATGGAAACCAGCAGTCCTTTCTGGTCATGGGCAAGAATCTGGATATGAGCCCGATGCTGGGTTCTCGCCGAGCTGGACCAGCTTACCTCGATTCTTCGTTCCGGGTCCGTGGCCTGCAGGTTGGGGCACAGGGCCTTGTGGACGGAGATTCCCCTTCCCGTCGTGATGAATCCCATGACATCATCGCCCGGCATGGGCAGGCAGCATTGGCTGATCTTGATCAGCATGTCGTCAATGCCGTCGATGACAATGGCATCCCCTGTTGACGGTTTCGGTGCCGGTGGCGCGGCAGTTTCAACGGCTGCTTCAACGGCAAGGGGGATCTCTTCCTCTTTTGCTTTTTTAAGCTCGGCTGGGAGCATCAGGTCGATGATCTGGTCCGTCCTGATTTTTCCGGAACCGACCCTGCGCAGCAGCTCTTCCATGGTATTGGAATTGGCGCGCTTGAGGATTTCCCTGAGATGGCCGGTCTTGATCAGTTTTTTCAGGCTCAGGTTGTGTTTGCGCAGCTCTCGTTCACAAATCTCCTGTCCGAGCTTCAGGGTTTTTTCCATCTCATCCTGGCGCAGCCAGGAGCGAATCCGGCTTTTTGCCCGACTGGTCTTGACCAGTGACAGCCAGCCCCTGCTCGGCTGCTGGTGCGGAGATGTCAGGATTTCAACCACATCGCCGGTGTGCAGGACTGTCTTGAGCGGCACCAGGCGTCCGTTTATCTTTGCGCCGGTGCAGCGATTGCCCACCTGGGTATGGATGGCATAGGCGAAATCCAGCGGCGTGCTGCCCTCGGGCAGCTCTTTCACCTCGCCGTTGGGGGTAAGGACATAGGTTTCGCCTTGGTGCAGCTCGTCTTTGAATGCCTCTAGAAATTCCTTCGGATCCTTCAGTTCCTGCAGCCACTGGATGAGCTGCTTGAGCCACTGGAACATTTTGGCGTCCTTGTGGGAAATCGCCGTTCCTTCCTTGTAGGCCCAGTGCGCGGCGATTCCCTCCTTGGCGATTTTGTCCATCTCTTCGGTGCGGATCTGGATCTCCATGAAATCACCATGGGGACCGATGACCGAGGTGTGCAGGGACTGGTACATGTTTGACTTGGGCGAGCTGATAAAATCCTTGAAGCGGCCGTCAATGGGAACCCAGAGGGAATGGACCAGGCCGAGGGCTTCATAGCACTCCCGCACGGTTTTCAGGATGATGCGGAAGGCAACCTTGTCATAGACTTTTTCCAGCGGGATGCGCTGGGCGATAAGTTTTCGGTAGATGGAGTAAAGATGTTTGGGCCGGCCGAGGATGAGAAAATCGGTCAGGCCCTGTTCCCTGAGTTTGGTGGTAAGGATTTTCTTGATCTCTTCCACGTAGATGGCGCGGTCGCTGGTCGACGAGTCCACCCGGGCGGCGAGATCCTGATATTCAAGGGGATGGAGATGGGCAAAGGCGAGGTCCTCCAGCTCCCGTTTCATCCAGTCGATACCGAGCCGGCTGGCAAGGGGAGCGTAGAGATCCATGGTCTCGGCGGCGTAATCCTTTTTTTCCGTATCAGGCATGTCCATCAGGTGCATGAGGTGGAGACGGTCGGCCAGTTTCAGGAGCAGGATACGGATATCGGAAGACATGGCGAGCAGCATCTTCCGGATGTTTTCCGCCTGGTAGTCAAGGTTTGTATTATGCTCGATATTGTCGATTCGGGTAACGCCGCAGACGATTTCCTTGACATCCGGGCCGAAGAGTTCTTCCAGTTCTTTTTCGGTTGCCTTGGTGCCGGGTTCCTTGAAAATGCCGTGCAGCAGCCCGGCCTGCAGTGTTTCCAGGTCAAGCTGCATGGATGCCAGGGTATGGGCGACAGCCAGGGGGTGGAGGATGTAGGGGGTGCCGTCGGCCCTTTTGCGGTTGCCGTGAATTTTTACGGCATAGTCATAGGCCTTGCGCAATTCGTCGGTGTCGCCGGGGCTCAGGTAGCCCTGAGCCCGGTGGACAAGGTCGTCTACCGTGATCGGTTCGTTGGTAATGGGAATGTGCTGCGCCATGCGGCCACCTTTAGTTCCGGCAGCTCATCATGGCGTCATCGATCAGCTGTTTGAGTTTTGCCGTGGTTTCCGAAACACCCACGGAGATGGTCGTGCCGGTTTTTCTTTCCCTGATCTCGATTTTCCCTTCCTGGGTCAGGCTTTTCCCCACCGTTACCCGGAAGGGGATACCGATCAGATCGGCATCCTTGAATTTGATGCCCGGCCTTTCGTCCCGGTCATCGAGCAGCACCTCGATACCGTTTTTGCGGAATTCATCATAGAGGTTTTCCGTGGCCCGGGTGATTTCCTCGTCCTTGACGGAAAGATTGAGCAGGATCACCTGAAAAGGGGCGATGGGGACCGGGAAGATGATGCCGTCCTTGTCGTGGTTCTGTTCGATGGCCGCGGCCACGGAACGGCTGACGCCGATGCCGTAGCAACCCATGACAAAGGGAATCTCCTTGCCCTGGTCGTCGAGAAAGGTGGCATGCAGCGCCTCGCTGTACGTGGTGCCCAGTTTAAAGATGTGTCCCACCTCGATACCGCGGGTCAGAGACAGCGCTCCGCCGCACAGGGGGCAGCGGTCATCGGCGGTGACCATGCGCAGATCGGCGGACTGACTGATGCTGAAATCGCGGCCGATCCTGACGTTTTGCAGGTGGAAGTTTTTTTCATTGGCGCCGGTGGTGAAGTTGGCCATCTTCGTCACTTCCAGATCAGCAACCATTTTCAGTTTCAGCCCGACGGGCCCGAGATAGCCGGTCGGAGTGCCGGTGAAATCAAAGGTTTCCTGCTCGTCGGCCAGCCGGACGTCAGTCGCGTGCAGCAGGTTCTGCAATTTGACCTCCTGCACCTCATGGTCGCCACGCAGCAGCACGGCCACCGGTTCACCGTCTGCCACGTAGATCATGGTTTTGACCAGGTTTTTCGGCGAAATATCAAGGAATTCGCAGACGGCCTGCACCTTGCGTTTGCCCGGCGTTTCAACGCGGCTGACCGGCAGTTCTTCGCCTGCCTCGGGGCCGGGGCTTTCCATGGCCCTGGCCTTTTCCATATTGGCGGCGTAGGAGCAGCTGGAGCAGATGACAATGGTGTCTTCGCCGGTATCGGCCAGCACCATGAATTCATGGGAAAAACTGCCGCCGATGGAGCCGGAGTCGGCCTCCACCGCCCTGAAGGTCAGGCCGCACCGTTGAAAAATCCGATGGTAGGCGGAGTTCATTTTTTCGTAGGTTTCTTCCGCCCCTTTTTCAGTGGCGTCGAAGCTGTAACCGTCCTTCATGATGAATTCCCGGCCCCGCATCAAGCCGAAACGAGGGCGGATTTCATCCCGGAATTTGGTTTGAATCTGGTAGAGGTTGACCGGCAGGTTGCGGTAGGAATGGATATTTTTTCGGACCAGATCGGTGATCACTTCCTCATGGGTGGGCCCGAGGCAGCTTTCACGGTCATGACGGTCGGTAAAACGGAGCAGTTCCGGTCCGTATTTCTTCCAGCGGCCGGATTCCTGCCAAAGGTCGGCCGGCTGCACCATGGGCAGGAGCAGCTCCTGGGCTCCGGCGTTGTTCATCTCCTCCCGGACGATCTGTTCGACCTTGCGGATGGATTTCAGACCCAGGGGGAGGTAGGAATAGATGCCGGAGGCAAGTTTGCGGATAAAGCCTGCCCGCAGCAGCAGCTTGTGGCTGATGACTTCAGCCTCGGCAGGGGTTTCTTTCAGAGTCGGTAAAAGCAGCTGGGTAAAGCGCATGATCGTCCTTATGGTTGTTTGTCTATATCTTCCTCCGTTTCCGGCGGAGGAATGATGAAACGGTGCGGTTTGTTTACATTTTTTTTTCTTCGGCCAGGGCGTCAAGTTCGGCGAGAAAGACCTCCAGCAGCTGGTCTTCCGGAACTTTTTTGTCCAGTTTCCCTTTTTTAAATATAATTCCCACTCCTTTGCCGCCCGCCAGGCCGATGTCAGCCTCTTTTGCCTCGCCCGGGCCGTTTACTATGCACCCCATGACGGCAACCTTCAGTGGCGTGTCCATCTGCTGAATGTGCTCTTCCACCTTTTCCGCCAGATTGAATAAATTGATCCGGCAGCGTCCGCAGGTGGGGCAGGAGATGAGTTCGGGGCCTCGCTCCCTGATGCGAAGGCAGCGGAGCAGTTCGTAGGAAACCCTGATTTCCTCAACCGGATCACGGGTAAGGGAAATACGGAATGTGTCGCCGATTCCTTCATAAAGCAACATTCCCAGGGCAACGCTCGATTTGACCGTGCCGGCGATGAGTCCGCCCGCTTCAGTCACCCCGAGGTGAAGCGGGTATTCGCACTGGCTTGAAAGCAGACGGTACGCCTCCACGGTGGTCAGGGTGTCGGATGACTTGAGGGAAATTTTCTGTTCGAAAAAATGAAGTTTTTCCAGCAGGCGGATGTTGCGTATGGCGCTTTCGACCAAAGCCTCGGCGGTCGGGTGCCCGTGGTGGGCCAGGATATCTTTTTCAACCGAACCGGAATTTACCCCAACCCGAATCGGCACATGATGCGCTTTGGCAGCCTCAACGACCTTGCCCAGTTTTTCCGGCCCGCCGATATTGCCGGGATTGATCCTGATTCCCTGGGCGCCGTTTTCCATGGCGGCAACCGCCAGTCGATGATCAAAATGGATGTCGGCGATCAGCGGGATGGAGATGCGGTCCCGGATGGCGCGGATTGCCCCGGCGGCCTCCATGTCCGGCACCGCAACCCGGATGATCTCACAGCCGGCTGACTCCAGTCTGCGGATTTGCTCAACCGTGCTCTCCACGTCGCGGGTGTCGGTATTGGTCATGGACTGAACGGCAATGGGAGCATTGCCGCCAATGGCCACATTGCCTACCTTGATTTGTTTTGTCGGTTTTCTTGTAATCATAGTGCAGCAACTATACATGTTTTTTTTGAAACTTTTAAGTCGGAAATGAACCTTCCCAAGGAAAATTTCTCATAACCGCGGATACCAAGGAGCAAAGCACCGGCAAACGGGGGAAATGACCGGGGAAATCATCCAGGAAGCCGGGCCCTGCGGTTTCTTCCCTGTTGAATTCCTTCATCGCTCCTGCTAGTATGGCGGCCATGAAATTCTTACTTTCTCTCATAGGTGTGGTTTTGATCCTGGAGGCGTTGCCCTATGTGGCCTTCCCCGAAGCCATGCAGAACTGGCTGAAACAGATTTCCTCAATGGATCCCGCTGTCCTGCGCGTTATCGGCCTGCTTGCCATGGGGGCGGGGCTTTTGCTCTGCTATCTTACCCAGCGGACAGGTTTACTGTAGTCTTTTGCTTACACTATTTTTGATTTCCCATGCCTGATAAAATCCCCCTTGATTATGATATTGATTCGTACCGCTATGAGCTGCCGCCGGAAAAGATCGCCCAGCATCCGGTTTCCCGGCGCGATTGTTCGAAGCTGCTGGCCCTTACCCGGCCAACCGGCGCCATCCATGACCATGTTTTTACTGATATCGTCGATTTTTTTTCCCCCGGTGATCTGCTTGTGGTGAACAACACCAGGGTTTTTCCGGCTCGACTTTTGGGCAATAAGGAAAGCGGCGGGCGGGTGGAACTGCTCGTGCTTCATTATCCCAAAGAGATGTCGCTGCCCGAGGACGGAAGCGGAAATTGCCGGGGACGGGCCGAGGTGGTGGGTCTGTTGCGCAGCTCCAAGCGCTGCCGGCCCGCACAGCGGATCATCTTTGCCGATGATTTTTCCGCCGAGGTGGTCGAGCTTCTTGCCGACGGCAAGGCGTTGGTGGAGCTGCATTACAGCGGCGATCTCGCCTTGCTTCTTGAACAGTATGGCCGGCTGCCTTTGCCTCCGTACATCAAAAGAAAGAAGGGGGAGGAAGGGCGGGACAGGGAACGTTATCAAACGGTTTTTGCCGCCCGGACCGGGGCCATTGCCGCACCCACCGCGGGATTGCATTTTACCGATGATCTGCTGGCCGCCATTGCCGACAAGGGAGTGGAAAGAGAGTCCGTCACCCTGCATGTCGGATACGGTACTTTTGCGCCGGTACGGGTACGGGATATCCGTGATCATCAGGTTCATTCCGAATTTTTAACGGTTTCGCAAAAGACGGCGGACAAAATAAATGAGGTCGGACTGAGGGGAAATCGAATATGGGCGGTGGGAACCACCACGGTCCGGGCTCTGGAATTCGCGGCTGATGCTTCGGGAATGATGCATGCCGCTGAAGGATGGTGCAGCCTGTATATAAAACCGGGATACAGATTCAAGCTGGTGAAAAATGTCATCACCAATTTTCATTTGCCCGGCTCTTCACTGCTTTTCATGGTCAGCGCCCTGGTCGGACGCGAGCAGCTCCTTTCCTGTTATCGACATGCCCTGGAACATGACTACCGTTTTTTCAGTTACGGCGATGCGATGATAATTCAGGGGGAATAGGAGCGGAGAGATCCGTTTCGGTAAGCAATGTCCGTGGGGACAAGGCTTAAATGGTGTCAGGGTTCAGGAGCCGGGAGTCACAAAAAAACATTTTTTCCCGGTTCCTGAATCGTAATCTGTTTTCCGGATTATGATGCCGCGGCGCAGGGGCATGCGGAAGATTCCTTGCCGCATCCGCCGGTTGCGGATGGGGAGGCGGGGGAGGCGTCGCACTTGCCTGATTTGCAGCTTGAGTATCCATCGGCGTACCAGCCGCCGCCCTTAAGGTGGAAGGCGCTGCTTGAGATGATTTTTTTCAGATTTCCATGGCAGTCCGGACAGTCAGTCAACGGTTCGTCGGAAATACTTTGCCAGGCCTCGGTAACCTTCTTGCATTTTTGGCACTCGTATTCGTAAATAGGCATTTGAGTTCTCCCTAAAAAAAGTATAATCTTTAAAAATGGTTAAAAAATGAAAACGTGAAGTCGTCTTCCGATTTGGGGAGGCTTCGGCTCACGAATATATTTTAATCCGGAAACGTACTGATAGTAATGTTGCGAAGCGAGTCTGTCAACTCTCAGACGACATTTTTCATTCAGTTCGAGGGCCAAGGAGGTAAAATCATGCAGCAGATTTTAAGTTTGCAGGCTGCGGAGGGAATGGTGCTGGCCAAGGATGTCAATACGCCGGATGGTCGCATTCTTTGCGGCAAGGGAACCACGCTCACCGCTTCCATGATTGATCGAATTATCAAAATGGAGGTGGGATATGTCACCGTGGAGGGGCATCCGGTTCAGGTTGAGGGTGAAAAGAGCCTGGAGCAGGAACTGGCCGATATTGAAAAACGATTTTCCCGGGTCAAGCATGTCCCGCCCCTCATGTACATCAAAAAGAAAATTATGCAGCGCACGGTTGCGGGCAGAAAGGGCGCGTAATGGACACGAAACAGGCGGATTTTCGTAAGGCACTGCGGGAGGTGAAAAATCTTCCCACCCTGCCCGGAATTATTTCCAAGCTGACCAGAATGGCGGAGGATCCGGACACGACCACGGAGCAGATGGGCAAGGTGATCAGCAAGGATCACATTCTCGCCGCAAAACTCCTGAAGCTTGTCAATTCGGCCTTTTACGGTTTTCCACAGAAAATCAGTTCGTTAAACAGTGCCATCATTCTCCTTGGGTTCAACGTTATCAAGAGTCTCATCATCAGTTCGTCGATTTTTGAGTTGATGGAGTCCCAGGATATGGAGCTGTGGGAGCATTCCCTGGGCTGCGCGGTTGTCTGCAGTGTGCTGGCCAAACGTCTTGAGGTAAGTGACCCGGAAGAGGTAAGCACCGCCGGTCTTATTCATGATATCGGCAAGGTGGCGATCAAGATGGAACTTCGTCGGGAATGCGAAGCCCTCGGCCAACTGGTTCGTGAGAAAGAGATCAGCATGCTTGCCGCCGAACGTGAACTGCTCGGGCTCGATCATGCCGAAGTCGGCGGTTGGCTGGCAAAAAGCTGGAATCTGCCGCCGAAGCTGGTGGAGTCCATTGCCTGCCATCATAATCCCACGGATGCCAAAGACGAAAAGCTCACCGCCGCAATTATTCATTTCAGCGATATTCTGATTCGTGGTCTCGGGTACGGTCACGGCGATGACGTCTGGGTGCCGCCGCTGAGCAAAAGCGCCTGGGAGATGCTGAATCTTTCGGCCCAGGACATTGATGAAATAATCGAGCAGGTTGAGGAAAAACTCTGGGATGTCAAGGGCTTCAGCCTGGAAATACAATCCGAGCTGGAACGAAGCGTTACATCTTGATAACAGATAGCAGGCAATGGAAATTGTCACTCCGGGACGGATATGAAACGCATTCTTATTGTCGGTGAAAACATTGTCGGCAGCTCCGAGCACAAGATTCTTCTCGAGGCCAAAGGATACCAGCCTTTGCTGATAAGGGATCTCCATTCCGCTGTTTCACTTATCCTGGAAGATCCGCCGGACATGCTTATTATGGATATCGATTTTGGTGAGAAACAGGAGGGGCTGGCATTGCTTAACGCGGTCAAGGGATGCCTGCAGAAAACAAATATTCCGGTCCTGCTGGTGGTGACGGAAAAACACGTGGCAACAGGTTTTAATTGGCAGACCTATCCGGTGGATGATATCCTGGTCCGCCCCTTTTCTCCGGAATTGATGCTGGCCCGCATTCAGCTCGCCGAAGCACGGATGATACGCGTGTTTGACAACAATCCGCTCAGCAAACTGCCGGGCAACACCTCCATCCTCAAAGCGATCCAGCGAGCCATCGATGCGGATGAAAGCTATGGTGTCTGCTACATCGATATTGATAATTTCAAGCCGTACAATGACCGCTACGGCTTTTCCCAAGGGGATGACGTTATCCTCATGGTGGCCCGTATCGCCGTGAACGTCATTGATGAGCTGGCCCGGGACGGCAGCTTTGTCGGCCATGTGGGCGGCGATGATTTTGTTTTTATTGTCGGAGAAGAAAAGGTGAAGCCTGTTTGTGAACGGATACTTGCCAATTTTGATGTTGTTCGCAACATGTTCATTCCGGCGGAGGATCTGAAGGTCGGCTGTTATGTGGAAAAGGACCGGCAGGGCAGGGAAACCATATTCGGCCTGCTCAGCCTTTCCATTGCAGTGGTCATGACCGGTTCCCATGTTTACAGCCATTCAGGCGAGGTTTCCACCGCAGCCTCCGAGGTGAAGCACTTTGTCAAACAGAAAGAGGGAAGCAATTATATGATTGATCGCCGCTCTCTGAAAGGCTAGTACATTGTATATGTTAAAGTTTCGGATAAAGCCGTTTTAGTTTTATTCGCGCATCATCTGTTCTAAACTGCCAATCAACCTTAGTCTGGCGGTTATTTCGATCAATGTTCCATGCCGCCACTTCAGCTCGCATCTTCTCGATACAATCAATCCGGCCTGCAAGGCATTGCCGCTTCAATACACTGAGTTCAATCTCTGCTATGTTCAGCCAACTCCCGTGTTTCGGGGTGTAGTGTATTTCAAGACGTTCCGCCAAGCCCCTGGCTTCTTCAGGTGGGAAAGCCGCATAGAGCGAGGCCGTGTCGTGTGTATTGAGGTTGTCCATGACCAAAACTACTTTCTTGGCATCGGCATAACGCTCTTCAAGCATCTCTTTGATGAAATGGGCCCAATCAATCCGTGTCCGCTGTTCAGTAATTTTTACCTTGCGCTTTCCCCCAAGCGGTTCTACCTCAAGTAATATGCTTGCGACCCCATTGCGAACATATTCATCATCCATCAGAACAGGATGGCCAGGGGCTGCCGGAATAGGCTCATGCACCTCCCCGATTAACTGTACACTCGATTCATCCATGCACACAACCGGGAATTCTTGACTATACGGACGCGCATAAACTTCGAGTATATCTTCCATTGCCGCTACAAAACTGGCGTTTTGATCCGGCGGTATCTTCCAGTATTTGCTTTGGTGAGGCTTAAGTTCATTTTTTTTAAAGTGTTACATACCGTCATCGGAGAAACACTCGTTACCATCTTCAGCTCGACCATTTTCTCAGCCAACAGACGTACTGTCCATCGATTTTTACCTTCTGGAGCATCCGAACATGCCAAAGCCAAAAGATGTGCTTCAAATTCTCCTCCGAATTGAATTTCTCGCGGAGGGGTCTCGCGCTCCTTACGTTCAAGGGCGGCAGAAAGACCTTCTTCAACAAATCGTTTCTTTAAGTGTTCTAAACTCCGCGTCGTTGTCCCTAAAGCTTCTGCGACCTGAGTGACAACCCACTTCGGTCCATGTTCCCCCGCATCAAGCAGAAGTAATGCTCGAGCATACAGTACGGTGCGGGCTGCCCTTTTCCCTTTAGTTGAAATAGCCTCCAAATCTTCCCGTTCCTCTTTTGTTAATGTCACTCTGTATCTTGGTGCCATGTCGTCCTCCTTGTATTTTGAAGACGACTATAACAAATATCACGCAAAAATACGAAAACTTAAATTTTACATTGTACTAGTGGCATGTCAAGCTTGAATTGTCCTTGTAGGTCGGCATACCCATGCCGACATTTCCCTGTCGGGAAAGGTTTCCCGACCTGCAAATGAAACGTCGGATGATACTTGAGCCGACACGAGCCTTTTCCCGTTTGTCCTTCCGCTTGTTTCACATGGGGTGAAGATTTATTCCCCTTTGATCTTTTTTTCTGCCTGACCTTCCCGTGCTTTTGTCGTTTCGTCTACACCTGTGCCGTGTTATGGAGCGATTTTCTATTTCCAATTTCTTCAATCGAAGTCATATCTCCGCTTTTCTTTTTCTGTTTCTTGACCGGGAATGTTGATTTGTGATGAAAAAGTAAAAAATGAATGGATATGCTTGCTAAATCTCAATTGTCGATTATATAAAAAAATATCTTTTAGAGCCTCTTTCAAAATGAACAGCCTACAAGGCTGTCCACAATTTGATCTTTGACAATCTATCCGATCAGGCGTAGGAGCTGATCCGCAAACAGGGTGATGACCCCGAACATCAAGTGCTGGGTCACCTTGCAGTGTCCCTTGACCATGACATTGTTAGCGCCGAAGTCTTCTTTCAATCGGCTGTTTGCCCGTTCCGCGCTGGACCGGATTTTATAGCGCTCTGCCTCGTGCGGTGCCATGGGGACAACCTCTTGGCCGCGGCCATTCTTATCTGTGATTGGAACATGGCCGAACTTCCGGCTGGTCTCCTCGATCCGCTTGGCATCGTAGGCTGCATCCATCAAATCGTAGAGATAGGTCACCTTTCCGCTGGTCAACTTGATCAGCGGAATCGCTACCTGGCTGTCATGCAGCGAAGCAGAGGTTACAAGGGCACTGATTGGCAGGCCGATATCGTTGATGTCCAGATGCAGCTTGAAACCGTTCCATGATATTTTGTACCCCTTGGCGTCCTTCTTGGTGCCACGATCACAGGCAACCGGCAACTCACCAATGGCTTCCTCGGCACTCTGGCGGACCTGACGGTCAAGCCGCTTCTCGATGGCCGGCGTCCGTTGCTCGCCTTTGGCGGGACGCCCCCTCTTGCGAGGCTTCTTCGGCTCCCTGGCCACCTTCTTCGCCGCTTTCTCACGTCCGGCAATGGCCGTGGAGTCCCGGCTGATGTGTCCGACAAGCTCTTCGCCAAGGTATTCCTTCACCAGTGCATCATGGACCCGCCCACCAAGACTGCCGGCGGCAAATTCGGCAAAGGCCCGCGACAAGGTAGGCTCCGACGGGATAGCATTGGAAGTGGCAAATCCGCATATCTGCCGCAGATTCCCTGCTGATTGCAGAGCCCGACGCAGGTCGCTGGTCGTCGGATATCGGTAGAGCGCCTTTGCCACGAATGCTCGGGCGCAAGCCTGTCGGTCAAGAGGCTTGCGCCCGGGATACTGATATCGACGTATGTTCCTTGGTACGTGTTGCTCAACCTGGATAATCTCCAGAATAGACACCAGGCGTTCCTCCTGCGCGGTGAGCGGAGCTTGCAAACATTTGTTCAGATGGGGAAACAGACTTCTTTGGACATACCCCATCAACCATGATATTTTGTCGGTGAGCTTCACGGCGTTCTCCTGTGTTCTGTTTTGCTGGTTACAAAACAATACCAGAAAACGCCGTGAAGTTCAATTATTTCAATATGTTACGCGATAATATCTTTTGTGTGGCGCGTCTCGTCATTTTGAAAGAGGCTCATAAAGGAAATATGTCTTCACAATGAAAAGCCGAGTTGTAATAAAGTACCTGACGCAAGGAGGGAAATATGAGTAAATCGCTTGTTGAGATGGCTGCGGACATTGTCAAGTCACAATGTGCCTGCACAAGTATGACGTCGGATGAGATCGGGCTGTCATTGCAGAACACCTTTACTTTGCTGCAATCCCTGCAGCAAACTGAATTGTCTGCTGATGCGGGTCAAGCAGAAGCGACCGGGGAGGAAAGCGTCCCTGTCGCGATTACGCCGGAAAAATCAATCCAGAAGAATAAAATAATCTGCCTTGAGTGCGGCCGGTCCTTCAAGCAGTTGTCGCCGAAACATCTTGCCGGGCATGGACTGACCGGCCGAGATTATCGAAAGAAATACGGGTTTTCCCTCCGTCAGCCTCTTTGTGCAAAGGCGCTGTCGGAACGCCGTAAAAAGGCCGGCAAGGAGCGCGGTGTTCCGGAGAATCTTTTAAAGGCCATCGCCGAGCGGAAAAAGAAGGGCGGCGCGAAACAGAAATCGGCGAAGAAGACGAAGTAAAAAACGATTTTATTTTACTTCTTTCAATCCGTCTTGTAATAAAAAGCACGCAGGGAATGGATCTTTGCGTGCTTTTTTTATGTTGATTTATTGTGTCAGGCGTCGGAAGTGATAGGTATCTTTGATTCAGGTGTCGGCGGAATGACGGTGGCCAAAGCCATTGAACAACTGCTGCCCCAAAAAAATATAGTCTATTTCGGGGATCTTGCCAGGACTCCCTATGGTTCGAAAAGTCCGGAAACCATCCGGAAATATTCACGCCAGAATACCGAGTTGCTGCTCGATAAAGGGGCAAAAATCATTGTCATCGCCTGTAATTCCGCGGCAAGTGTGGCCTCGGACCTGCTGGCCGGCGAGTTCAGCGCCCCGGTTTTTGAGGTTATCACTCCGGCCATCCATCGGGCCATCAATCTGTCGAAAAACGGACGGATAGGGGTGATAGGCACCAGGGCAACGATTAAAAGCAACATCTATGAGTCGAAAATCCGGCAAATCCGGCCGGATGCGGCGGTGCTCTCCCAGCCCTGTCCCCTGCTGGTTCCCTTGGTGGAAGAAGGGTGGCTGGACAAGCGGGAAACCAAGATGATCATCCGTCGTTATCTGCATCCGTTGAAGCATAAAGGTGTTGATACCCTGGTGCTGGGATGTACCCATTACCCGCTGCTCAAGCATCTTATCGGGCCGCGGATCGGCAACGGGGTCAATGTGATTGATTCTTCCACTGCTGTCGCCTGGGTGGTAAAGCAGTATCTTGTTGATCACCCCGAGATGGACAGTCAGTTGACCAACGGCGGAGAGCGCTTTTATTATGTTTCGGATGTCACCGATGCGGCTCAGAAGACCGCCCAGCGGATTTTCGGCAGAAAAGTAGAACTTATTCAGGTTGATATGGAAGGAAGTTGAAATGAAAAAAATGTTACTTTTGCTGCAGATGCTCCTTATTCTCTTTTTTTCCGTTGTCGGTCACTGCGATGACTTGACCCCGACTGCCGTTGCCACGAAGATTCAGGAAAAATACGAGAGGACAAATGCTTTTAAAGCCGATTTTTTGCAAACATCAAATATAAGCGGCATGCAGCATCGCGAGCGGCAGGGCAGCGGCACAATGGCGATCCAGAAACCGGCTTTGCTTCGTTGGGATTATTCATCTCCGGACATCCAGGTGCTGGTAAGCGATGGAGAGAATTTCTCCCTTTATTTCGCCTCGGAAAAACAGATGATTGTCACCCCTGCCAAAGAGTATTTGCAGGAGGATGTGACCTATAGCTTCTTTTCCGGGACCGGCAACCTGCTGCGGGATTTTGACGTGACGGACGCACCCGGTTTTCTCGACCAGGAAGGCAGCCACGTGATCGCCCTCAAGCCGAAAAATCCGCATCCCCAGGTGGAGATCATGTATGTCTGGGTGGATAAGGACACTTTTCTCATCAACCATCTGCAGATTCAGGATCATCTGGGCAGTTTGACCGATCTTGTTTTTTTCAATCCGGTGGTTGATAAACCGTTTCCGGTCGAACATTTCCATTTTACCCCCCCTGAAGGAACGGAAATAATCAGGCAATAGCCTTTTTGTTTTTTTTCAATGACCGGTTTATGGTTTGCGGAGGATGGTTTGCTGTTGACCTGAAACCGGAACCGGAACTCAAAGCAGTCGAATGACACCATCATCTCCTTTCCATGTGGCGCTTGTCTCCATGCCGTGGGCCATTTTTAACCGGCCTTCCATCCAGCTCGGTACCCTGAAAAGTTATCTGGAGGGAAAAGCGGACGGTATCAAGGTGCGTTCGCTGCATCCGTATCTTGCAGTGGCAAAAGATCTCGGCAAGGATCTTTATCACGCGATTTCCGCCAATGTCTGGGTCTGCGAGGCGCTTTACGCGGCACTTCTCTTTCCGGAACAGCGCGGTCGGGCCAAGGAGCTGGCGGAAAAAGAGTTTCAGTCCGACAACCGGACGCTTCCTTTTGATTTTGATGCTGTCTGTGCGCAACTGGACAAAAACCTGAAAATGTGGGCGGCAGGCGTTGACTGGCGGGACATTGATCTGGTCGGTTTTTCCGTTTGTTTCAATCAGCTCTTTGCCACTCTTGTTGCGGTTCGGGAATTGAAAGAAAGACGTCCCGGCCTGGTGATCGTGCTTGGCGGCTCTTCCTGTCATGATGATGTTGCAGGCGCCCTTTTCCGCTCTTTTGATGTTGATTACATGATCAGCGGCGAAGGGGAGGAACCGTTTCTTTCGCTGTGCCGATATCTGGCCGGGCTGGACAAAAGGCTGCACGCGCGGGTGCATCATGCCGGTCCTCCTGCCCAACCTTCACCGGCGCCGGCGGACGGGCAGGTCAATTTGACCGAACTTGCTGTTCCTGATTATGATGACTATTTTCGGGAAATGGAAAATTTGTTCAGCCGCAATACCTTCATCCCTGTTCTGCCGATTGAATTTTCCCGTGGATGCTGGTGGCGGCGATGTACTTTCTGCAATCTGAATCTGCAGTGGCGCGGCTATCGTTTCAAAAAGGCGGAAAAGATGGCACGCGAGGTGCTGTTGCTGGCCAACCGCTATAAAACCCTGGACTTTACCTTCACGGATAACGCGCTGCCGCTCAAGGATGCAGCCACCTTTTTTACGACGATGGCGCGGTCCGCCCATGACTACCGTTTCTTTGCGGAAATTCGGGCGGATTATCGAGGGACGATGCTCGCCCAAAGCCGACAAGGCGGCCTTGCTGCCGTCCAGGTGGGGATTGAATCCTTCAGCAACTCGTTGCTGCAGAAATTTGCCAAAGGGGTCACGGTGATCGAAAATCTGGCGATCATGCGTGATGCGGCGGCCGGCGGCGTCGTGCTTGACGGCAATCTGATCGTTGAATTTCCGGGAAGCACCTCGGCCGAGGTCGAGGAGACACTGACGGTCCTTGATTTTGCTTTTCCTTTTCACCCCCTCTCCACCGCCTCTTTTTTCCTCGGCCACGGCAGTCCCGTGGATTGCCGGGCCAGGGATTACGGAATTTCGGCAAAAACGGTGCATCCCCATTTTGCGGCCATGCTGCCCGCGGAGATTGCCGCGGATTTCCCTTTTCTCATCAAGGGATACCGGGGGGATCGACAAAAACAGCGCAGGATGTGGCAGCCGGTGGTGGACAAGGTTCGCCGGTGGCGCGCCTTTCATGAAAAAAAAACAGGCGGCGGGAACCCTTTTCTTTCATATCGCGATGGTGGTGATTTTCTCATTATCCGTCAGGTGCTGCCGGCAGGAGATGTTCTGCATCATCGGCTGCAAGGCCTGTCCCGCGAAATATATCGCGCCTGTAATGATATTATCGACCCGGCCTCCCTTGCCCGGATGTTTCCGTCATTGAGCGTGAAACAGATTGAGAACTTTTTAAATGACCTTGTCGCCAAGCGGCTCGTCTTCCGTGAAGGTGACAGATTTCTCGCCCTGGCGGTCAGGGATGGGAAAAATTGATGTTGCGTCCCAGACAAATGGCTGTTGCCTGATTGGATAAAGAATATGGATACCTTTGATAAACAGACGATGCTTGTTGTCGGCGGCTGCCGCAGCGGCAAGAGCCGCTTTGCGGAACAATGGGCCACCGAGCGTTTCGCCAGAAAAATCTATGTGGCCACCATGGTTATCGGCGATGACAAGGAAATGGCGAAACGGGTGCGGATACATCGTCGGGACCGTGGGGAAAACTGGCGGACCATCGAGGAATCGAGTAATCTGCCGTCCGTGTTGCGTGACCTTTGCCGTGAAACGGATGTATTCCTCATCGATTGTCTCACCCTGTGGCTGACCAATCTTCTGTTGGATGAGAACACCGATGAGGCCATTTCCGGCAAGGTGAAGGAGCTGATCCAGGCCCTGGAGGAGTGCCCGATATCGGTGGTGCTGGTCGCCAATGAGGTGGGGATGGGAATTGTGCCTGAATCGTCCCTTGCCCGGCGTTTCCGGGATCTTGCCGGCTGGTGCAACCAGCAGATCGGCGCCCGCTGTGACAAGGTTGTTTTCATGGCGGCCGGATTGCCGCTTACTTTGAAATAAGGGAGGAACAATGAGCAAGCATGGGGGCAATATAGTTGCCGTTGCCAAAGAGCTCGGTTGCCGGGTAGTCGACCTGATCGATATGAGCAGCAACCTGACACCCTTGGGTATGGCTCCCGGACTCAGACAGGTTCTTGAACAGGGGCTGTCGCAGATAGCCTATCTGCCCGAAACGGAAAGTGAAACCCTGCGCAATATTTTTGCCGCAAGATTCGGCCTGGCTGAAAACGAGGTTCTGGTCGGCAACGGAACCACCGAGTTTATCTTTGCCTTGCCGTGGGCCTTTACGGGCCGGCGGGCGGTGATCGTCAATCCGACCTATTCCGATTATCAGCTGGCCTGTTCATGGGCCGGTGTCGAGGTGGTCGATTTCATGCTCGACCGTGACCGGGATTTTCAGCTTGATCTGCACCGGCTTTCGTCGCAACTCCGAGGCGGGGAGCTGGTCTTTCTCTGCAACCCCAACAATCCCACCGGCGTACTGACACCAAACCGTGAGCTGCATGATTTTATCGTCAACCATCCGCAAACGTTTTTTCTGGTGGATGAATCCTATCTGCCGTTTACCCGGGATATATCGCAGCTCACCCTTGAGCTGCCCGGCAATCTTTTTGTTCTCTTTTCTTCTTCCAAGATATATGGTATTCCAGGGCTCCGGCTCGGTTTTCTGGTTTCCCGCGCCGCCAACCTGAAAAAACTCGGCGAGCGCCGCAAACCATGGGGGGTCAACCGGATCGCCCAGTTGGCGGGGGAGTTTCTCCTCACCCATGGTGAGGTTTATGCGGAGCAGGTACGCGCGTTTCTTGAAAAGGAGCGCCCCTGGTTTGTCGACCGATTGGCGAAAATTCCCGGAATCGAGGTTATTCCCGGCAACGCCAATTTCATCCTCATCCGACTGCACGGACAGATGACGGCACGGCAACTGCGGGATAAAATGCTGGTTCGAAGAATCATGATTCGTAACTGCGATAATTTCGAAGGGCTTGACGATACGTTTTTCCGCATCTGCCTGAAGGAGCGCAAGGAAAACGAGGCATGCATCAGGGCCTTGTCCGACATAGTTGCCGAAAGGTAAAAAAAAGAATTATTTTCAGTAAATAACAACAATGAGAATAGCGATCATTTCGGATACACACGATCAGGTGGCCAACCTGCGGGCAGCGGTCACATATTGCAATGCCTATAATGTCCAATTGCTCATCCACTGCGGGGATCTGATTTCGCCGTTCATGCTTGATGAGCTGGCCTGCTTTGCCGGTGCGGTGCATTTGATTTACGGCAATAATGTCGGCGATCAGCATCTGATCTCCCAGTCCTGCGGCACCAGATTCCCCTCCATCAGTCATCACGGGGTGCTGGGAGCCGTTGAAGCGGGAGGGCTTAAAATCGCCTTCCACCATTATCCCCAGGTTGCCCGCGGCCTTGCCCACCAGGGTCTTTTTGACGTGGTATGCTGCGGCCATAATCATCGTTACGGGGTGGAAGAAATAGGCACGACATTGCTGATAAATCCAGGGGATATGCTCGGCAAGGAAAATCAGCCGTGTTTTGTAATTTTTGAAAGCTCATCCCGCACCGTGGAAAAGGTGGAGGTGGGCACGAAAATGAAGTTCGGAAACTAATGTCACGCACCATTGGGAAAGAAGTTTTTTTATAAGCCGGAAAAAACATTGAACAGGACAAATGCATGCAGAACCAGAAGAACGACAATGAGATGAGCTTTGCCGAGATGTTCCAGGATAACGAGACCGTTGTGGAACATCTTGTTCCCGGCCAGAAGGTGAAGGCGGAAATCGTTCGCATCAGCAAGGAATGGGTTTTTCTTGATCTCGGCGGCAAAAGCGAGGGATCGCTCGCCCTGGCGGAACTGCTTGGCACGGAAGGAGAGCCGACGGTCAAGGAAGGCGATTCCATTGAGGTTTATTTTCTTGGGGTGCAGCGCAATGAGAAAATTTTCACCACAAAAATAGGCGGTTCCGCGGCCAGTGCCCATCTGGAGGAGGCGTACCGCAGCGGTATCCCGGTTGAGGGAACCGTTCAGAAGGAAATCAAGGGGGGCTTTGAAGTGAAAATCGGGGCCATCCGCGCCTTCTGCCCCTTTTCTCAGATGGGGCTGCATAAAATAACAAATAATGAGGAATACATCGGCCGTCAGTTGCCTTTCCGCATTGTTGAATACAAGGAAAACGGCAGGAATATCATCGTTTCCCACCGTAAAATCATGGAGGAGGAACGTCTCCGGCAGAAAGAAGCCCTGCGGGAAAGTCTTGAAGTCGGCCGGATCGTCGATGGAACCATCACCTCCATCCGTGATTTTGGCGCATTTGTCGATATCGGCGGTATTGAAGGACTTATTCCGGTTTCCGAGATGGCCTACGGCAGGGTTGAGGACGTTCATTCCGTGGTGGAAAAAGGTCAGAAGGTACAGGTTGCCGTCAAGAAACTTGACTGGGAAAACGACCGTTATTCTTTTTCCCTGCGGGAAACCATGCCCGATCCCTGGGAAGCGGCCAATCTTCAGGAAGGCAGCACCATGACAGGCGTTGTCTCGCGTCTGGTGGATTTCGGCGCCTTTGTTACCCTGGCGCCCGGCATTGACGGCCTGGTTCATATTTCCAATCTCGGCGGCGGACGCCGGATTAATCATCCCCGTGAGGTGGTGCAGAAAGGACAAAGCCTGGAAGTGCGCATAGACTCCCTTGACCGGGAGCAGAAACGGGTTTCCCTTTCCCTGCCCCAGTCGCAGGAAGAAGAGCAGAAGGTTGAGGAAAGGAAAAAAGGACGAAAGTCTGAGCGCCGGGATGACATGCGTGATGAATTCCATCGTTTTCAAGAGACATCGAAAGACAAGAAAGGGTCCGCAATGGGGACTTTTGGGGATCTGTTGAAGGGAAAGCTTGATGAATAAGTATGGTTCCAGTCCGGAAGCCGCCGAAGGCAGAGGGCAGATGAAAGTCAACCAATGAAAGTCAAAAAAAAAATCCTCCTCGTTGATGACGAAGAACTTATTTTAAGCAGTCTTTGCATGGACCTTGAAGGCGCTGGGTACGATGTCACCATGGCGGCCAACGGGGAGGAGGGGATAGATGCGCTCAGAAAAAATTACTTCAATCTGCTGATTACCGATCTGGCGATGGAGGGCATTGACGGACTTGAAGTTCTGAAGGCGGCCAAGGAAATTGACCCTGAAATCGCCGTCATCATCCTCACCGGTTACGGCGAGGTGTCATCGGCAATCGAGGCGTTACGGCTCGGAGCCTCTGATTATCTGCTGAAGCCCTGCGGCAGTGATGAACTGCAGGTGCGGATTGAAAAATGTCTTGAACTGCAGGACATGGCCAGGAAAATAAAGATTTATGAAAAAATTCTGCCGATCTGCGAGGATTGCAGGAAAGTCTGTAACGATTTGACGGGAACAGGCAAAAAGACGGAATGGATTGCCCTGGACCAGTTCATAAGCAAAAAAACGGGTCTCGGTATCAGTCACGGATACTGTCCCGAATGTTTCATGGAGGCCATGAAAGAAATCGAGCTGGCCAGAAAAAAGAAGAAATAATTTTGCAACTATCCAGCTTGGGACGAAAAGTGTTCAAACCGTCCCGTGCTGTAACTGTTCAGCAGTGCCGCAGATGCGCCGGTAAGCGCAGACTCCGAGAGAGGCCTGACCGCTATACACTGGGTATGCGGGCAGGCCGATGACAAAGCAGATGCGGTGCTGCTGGATAGTTACATAATTTTTTCCCTTATTCCGACCCGGTTCTCTGTCGCACGATTTCGAACATGACAACCCCGGCTGCAACGGAGGCGTTAAGGGAATCGAGATGCCGTTGCATGGGGATTGTGACCTTGAAGTCACACTGTTCGCCGATCAGAGGGCGAATGCCTTTTTCCTCGCCGCCGATCACCAGGCAGACGGCGCCGGAAAATGTGGTCTGATAAATCGAAGTTCCGCCATCCTTGACCGTTCCGTAAATCCACATCCCCATTTCTTTCAGTTTCTGCAGCATACGGGCTACGTTGGTTACCTGGCAGACCGGCAGAGAGGCCGATGCGCCGGCGGATATTTTGGCCACCGTGCCGCTCAACTGGGCGGAGCGATCCTTGGGGATGATCAGGCCGGTGACGCCCGCCGCGGAAGCGGAACGGATGATGGCGCCCAGATTGTGCGGGTCCTGGATGGAATCAAGGACCAGAACAAAGGGCGGAGCGTGCTGTTCCAGCAGGGCAAGGAAGGCGTCCTCGTCCAATGTTGCAAAAGGAGCGACCCTGGCGATGACGCCCTGGTGATTCATCTGCTTGTTGCCGGTCATTCCGAAGTCAGCGGAAAAATTGACCTTGATTCCCGCATCACGGGCCAGATCGATGATTTCCCGGAGTTTTTGGCCGCTTTTCCCTTTCTGGATAATGATCTCATGAATCGAACCGGGTCGGCCGGCAAGCAGTTCATGGACGGGATGGATGCCCCAGACGAGATTGTCGTCGGTTTGGTCGTTTTTTGGTTTCATATCTTTCACGTGAGGGGAAGGGAAAGGGGCCGTCCGTCCCTGTCGCGCCTCGTTCTGCTGCGCTCTGCAATGATAATGGCCCGCAGGGTGTCAACCGCCTGTTCCACCGTATCATTGACGATGATGTAGTCATAAAGAGAAGCATCCCGCATTTCCATTTTGGCGTTTTTCAGGCGCAGGGCAATGGTTTCCGTTGAATCGGTTCCCCGTCCGGTGAGGCGCCGTTCCTGCTCCTCCCAGGAGGGGGGCACGATGAAAATGGAGCAACAGCCGACACTCCCGGCTGCCTGCCGGACCTGGCGGGCGCCTTGCACATCAATGTCCAGAAAAACATCGATCCCTTGTGCCAGATGTCCCTCCACCTCTTTTTTGCTGGTGCCGTAAAAATTGGCGTGCACCTCGGCCCATTCGAGAAATTCATTTTTGGTCCGCATGGCGGCAAAGGTCTGATGATCGACGAAATGGTAATCCACACCGTTTTTTTCACCGTGACGCGGTGCCCGGGTCGTATGGGAGATGGAAAAGGTCACGCCGTGCAAATCTGCGAAAATTTTTTTGAGGATCGTGGTTTTGCCGGTTCCCGAGGGGGCGGAAATAATAATGAGATTTCCTTTCACGGTGCGTCCTCTTCATCAACCACGGGTGGATCGTTGATGGTGGCCGGGGTGAAACGCTGGGTTAAGGTCTCCGGCTGCACAGCGGAAAGTATCACATGATTGCTGTCCAGGATGATGATGGAGCGTGTTTTCCTCCCCTCGGTCACATCAATGAGTTTTTTCTGCTCTTTTGCTTCCTCTTTCAATTTCTTGATGGGGGATGATTTCGGTTTTACCACGGCAAGAATCCGGCTCGCCACCACCGAATTGCCGAAACCGACATTGATCATTCTCTGGTCCATTTCAACCTGTTCTCCTATTCCAGATTCTGTACCTGCTCGCGCATTTTTTCCACTTCATTTTTCAGCTCAACCGCTTGATGAGCGATGGTCGCATCGGAGATCTTCGATGCCATTGTGTTGATCTCCCGTAAAAATTCCTGCAGGAGGAAGTCCAGGCGGCGCCCGACGGGTTCCTGTTTTTCGAGAAAACGGCGGAATTGGTCGATGTGGCTGTTCAGCCGGACCAGCTCTTCGGTGACATCCGCCTTGTCGGCGATGAGAGCGATTTCCTGAGCAAGGCGGTTCGGATCGAGATCAACCTCGGATGCAAGTTTTGCCACTCGATCACGCAAGGTTTCCATTCTCTGGACGGTAAGCTCCGGAATCCTTTCCGCTATCTGTTTCCCGACCTCGGTCAGCAGATCGAGACGCTGAAGCAGATCCAATTTTACGCTCAATCCTTCACGTTGTCGCATTTCGCCGGTGAATTCAAGGGCTTCCAGTAGAGCCTGGCGGAGAACGGACCACGCATCATCAAGGTTCTGTTCCTGCTCGTCGGAAATAATGACGTTCGGGTAGGCGGCGATCAGGTCAAGTTCATTGGGGGAAGAAGGCAGCATCAGTTCCTGCTTGATTTCCTTCAACCGATCACGGTATTGACGGGCCAGGGGGAGATTGACGGTGAGGGTTTTGCTGTCAACGATGGAAGGGGCAGGGGTGATCACCACTTCGATGTGCCCCCTGCTGTAAAAGAGGCAGATTTCTTTTTTGACCTTTTCCTCAAGACCGGCAAACTGCCTGGGTATTTTGATGCGGATGTCGGAAAAACGATGGTTGACCGAACGGATTTCCACCGTCCAGCCGCAGGTCGGGGTCAGCTGTTCGCCTCGGCCGAAAGCCGTCATGCTGGCAGGGTATTTCATGAAATAAGCTCCATAAGTTCTTGTGCCGTTGTCGTGGCCGTGCCCACCTTGCCCACCACGATGCCCGCTGCAAAGTTGGCAAGAGTGGCGGCCTCGGCGAAACTGAGCCCACAGGCAAGACCCAGGGCAAGGCTGGCGATAACCGTATCGCCGGCCCCGGTGACATCATATATTTCTTTGGCCACCGTGGGAATAGTGAAAATGGTCTTTCCCTTTTCAAGCAACGCCATTCCCGCCTCGCCCCGGGTAATGAGAACAGCGGTACAGTTGAGTCGTTCCCGCAGGGCGGATGCGGCGCGCAGCAGCGAATCACCGTCCGTGATGGCAACGCCTGACATCTTTTCCGCCTCATGGTTGTTCGGGGTGATGATGGTGGCGTTGTGAAAGAGTTCGGCATGGGCGGGTTTCGGGTCGACAATCATGGGGATCTGCCGGCGACCGAGAAGATCCCGCAGATGGTCCATCAGGCGGGCGCAGATGACGCCTTTGCTGTAGTCGGAGATGATCACCGCGTCAAAAGAGGAAATATGATCGTCAAGAAAGGAAAGCAGGGAATCGATGGTTTCGTCGGGAAGGGGACCTGATTTTTCCCGGTCGAAACGAACCACCTGCTGGCTTTGCGCAACGATCCTGGTTTTTTTTGTGGTGGGCCGATCCGCGCATCTGATGACGCCGTTTGTCGGGGAATCCAACTCTTCCAGCAAAGAAAGGAGATGGTCGCCCATGAAGTCACTGCCGATCACGCCGCACAAAACCGCTTTACCGCCCAGATCATAGAGATTGTGCAGGACGTTTGCCGCGCCGCCCAGCAGCAGGCTTTCGTCCGTGACGTTGACGACCGGAACCGGGGCTTCGGGAGATATGCGGGTGACTGTTCCCCAGATGAAGTGGTCAACGATAATATCACCGATGACCAGCACCCTGGCGGAAGAAAATTTTTTGACGGCATCATGCAGGTTCTGCCTGTTGACATTTTCCAGCACTGGTTACTCCTGTTTTATAGGGACGTGTCGTATAATTTCAGAACTCCTGATGTCGTAACGTGATTTCGATAAGTTTGTCACAATTTCGGATTCTGGCTTGTTACCGGTTTTAGTGCCTAAAATACTTCAAGTGCGTAACGTGCCGAAAATTAAAGGTGTTATCTGAGCAGAAAATACCGCCACTTCAAGTATTTTAGGCATTTTAAGTACTTTAGGCACTTTTCTCGAACCGCGATTCCGGTATTAAAGTAAAATTTGCCGGGATCAGGTTGTTTGAATTTTAAAAAAAGCTCTTTAACCTGATTTTCAGATTTTGCCATCGTTTTAAACAAAAAATTGTTTCTCCAGGGCACGTTGTCCGCCGGCAGCGCCGGGCTGTCAGCGGGTATTCGGCCTTACGAGATGTTTTCCGTCATCCTGAAGAATCAGTTCGGAAAATTTTATCGCCAATCGTTGCAGCTCGGGGATCGAAAGGTTGTCAATCCCTTCCATGCGGACGGTTGTGGTGCGGCCGCGATTGTCTAGCGGCATCCATCTGGAGAAAAAACGGTCATTAACAGCCCCGGCAAAGCAGATGACCGATCTGGTTTGCCGGGCGGTGGCGAGGTGCTGGCAGCAGGAATCATAGCCGAAAAAAACATCGGCCTGATCGATAAGCGCCGAAAGCATGCCGATGCCGCCCTGCACGCAGACAAGGCCCTGTTTGAAATACGGTTTTTCTTGGTTGAAATCTTTTTCCGATATGTGCGCGGTCGCAAATCCCCTGCCGCTTATTTTGTCGACAAGTTTTATCGCCCTTTTTCTTTCATCCGGGTGACAACCGCTGTCAAGCACGACCATGGCCCCGGCATGCTGAAGCAGGCTGGACAGCAGTTCTTCCTCGAAAGGGTCGGGCAGTCGTTTGCGAGGATCATTGCCTACCCCGAGATTGACGGCGATTTTTTTGCTTTCTTTCGGAAAGCGGGTGAAAAAGTTGCGCACGGTCTGCTGGTGCACGGGGCGAATGGAGATGCAGGGCGCGATATCTTTTTTTTCATCCAGCAGACGGTTCAGCCAGACATTGGTCAGACTGCTGAGGCGGTGTGAGCTGTGCTGCTCCATTTCCCGTGAAGGAAAATAGCAGTAAGACCGGTCATCGATCAAGGGAAACAGGCCGAGTTGACTGAGTCGGCTGTCGGGATCGAAAAGAAGGGTGTTTTCCACCGAAGCTGCCTGCCATTCCTGTTCAAGCAAACGGTAAAGCGAGGTGAAGTAGGTCATTCGGCCGACAAGACCGCCTTCACGGTGATAATGCACCTTGGTCCAATGGACGCGGGGAAGTTCGGAAAAAATCTCGGCAAGATGCTGAGGGCCGAAAACAATCAGTTCAGCCTGGGGAAAAGTAACGAGAAGCCGATGAACAATGATGGAGGTCATGGCAACATCGGCGCCCACGGTGACCCGGGACAGCACAAGGATCTTGCGGATGTTGCGGCGCATGGAGCCGGAGAGCGCGCGTTCTTTTTTGATCCGGCGATAACGGGAGAATAACTGGTGCTCGTCGTGAAAGTGCAGATCGCCGAGCAGTTTGTCGAGAGCCCCGCCTTCAGTCCGGGTGCGGAGAAATGCCGTCATTCGCAGCAGGACCCGGCTGCAGATGTCGACACCGTCAGCGCTGAAATCATCGCACAACGGTTCGATAATATTTTTATAAAGGGCGACAACGGCAGCTTTTCGTGTCTGTTCGTTGTCCCTGGAAAGAGCCATGCGGCAAAGATGATCAACAACATCAAGATCCGGCGGCAGCTTGTTTGCGACCTGCGCCATGAACGATCGGCTCAAGTGATCGGCAATTGATTCAGGAGCGGAATGTTGCCTGACGGAAGTGTTTGCCGGTTGCGCCATGATGAGTTTATGTCCCTTTTTTGGGCCTGAAAACATGTGAAAAGAAAAAAAATTCTGAATCTGCTACTATAGACGGCAAGAGGCCAGCAGGCAAACAAATTTTAATGTTGCCGGCATGCGTAAAGGAGGGTGGGGCGGGTGAAATGACGGAGGGATCCGGGGAAAAAGAAAAGGGGGATAGCGATCAGCAGGTTGCGCAGGATAAGCAGGTAAACCGGGCTTGTATTGCCGGTTCCGAAACAGCCGCAGTCGATGGGCAATTGCAGGTAGCCGCCGGAAACAAAAAGAAGAAGCAGGGTGAAGGCGAGATAAAGACCGGCGATCATCCTGGCGAAAATTCCTGCCTTGATACCGATGAGGGCCAGAACGCCGAGAAGGATTTCCAGGGGAGGGTACCAGCGGGCAAGAAACAGTATCTGATCAAGGGTGAGAATGTGCCGTTCCAGAAGGGATTCAAGCACATCTCCGACACCGGCGTCCCGTATCTTGACAAGTCCTGCCCAGACAAGAAGAGCCGACGCCAGATAGTAGTCAGTCACCACCAGGAAGCGGATCACCTTCATGACGGGTCGACAGGAGAATCGCCTTTGCCGGTTCCTTCCCAGAACTGCATCAATTTGTACATCATCTGATGCAATCTCTCCACCTGTTCCTTCACGTCCTGAACAGTAGCCGAGGCTTCTTCCGACATGGCAGCCTGGGATTGTACCATGCCGTCAATGCTGTTGACCGATTCGCGGATTTTTCCTTCGGTTTCCGACTGTCGTTTGCCGGTCTCCATGATTTTTTCCATCTGGCGGACAACCGAATCCGAGGCCGTGTTGACTTCGGCAAAGGTTGTTTTCAGGTTGTTCACCATATCGACGCCGGCGGTTACTTTTGTGTCGAGTCGTTTGATAATGGCGGCAACCATGCTTGATGTTTCCGCCGTCCGGGTGGCAAGGTTTCTCACTTCAGTGGCGACAACGGCAAATCCCGCCCCTGCTTCACCGGCGCGCGCCGCCTCGACCGCGGCATTTAAAGCCAGAAGATTTGTTTGAAAAGCAATATCTTCTATGACTTTGACCAGGGAAGAAATTTCCTTGTCCGCTTCCACCATCTCCTTCATGGCACCGACCACATCATTGATGGAACTGTTGGAATGAGTTGCCGTGCGATAGAGGTCGTTTGCCGCGTTTTCAGCGGTACGGGCGGCTTGCAGATTCTCTTCGGCCTGTGCCGTCATCTGCTCCATGGTCGATGCGATGCTGTCCAGGGAGGCCGAGGATGAGCTGGTCTCGGTTGCCAATTGAACGGACATGGCGTTGATGTTGTCAATGGCGTCGAGCAGCCCATGGGTTGCGTTGGTTGATTCCTGGCCCATCCAGTCGAGCTGGCGGGAAATGAGGGAAATCATGTAAAAGATGATTGCGCCGATCACGACCAGCAGTCCAATGGAGACAAGCAGCATTTTGTTGAGTTGCCTGCTGACGTCAAGGACATGGGCCATGGCCTCGTTATGACTGGCGGAGCTGTTTGCGACGATTTCGGCAAGGGACTGGAGGAGACTTTTGTTTTCTTTGTCGAAGGCGGCGGTCCATGTCGATTCTTCCCCGTATTGCTGATTAACGCTGGCGGAAACCATTTTCAGCCCTGCCTGATACGATGCCTGATAGGTTTTTTGCAGAGCGCCAATCTGCTTTGTTGCCTCGGGTACGGATTGGTTCAGTTGAGCGAGTGCTGCAAACTGATCAAGAATCTGTTTGTTGATGGTTTCCATGCCGGCAAGTTCGCTTTCCGTTCCCGCTGCCCGCGACACATTGAATTTTTCTATGATATTGGTGACGCGGCCTTTTAATTCAATGGCGATTTTGGTTTCCGGATACACCTGCCCGCTCACCTTGCGAACTTCGAGGGTAAATTGTTTCGTCGCCATCAGGGCGTAGGAAATAATAGCGCCGGAAAGGAGAAAGAGGAGAAGAAAAAAGAAATACAGTCTTCTTTTGCCGCCGAATTTCATAAAAAATCTCTCGAAAAAGTCTGAACTGTTGGAAATAAAACAGCATCACAAAAACAGGAAAAGGAGATGACGTCTGGCCGCATCTCCTTTTTTCGCCAAAATCACAAACGTAAAAGCATCTATTCAACCGGCAGTCCGGCCCGTTTCCATGCCAGTACGCCGCCATCCATGACGGCAAGATCAGTGTAACCGTTCATGTGCAGGAATTTGCCGCAGACGCCGACTTGTTTTCCGGCATGGTCAATGATAACTATTTTTTTGTCTTTGGGCAGGGTTGTGTATTTCTCATCCAGGTCATCAAGGGGGATATTGACGGCGCCTTTGATTTTGCCCACCTCAATAACCTCTTCACCGCGGATGTCGAGCATGACGATACCGCCGGCCTGGGCCTGAACATCGGCAGGGTTCAAGCGGGGAAGGTCGACATTGGGATATTTGACTTTGTTTTCAATGGGATACCCTTTTTTTGCCCAGGCGGGAAGCCCTTCGTTGTAGACCATGACATTGGTGTATCCCAGGGCAGTTGCCGCGTCCGCCGCTTTCTTGCTTTTGGTGCATTTGGGGCCCTTGCAGTAGAAAATGAGCAGTGATGCCTTGTCAGCCGGGAGCAATGGGTTGCCGGCAACCTTGCTGCTGGGGATATTGATGGAGCCGGCAATTGCCATTTCGTTATGTTCGATGGAGCTCAACGCATCAATTAAGGTGAGAGGTTCTCCTGCATCAATTTTCTTTTTCAGGTCGTCGGTGGTTATCAGAGAATCCGCCGCAAGGACCGTTGACTGAATGAAAAAAAGACAAAGCGTCAATAATGACAGAATACGGCAAAGACCAACTTTTTTCATGAAATCATCCTCCTGGTTTAATTTTTTTGATCCGCGCACAACACGCACTGTTCTTTTTTTGATGGAAAAAATCAGTGCCGCAAGTTGATTCCGTTGCAAGCTTATGCCATTATAAGGGGGAAAAAAAAATAAAATCAAAGGAAAAATTCAGGATAGAGGCAAGAGGAACATTTTGGCAATGCAAACATTTTCTCCATGACTTTTTCGATTTTGTTCGGCGTCGATTGCTCTCGTCAATTTCGGTTTGAGTTAAATTTTTGACTGTGATACCATTTAAAAAATATTTTTTCGTAATATTAGCCGGATGCACAATGTGGTATTTGCCTTCCGGTTGAAAATCACAAATCCATTCGGAGGTTGTCTATGCAGAAAACGTTTTTGCGGAAATTTGTGCCGGTGATGATTTTTTTCTCATTGCTGGTTGGCTGTGCAACAACGGGCAGCGAAAAACAAGGCGGCAAGGCCGCTCAGGTCACCAGCGCCCAGACCGAGCAGAATGTCTATAAAGGCGAGGTGACGGGAAAGTCCAATAAGGCGAAAACAATATCCATCAAGGTCGGCAAGGATGCGGAAGCCAAAACCATGATGGTCAAGTTTAACGACCAGACCACGGGTCTTGAATTCGCCGAACAAGGTCAGGCCGCCATTGTCGCGTATAAGGTTGTCGGGAAGGATAAGATAGCGACGGTCATCAAACCGAAACTGGCCCAACTGCCCAAGGGAACCTCCGAGGTCAAGACCGACTATGTTGCCGCCCTTATTGCCAAAGGCGGGAATTATCAGCTGATCGACTCTCGTCCGGCCGGTCGTTTTCACGCCGGCAGTTTGCCTTCCGCGGTCAGTATTCCTGTTGACAAGATCAAGAAGGAGGGTGCCTCCCTTCTGCCCAAAGATAAAAATACCGAGCTGATTTTCTTCTGCGGAGGCCCCACGTGAGGCATGAGCACCGAGTCCGCCGGTCTGGCGGCTGAAGCAGGGTACAAAAATGTAAAGGTATTTCTTGACGGCGCACCGGGATGGCAGAAGGCCGGTCATCATGTGGTTGCCAGCAATAATTTTGTCGAGAAAGGCAATATCGTGCTGGTTGATCTGCGCGATGCGGCTGATTACAAAAAAGGTCATATTCCCCGCGCCTATAATGTCCCCTTTGCCGATCTTGAAGGTGCGGAGGATGATTTCCCGGAAAACAAAACGGCCCCCCTTGTTTTTTACGGCAACAACGCGGTGAAGGCCTTTAAAACGGCAAAGAAGTGGGGATATAAAGGCTCGGCGGTGTATGAAGGAGGAACCAAGGCATGGACCGCGGCCGGCAAATCCCTGGATACATCCGCCTCTCCCAAAGAGATCACCTGGGTGAGAATTCTTGGGCCGGGTGAAATCGGGATTGCCGATTTTGTGAAAGTCGCGGGAAAACAACCTGCGGACAAGATTATCCTTGATGTGCGGACAAATGACGAGATCAAGGAAGGCATGTTTGCAAACGCCGTTCACATCCCCCTTGATGAGCTGGGCGCCAAAATGAACACCCTGCCCAAGAACAAGGAGATACTCATCCACTGCTCCACCGGGGCCCGGGCGGAAATGGCCTTTCAGGAGTTGAAAAAGGCAGGTTTCAAGACCCGGTATGTCATGGGAAATGTGGAATGCGATCCGGATGACGGGTGTGAAATTTCGGAATAATTGACACGGAAGTTTCAACTTGTATTGATAAAAAAAGGCGATGCTGCCGCATCGCCTTTTTTTATGCGTCCTGTTCGGGTGTTTTTAATCGGAACAGAGGAATGCGCTGCCGTGGTAAAAAAAACTTTCTTTCTGCGTTTCTCACCTCTATAATTTGTTTGCGGTATCAGCCGGTTGCCTGATGTGCTTTTCAACCAAATTTAAAAAGGGAGAAAGTGGCGCGATGATTGTTCCCAACATAAAAACAAAAATGGTTGTCATGATCTGCATTTCCCTGCTGGGGCTCTTTATTGTCTTTTTGAACGCCAATAAAGCACTGAATGCAAACATCGAAATCAGTGCACGGGTCAAGAGTGAAAAATTTGTTATGGCCATGGATATAGAAAAACTCGGTGCCCAGTCCCGCAAGTTGTCAAATGATGTCGAAATCAGCGCCACCACGGAATCTCTTGACAGTCTGGAAACGGCAAAACAGGACAAAACCGTTCTTCAGAAACAGATTGATGATATTGTTGCGGTATCAAAAAATGAGGAAGTGAAAAACACCCTTAATGAAATGAAGAAACTGACTGATCAGGTTCTTGACGCCGGCAGGCGATGGGTTGAATTTTCCTTTGCGCAGAAGTATGCCGAATCATTTGCCGCGGAGGAAGAATTCAAGGCTCTGAAAAAAGAATATTTTACCCTGATAAGCTCTTTGCAGCAGATGGCCCGTTCCGATCTGGAGCAATCGCTGGATCAGATTCATTCGCTTTCCAAACAAAGTATTCGTATCAATCTCGTTATCTTTGCTGTCTCCGTGCCGATTGTCCTTTTTTTGTCGATCGTCACTGTTTTTTCCATTATCCGGCCATTGGCGAAAACTGTGGAGTTCGCCGAAAGGGTGGCGGAAGGAGATGTTTCCCACCAGCTTGATATCACGTCAAAGGACGAACTGGGCAGCATGAGCAGGGCCTTGAATGACATGGTGCGCAGCCTTGCCCAGAAAAGCGAGGTGGCTGAGTCCATCGCCCAGGGAGATCTGTGTTGCAATGTCCCGATAGCTTCCGAGCGCGACACGCTTGGCCATTCGTTGCAGAAAATGGTGGAAAATCTTGCCGCGATGATTAAAAACGTGCAGAAAAATGCCATCCATCTTTCCACCGCCTCTGATTCCATGTCCGGTTTGTCGATGCATCTTGCCGCAGGGGCGGAAGAGATGAGTGCACAAACGAAAGATGCGACAAATTGTATCAACGATATCAATGTCCATGCTCGCAATGTCACCACCACTGCCCGGAAAATGTCCGAAAATATGGCAATCATCGCCGAGACCACCGAGCGGATGTCGGCTGCCATCGTCCGGATAGGAGGCAATGCAAAGGATGGCGCCGAGATAACCGAGACGGCGTTGACCATGTCCGATAAGGCGACGAAAACAATCCTCTCCCTGCACGATACGGCCATTGAAATCGGCAAGGTGACCACGGCCATTAATGAAATTACCGAGCAGACCAAGCTTCTCGCCTTAAACGCCACCATCGAGGCCGCCCGGGCCGGCGATGCCGGCAAGGGCTTTGCCGTGGTTGCCGGAGAGGTCAAGGAGTTGGCCAAGCAGAGCGCGGCGGCGGCGGAAAATATAGCAGCACTCATCGGCCAGGTGCAGAACAACACCGGCGAGGCGGTGCATGTCATCGGCGATGTGGCGGAGACCATTAAGAAGGTTAATCTCTCTTCTCTCCAGATCAATCAGGCGGTGGAAGAGCAGATTCGGGAGGCACAGGGCATGGCGGCCGGTGTGGCGGATGTCAATGAAGGGGCAAACAACATTGCCTCCGCCATCAGTGAGCTTGCCGGGAATGCCAACGATACCACGGCCAATATCAATGAGGTCAAGGCTGTTGTCGACAGCAGCACGGAAGGAATTCATAAAATTTCCGATGCCGCCGCGGAACTGGCGGAACTGGCCGGAAGACTTGAAGGGCTTGTCGGGGAATTTCACCTGGAGAAGGCATGATGCAGGAAATTCATATTACCGTTGATGGGATTGCGCTTGATTTTGAGACGGCAAAGAACATCGCGCTGGCCGTTGCGGAAAAAGAGGGTGATGAACCCATGCTGATTTCCTGGAATGACAGGGCACGCGATAAACATTCCCCCAGTTGCGTGAAATGCGAATTGCATGGCGCCCCGGGCTGGGAGGTTTATGGCCGCAACCATGGCGGCCGGGTGAGGATCAGTGTCAATAAGGATGATTATGTCTTTATTTACAGTTGATCGTGCAACAGCAGCCGGCAGTCGGGAATCTCACCAACCTTTTTTGTTGTTGCTGCGGATTTCCGACTTCATTGCCCTTTCCCTGATTGCCGCTTCCCTGATTTTGTTGCTGAAAACGATACGTTTGGCCGCCCAATCAAGTTCCTCGAATTTTTTTTCCCCCGCCGTGCCTGTTGCCCGGATTTTGTACGTCCAACAGCCGTCCTCCTCTTGAAAGACCCGGCTTACCTCACCCTCGTGCAAACCGGCGAGCTCCCTGTCTTTTTCCTGGTTCATATCAAGATACCTGCGCGGCAGCAGGGATTGGAATTGCCTTGAACCGGCCTGGGAGAATTTTTTTGATATTAGGTCCATATTGCCGTCGGTAAGCATCAATTCCCGCGCCTCACGGCAGAGGTTTTCCTGGGCCTGTTTTTTTTCTGCGGAGTCGTAAGGATGGATGTAGCGGAAGATGCCGTGCAGATCAAGCCGGAAGGGCGACATGACCGTATTTTGTTCGAGTTCCTTGAGTGCTGGGGGAATAATGGTTCGGCAGCTTTGATGAAAATCCTCAATCCTGGCTGAAATCCGCAGGTCGACTGCCTTATTCATTTCATTTTTTTTCACCCCGCGTATTTTTTGCAGGTTTCGAATGATATGTTCCGTTGTCATGGTTTGTTGCGCGGCTTTTGATGTTGTCGCGCCGCAGCCGTTGTGGCGAGGAAAAACCATCTTTTTTCTATATGCGGCGGATTTGTCGTCTTGCCGCAGTAAATGGCCGAGACTGAAAAACGATATGCCGTCAAGTCCCAGCTCGGATATGTTCTCGGTTTCCCGAGCGATTTCTTCCGGAGATTTGATGTAGGCGCCGAGTCCGGCCCAGATGCGAACCGGGGTTGCGCCGCTTCTGTCCACAACATTTTCAAGTTGTCTCTTTACCCGTTCGGCGCCGCCGAAATAGGCCATCGGCATGATTTCATCAACAATCCCCTCCTGCGCCCAGGTCAACCAGTCCTGGCCTTTGTCGAGATAGGCGGGAATCAGGTCCGGGAAAACAGCAGCGGAAAGCAAGGGGGTATGCGGGGATTGCCGCAAGGTGTTTTTAACCCGGCGGACAAGTTTTGTGACTTCACCCGCCCGCAGGTCGGCCCAGAGAAGTGCCGCTGTGGTGAGGAGTTCATCACCTGCGCTCAGTTGCCCCCGATACCATTTTTCAACGTCGGCTTCGTTTATTTTTTCCGGCAGCAGCCGGGGATCAAAGCCGTACGCATTTGTGAATTCATCGGCAATTTCCCCAAGGCCGAAGAAGGAGCCGGGGTAGCGGACAAAATCGAGATGAATGCCGGCAACCGGATATTGCTGTACAAGTTCCGCCACAACGGCGACAAAATAATCGCGGAAGCGGCTGGAGGAAGGGTCGGCATAGATGCCTTCAATCCAGTGTTGACTTTGTTCCAGTTCGCTGTAATCGGAAACCGATTTGCCGTTTCTGTCGGCAAGGAGCCAACCGTGGTCGGCGAGGGCCGGATGTTTTTTGTTTTTGGGCGGGGCCTGGCCGGACCAGAGATAATAAACGTTCAGCCATGCCTGGATGCGCTGGTCAGGGCACTGCTGCATCATCGCGGCCAGTGGATCGAAATCAGGCGGCGTCTGACTCAGTTCTTCGGCACGCGGAACAAGATCGCTCCGGTAATAGGCATCAGCTCTTCCCCTCACCTGGACGAGCAGGGTGGTGTAACCGGAGGCATGGGCTTCGGCGCAGATCTGCTTTATTTCCGCCTGGCTGTCCATGTGCCGGCGGACGACCCAGGCGGCAAGGTTTTTTTGCGGCGCCGCCTGCGGGGCACTGACGAGGAACAGGGGCAGCCCGACAAGACAGACGAGGATGACGCGGCATATTCGATACGCATTCTTGACCTGCATAAACGCAAATGTTACCTTGTTTCTTTTTTGCAAAAGACTCATTTGCCTCATTTCCATGCTGCCGGGAAATCGCGGCTTTTATCATGAAAAAAGTCACATGAACATCATGAGAGAGATTACGATGAACGAGACCGACAAACAAGACAAATCCTTTCCCGCGGGGATGGTTCCCCTGGGAAAGTCGAAGTTTTCCTTTTCCTGCCATCCCGGTGTGTCCTGTTTCATGAAGTGCTGCAGCAATGTTGATATGCTGCTGTACCCGTATGACATCATCGGGTTGAAAAAATTCCTGGGCATCCGTTCAGACCAGTTTCTGGAAAAATATGTGCAGGTGGTCAAAGGGGCAAATCCTTTTTTTCCTGCGTTGATGATGAAAATGACCTCAACCAATTCCTGTCCTTTTCTCGGTGCGGAAGGATGCACGGTTTATGAGCAGCGGCCGTTGTCATGCCGCATGTATCCGCTGGAAAGGGGGGTTGACCGCACGCCGGAGAAGGGCAGGGCCGCGGAGTTTTATTTCCTGACCCGTCATGATTACTGCAAGGGACATGAGGAACAACAGGATTGGTCGGTAAAGGAATGGCTGCGCAGCCAGAATCTGCTGTTTCACAATGCCATGGCTGATCAGTGGGCGGAGATGGATACCCTGTTCGCGAAAAATCCCTGGGCGGGTGAAGGGGCGGCCGGCCCCATGCAGAAACTTGCCTTTTTGATCTGTTACAATATCGACGGCTTCAGGGATTATGTCGCGCATCACAATCTGCTCGACCTGTTCAAGATTTCGCCGAACCGGCTCCGTTCCATTGAAAATGATGATGAAGCCCTGTTGACCTTCGGCTTTGACTGGCTGAAGTTGCTGCTTGCCGGCATGCCGACTCTGCAGCCGAGAAAAAAAAGGTGAGAAAATGAATCCGTCAAGACGGGGAAGAGCGGCGATGTTCAACCGCTGCTTCTCCCCGCAGGCATTGCCTTTGTCAGCGAAAAATTTTCTGCAGGATTTCCGTTGTCCGTTTTGCCGGATTGGTGCGGATAGCAGCTTCTTCCCTGGCCAGATAGTAAAAAATGCCGTCAAGGCCTTTGTCAACCACATGGGCGGTGAGATCGGCCTTGACGTCGGGAACAAAGGGGATGGATTGGTATTTGGACATGACATTGTCGTATGATTTGACCGCCTCGGTCTCGGCCAGGCTTTCCGAGACCACGGGCGTCATTTCCTTTGTCAGCCGCGGGGTCAGTTTTTTCTGAAAATATCTGGTCGCGGCGTCTTTCGGGCCATTATAAATCGCCATGGCGTCGTCCATCGTCATCTCGCTGATGGCGCCCAGGAAAAGTTCTTTCGCCCTTGGCGTTGCGATCTCCGCCGCACGGTTGAGACGTGTTTCCAGGTCATCGACCATGGAGGACATGCCGATTTTTTTCAGGGCATCCTGGACGACGCGCATTTTTTCCGGCAATGGTATGTGGATTTTAGGATCCAGGTTAAAGCCGTCCGGCCGTCCGAGCTTCCCCACCACGGTTTCGGAGCCCACCCGCAGGGCGTCCTTCAGTCCGGCGGTGACATCGCCTAAACTCGGCTGGGTGGCGGATGTTGTTTTTCCCGGCATGGAGTTCTGCAGGACATCAGCCCCTTTTTCCAGCCAGCCGGCCTGCAGGGAGGGAGGATTTGCCGGCACGAGAACCAGCTGGGCGGTGAGCAATGACAGAAAACAGATCGATGCGGATAATTCTCTTTTCATGGGCTTTCTCCTTTGATTTGAGAGAGGGGGTCATGAAAATTATGGAAAGATCATTGCCGTTCTGTCAAGCAATATGAATTTCAGGAGGAAGGTGCCGTGGATGATCTTCGTCTTTATGAAGAAATAATCCGTTTCATGCACGAACGCAAGTCCGTCGCCCTGGCCACGGTGGTTGAGACGAGCGGGGCAACGCCCCGCAAGGCGGGAGCCAAGATGCTGGTTTCCGCGGACGGCTCCATTGCCGGAACCGTCGGCGGCGGCAGAATCGAGGCGGACACCATCGTCGCGGCGCTTGAGAGCCTGCAAACCGGCGAACCGCGTCTTCTGCGCTTTGCTGCCATCGAGGAAAGCGGCGCGACCTGCGGCGGCAACATGCGGGTCTATATCGAACCGATCAACGCGGCACCCCGTCTGGTGGCGGTGGGATCAGGCCATGTGGCCAGGGCCGTGATGTGCGCGGGCGAGGCGGCGGGGTTTCAGGCACGTCTCGTCTCGCCCGGTCCTGAAATCGACAAAGAACTGCTTGCCCTTGCCGGGCACCGACAAAGCTTTATTTTTATCGCGACCAGTGATCACCGGCAGGATTTTGCCGCGGCCCTTGCCGCGCTGAAAACTCCGGCGCGATATGTTGCCGTGCTGGGAAGCCGCGGGAAACGCACGGCCATGGAGGCATATCTTGCCGCGCAGGGCCTTGACGCAGCAGAAATTTCCCGGATAATTTCACCGGCCGGTCTTGAGATCGGGGCGCAAACCCCGGAAGAAATCGCGGTCAGCGTTGTCGGTCAGATGGTACAGGTCCGGAGGTCGACAGGCGACTGATAACTTGAGACACTTTAAGTACTTGAAGTATTTCAGGCACTAAAACTATCGATTCATTTTTCGTTCACTGTCGCTTGCCGCCCCATTTACCGTTTTTCTTGGGGATCAGTTCCGCCTGTTTTTTCATGAAAAGGAGCCCCTTGTAGCCAAGCACGCTTTCCACCTCCCGGGCGAAATCCCCGCAGGGATTGATGGTGAGTTCTTCCGGGAGGTCGATGTCCGCCTCTCCCCGTTTGTTGAAATGAAGGGTCAGCGACACCGGGCAGGGGCCGTGGTGGCGGTGGATGGTTTTTTTCAGGTCTTCAAGTATCTTGCGGTTTACCCGATCGGAAATGAGCATGATTTTTGCCGCGGCGGTGAATTTTTTCAGGGCCTCGGACAGTGTATCAATGGTGTCCGCCAGGATCTTTGCTCCGCCGCCTTCTTCCTCTTCCTTCTGCAGGACTCCCTGAATAACCAGGGGGGTATCGTCGACCAGCACATGACCGAATTCGGCATAGGTCTGGGGGAAGACGATGACCTCAACCGAGCTGGACGTGTCTTCCAGGGTGATAAAGGACATGGGATCCCCTTTTTTGCTTTTCAGGTTTTTCCGGTTCTTGATCAGGCCGCCGATTCTGACCGCCGAACCGTCACTGCGCTGCATCAGGTCGGCGATCTCGGTATCAATAACCTGGCTGATTTCTTTCCTGAAATCATCCAGCGGATGGCCGGTGATGTAAAAACCAACCGTTTCTTTTTCCGCGGCAAGCTTGTCTTTTTCATCCCATTCCGGGATGTCGGGAAAGGGGATATTGGTCGATTTTTCCTTGGCCTCGGTCGGCATGATGGAAAAAAGGGAAAGCTGTCCGCTTTCCTTGTCCCTCTGGGCGGCCTGGGCCTGTTCCATGGCCAGGTCAAGAACGGCGAAAAGCTGGGATCGTTTCGCGCCAAGGGAATCAAAGGCCCCTGCCTTGATCAGGCTCTCAATGACCCGGCGGTTGACCTTGCGGGAGTCGACCCTGGCGCAAAAGTCACCGAGGGATTTGAACGGCCCTTCCTTGCTCCGCTCTTCCATGATGGAATCAAGGGCCGCGCCGCCGACATTTTTTACCGCCGCAAGGCCGAAACGGATGCGGTCGTTGATGACGGTGAAATCCTGGTTGCTTTCATTGATGTCCGGCGGCAGGACATCGATTTCGTGTTCCTTGCACTCATTGATGTATTTGACCACCTTGTCGGTGTTGTTGACGTCGCAGGAAAGCAGCGCCGCCATGAACTGGGCCGGGTAATGGGCCTTGAGATACGCGGTCTGGTAGGAAATAAGGGCATAGGCGGCGCTGTGTGACTTGTTGAAGCCGTAGCCGGCGAACTTGGCCATCAGGTCGAAGATGTACTCGGCCTTGTCCAGGGGGACCTTGTTTTTCTCCGCCCCTTGCATGAACTTGCCCCGCTGTTCCTCCATCACCGCCGGGATCTTCTTACCCATGGCGCGGCGCAGGTTGTCTGCATCGCCCAGGGAGTAGGCGGCCAGGACATTGGCAATTTTCATTACCTGCTCCTGATAAACGATGACGCCATAGGTTTCTTTCAGGATCGGTTCCAGTTGGGGCAGGGGATAGGTGGCCACCATCTTGCCGTGCTTGGTGTTGACGAAGTCATCCACCATGCCGCTTTCGAGCGGTCCCGGCCGGTAGAGGGCAACCAGGGCGATGAGATCGGTGAACACCTCCGGCTTCATCTTCATCAGCAACTGGCGCATGCCTGAGCTTTCCAGCTGGAACACTCCCAGGGCATCGCCCTTGCAGAGCAGATCGTACGTTTTCGGATCATCCATGGGGATGGCGGCGATGTCAAGCGGTTCTTCCCGTTCCTCCTTGATCAGCTTCAGGGCGCGATTGATAACAGTGAGCGTCTTCAGGCCGAGGAAGTCGAATTTGATGAGACCGGTCATCTCGGTGTACTTCATGTCGTACTGGGTGAGTACCTCGCCTTTCGGTCCCTTGCACACCGGCAGATATTCCACCATGGGCTCGGGCGAAATCACCACCCCGGCCGCATGGATGGAGGTGTGGCGCTGCAGACCCTCGAGCACCTTGGCGATGTCGATGAGTTGCCTGACCTGGTCATCGCGCTGATACAGGTCTTTTAAGCGCGGTTCCTGCTCCATTGCCTTTTTGATGGTCATTTTCAGCTCATCCGGCACCAGCTTGGCGATACGGTCGACATCGCCGAAAGGCATGGCCAGGGCCCGGCCCACATCGCGGATAACGCCCTTGGCCTTCATGGAACCATAGGTGATGATCTGGGTGACATGGTCATCACCGCCATATTTTTCATGGACGTATTTGATGACCTCGCCGCGTCGTTCCTGGCAGAAATCAACATCAAAGTCCGGCATGGATTTGCGTTCGACATTGAGAAAGCGTTCGAAGATGAGGCCATAAGGAATGGGGTCGATATCGGTGATGCGCATGCAGAAGGCCACCAGGCTGCCGGCGCCGGAGCCGCGCCCCGGTCCCACCGGGATATCATGGTTTTTGGCCCAGTTGATGAAGTCGGCCACGATGAGAAAATAGCCGGGAAATCCCATGGTCTTGATGACGTCGATTTCCATGTCCAGCCGTTTGCGATAGGTTTTTTCAAGCTCCGCCCCGACCTCCTGCCTTTTTCGCAGTTCCCGCATCCTTTCCTTGAATCCCTGACGGGCGGTCTGGTCAAAGAGGGAATCAAGGGTTTCTCCTTCCGGTACCGGAAAGATGGGGAAATAATGGTTGCCGAAGGGGATTTCCAGATTGCAGCGGGCGGCCAGGGCCACGGTATTTTCGATGGCCTGCGGGCAATCGGCAAAGCGGCTCTTCATTTCCTGGGGGGATTTGAAAAAGAGTTCATCCGTGCTGAACCTGAAGCGGCCGGCATCCATGATGGTCTTGCCCGTCTGGATGCAGAGCAGCAGCTCATGGGCCTTGTGTTCTTCCCGGTTGAGATAGTGGCAGTCATTGGTGGCGATCAGCGGGATGGAAAGCTCTCTGGAAAGCTGTTTCAGGCCGTTGTTGGCGATCCGTTGTTCCTCCATGCCGTTTTCCTGCAGCTCGAAATAGAGCCGGTCGCCGAAAATCGCGTAGAGCTCCCGGGCCTTTTCCCGGGCCAGATCGATATTTTTCTCAGTGGCAATCAGATAGGGAATTTCCCCGTGCAGGCAGGCGGTCATGGCAATGAGCCCTTCACTGTGGGCAATCATTGATTCTTTGTCGATGCGGGGTTTGTAATGGAAACCCTGGAGCTGGGCGATGGAGGCAAGTTTCAGCAGATTTTTGTAGCCGACGAGATCCATGGCAAGCAGCACGATGTGAAAGGCTGCCTTGCCCGCACTCTTCGCGCTTTTATCCCCGCGGGAACCAGGGGCGATGTAGAATTCGCAGCCGATGATCGGTTTGATGCCTGCCTTTCTCGCCTTGACGTAAAATTCCAGGGCACCGTACATGGAGCCGTGATCGGTGATGGCCACCGTGTCCATGCCGAATTCCTTGCATTTGGCGAGCAGGTCGTCAAGCCGGATGGCGCCGTCCAGCAGGCTGTACTGGGTATGGACATGGAGGTGGACGAAGTTGGCGGGAATGGTTTCGCTGGTCATATCGGTCTCATTGGTCTTGTTGGTCATTGTGGTCTGACTGGTCTGACTGGTCTGACTGGTCATACTGGTCATACTGGTCATACTGGTCATACTGGTCATACTGGTCTTACTGGTCTTACTGGTCTAATTGGTCTTATTGGTCTGAGTGGTCTGAGTGGTCTGAGTGGTCTGATTGGTCAGACTGATGAGACAAGTCAGACCAATCTCTCCAATGCCGCAAAACTTTCTTCAACCCCGTTTTCATGGTGCGGTTCCATGGTGAGAATGGGAGAAAGTCCTCGTTGGTTGAGATAGGTGAATAATCCGTTGAAGTCAAATATGCCTTGCCCGATGGCCAGATGCGCGTCATGATCTCCATGGTTGTCATGGAGATGGAGTTGGCCGAGCCACGGCTCAAGTTCCGGCAACCAGTCCTGCCAGCGGTTTTCGGCAAAGGCAAGCACATGCCCGACGTCGAGGCAGAAACGGGCTCGCGGTGAATCAAGGGCCTGGAGCATTTTCTTGTGCTGAGCCGGATTTGTTTCATAGGTGTTTTCCAGCATGAGCGGCGTGTCATGTTCCGTTGCCAGGGCGAGAAGTTCGCGCCACCCCTCAAGGGAATAGCGGAACCACTCTTTTTCCTTGTACCCGTGCTTGTTTTTTTCAAAGCCGAGATGGCAGACAATGGATCGGGGTTGAAATACCGGGATCAGGTCAAATGTCCTGCGGATCTTGTCGCGGCTGACTTTGCGGATATACGGGTCGAGAGCACCGACGGACAGTTCAAAAAAAGGCGCGTGCAGGGTGCATCCAAGGTTGTGGGCGGCAAGCTGCCGTGCAACCTGGATAAAATCTTCCTTGTTCCCGTTGTATAAAACGTCGCCTTCAAGTCCGATTTCCGGTTGCAATCCCTCGGAAAGAAACCGATCAAGGTTTGCCTTGAGATAGGCGAAGGGGGCATTGACAAAGCAACGCGATTTGAGATGCGGCAGCGACATGATTCGGTTTAATCCTCTTCAAGGGGTTTTGCCTCATCGATCAGCATGATGGGGATGTCGTCCTTTATTTCATAGACAAGCCTGCAGGTGCGACAGATCAAACCGTTTTCCGTTTTGTTGAGTTCAACCGGGCCCTTGCATTTCGGGCAGGCCAGGATATCGAGCAGTTCTTTTTTGATCATTGGTTACCCCTTAAAAAAAATGTGGATGCGTGAGGCCCCTTGCCGAATCATTTTTCCTGATCTGAAAAAAATGTTGCAAGACTGCTGGACAGATCCGGCAGCTGAACTCCGAAGACACTGTGCACTTTCCGGCAATCCAGAACTGAGTATTTCGGCCGGGGTGCGGCTGTCGGGAACTCTTCACTGGTGATCGGTATAATTTCTCTTACTTTAACGGGATGAATTTTTCTTGCAAGATCTAAGATGAGGGTGGCGAATTCATGCCAGGTCACCGCGGTTGCCCCGCAACAGTGATAGGTTCCCCAGCAGTTCGTTTGTCCTGCGCGGATTTTTTTTGCCATGTTCAGCAGGGCCAGAGCGAGATCGCCGGCAAAGGTGGGACACCCCAGTTGATCATCGACCACTCTTAGTTCATCTTTTTCCTGCCCCAGGCGCAATATGGTTTTGACAAAGTTGCGGCCATGGATGCCGTAAACCCAGGAGGTGCGGATAATGAGATGGCTCGCCAGCCGTGCCCGCACCTCCTCTTCCCCGGCTGCCTTGCTCCTGCCGTATATGCCGAGGGGAGCAGTGGGTGATGTTTCCGCATAGGGCCTGCTTGCCCGGCCGTTAAAAACATAATCAGTGGAGAGATGAATAAGCGGTATGTGCTCCAAGGCGCAGGAGGCAGCGAGCCATGCCGGCCCATCCCTGTTTACCGACCAGGCCATTTCCTCTTCCTCTTCCGCCTTGTCAACCGCCGTATAGGCGCCGCAATTGATCACCAGATCAGGAGAATTTCCCCCAATCTCCCGGAAAACGGCCTGCCTGTCGGTAATGTCAAGAGCGTTCCGGTCAAAGCCGATGATCCGGCAACCATGGAGGGGGCCTTTCCGCAGCAGTTCCCAGCCGACTTGGCCGTTTATGCCGGTTACAAGAATTTTCATGGGTTCATCCGGGATAGCGGGGCAGATTTCCGGGGAAAATATCCTGCAGAACGGGGAATTGCTGATCCTTGGACGAGAGCAGGAAATTGTCGCCCGGCCAGCTGATGGCAAGTTGGGGATCGGAAAAGATGATGCCTCCCTCACAGTCGGGAAAATAAAAATCACTGCATTTATAGACAAAAGAGGCGGTATCGCTCAACACGACAAAGCCATGGGCAAACCCAGGCGGGATGAAGATCTGTCTTTTGTTTGCGGCAGAGAGTTCGACCCCTATCCATTTGCCGAAGGTTGGCGAGCCGATCCTGATATCAACCGCCACGTCAAACACCGCTCCCTGGGCAACATGGACGAGTTTTGCCTGGCCATGGGGGTGCTGGTAGTGCAGACCGCGCAGGCTGTTTTTTCTGGAAAAGGAGAAATTGTCCTGCACGAATGCAACCGTGATGCCTGCTTTCTCATATTTCTCCTTGTGATAGGTTTCCATGAAAAAACCGCGGTTATCCTCAAACACACGGGGTTCAAGTATTACCACGCCGGAAAGTTCCGTTTCAATCACGTGCATAAAGGATTTCCTCTTGAATGAGTTTCATCAGGTACTGGCCATAATTATTTTTCATCAAGGGGAGCGCCAGTTTTTCAAGTTGCGTATTGTCAATATATTTCATGAGATAGGCGATTTCTTCGATACAGGCTATCTTGAGCCCCTGTCTTTTTTCAATAACCTCAATAAATCTTGAAGACTGAAGCAGGGAATCATGGGTGCCGGTATCAAGCCAGGCGATGCCGCGGCCTAATTTTTCAACATGAAGCACCCCCATTTCCAGATAGGCGCGGTTGATGTCGGTAATTTCCAGTTCGCCCCGTTGTGATGGTTTGATTTGCGCCGCGATATCCGCTACCCGATTGTCATAGAAGTAAAGTCCGGTGACTGCGTAATTTGATTTCGGCACAACAGGTTTCTCCTCAATATCAATAACCCGCCCTTCCTTGCCGAAGGTGATAACCCCATAGCGCTGCGGATCACTCACCTGATAGCCGAAGATCGTTGCCCCTTGGGTCCGGGCCGACGCCCTGTGAAGTTTCTCAGGCAATCCATGCCCGTAAAAGAGATTGTCGCCGAGGATCATGCAGACGTTCTCGTTGTCGATAAAGTCCCGCCCCAGGATGAATGCCTGGGCCAGGCCCTCTGGTTTCGGCTGCTCAACATAAGAAAAGGTGAGACCCCACTGTGAACCGTCGCCGAGAAGTTCCTGAAAGCGGGGAAGATCCATGGGTGTTGAAATAATGAGAATATCCCTGATTCCGGCCAGCATGAGAACGGAAAGGGGGTAATAGATCATCGGTTTGTCATAGACAGGCAGGAGCTGTTTGCTGACTACCTGGGTGATGGGATACAGGCGGGTGCCTGACCCGCCGGCAAGAATAATTCCTTTCATTTTACCTCTTTTCGTAGTTGAGTTCCAGCCATTGGCGATATGCCCCGGAGCGGACGGAGTCGACCCATGCCATATTGGCCAGATACCAGTCAACGGTTTCGTTCACGGCCTCTTCAAAGGTGGATATCGGCATCCAGCCCAGTTCTTTGCTTATTTTTGTTGCGTCAATGGCATAGCGGAAGTCATGGCCCGGGCGGTCTTTGACAAAGGTGATAAGCGACTCTGAGACGCCCGCGGATCTTCCCAGCTTGTCGTCCATGATTCTACACAGCAGGCGGACGATGTCAAGATTTGAGCGTTCAGCCCCGCCGCCGATATTGTAAGATTGTCCCGCTGTTCCGTCCTCAAAGACACGGAGCAGGGCTGCGCAGTGGTCAAGTACATAAAGCCAGTCCCGGACATTGCTGCCGTCACCGTATACCGGCAACGGTTTTCCCGTCAGAATATTGCATAGTATGAGCGGAATAAGTTTTTCAGGAAACTGAAAGGGACCGAAATTATTGGAGCAGTTGGTGATGACAAAAGGCAGGCCATATGTTTTCCCGTAAGCCCGGACAAAATGATCCGAAGCGGCCTTGGATGCGGAATACGGGCTGGAGGGGTCATAGGGGCTCTTTTCGGTGAAAGCGCCAACCGGACCCAGGCTGCCGTATACCTCATCGGTGGAAACATGATGGAAACGAAAATCCGCAGGTCTGCCACGTCTGTCCCAGGAATTAAGGCTTGCCTGCAACAGGGCGCAGGTGCCTCCGACGTTGGTGTCAACAAAGACTTTCGGCCCCTGAATTGAACGGTCAACGTGTGATTCCGCCGCAAAATGAATAACACCCTTTAATGGATATTTGTTGAAGAGTCCGGCAAGCAGATCTGCATCACGGATATCGCCGTGGATAAAGGTATGGCGATTGCGGTGTTCCACCGGCAGGCCGGCGAGACTGGTCAGGTTTCCGGCATAGGTCAGGGCATCGAGATTAATTACCCGCAGATCAGGCCGATTTTTGAGAATGAAGTGGATGAAGTTGGCGCCGATGAAACCGGCGCCGCCCGTCACCAGGATATTTTCTGTAGTAATCTGATTATTCATCTTTTTTCATAAATTAGAGGGTATTGGCAAGGATGAGTTAAAATAAAATCCCAAGTATACAATATTCTTTTTTCATACTTGACGGGTATAGGGTATTTTGATAGCATAAATAGTTTTTCGTTAGCTGATCGCCAGCCGGCGCCGGAAAGAAAGAATTTACATAGTATACCGTATTCAAGATGACCGAAAAAACCGTATTTGCAATGAGCAGGAATAACAATTTCAGGGGATTGGGGGGCATATGCCCGTTTCACCGCGGAAAATTCAACAACGGGAGATTGGTATTTTATTTTTTCGTATGAGGTCATTCTTATTTCCATCATCAAGTACCTGAACTCTTCCATTTTTTCAACCCCTATGATTTCCTTTTTTTGCAACGCTGTATCGATCTTTTTTACGGAAAACAAACAACAAATTACTCTCAGTGAATATGAAACTGGCCTTCCTTATCAATAATTATTATCCATATGGCGGGTTGGAAAAAAATTTTTTGCGTATCGCCCGGGCCTGCCTTGATAGAGGGCATACCGTCACCGTCTTCACCATGTCCTGGCAGGGAGAAAAACCGGAAGGCCTTGCAGTAGTTCTCGTGAAAGTTCGTGGCCTGACAAATCACGGTCGCTCTCAAGCTTTTGCGTGGCAACTCAGCAAACATCATTATACCGCCGGCTTTGACCTGATAGTGGGTTTTAACCGCTTGCCCGGACTGGATCTCTATTACGCGGCGGATGTCTGCTACGTGCTTGATATTGTCCGGCGGCGCGGCTTTTGGGCGCGACTCACGGCTAGGTATCGCACCTATGCCGGCTTTGAGAAGGCGGTTTTTGCTAAGAAATCAGCAGCCTGCATCATGTATCTCTCTGAAGCGGAAAAGAACAATTATATAAGTGTCTACAACACCCCGAAAGAGCGCTTTCACTATCTGCCACCCGGCATTGACCGGGAGCGGATTCGGGCCGAGCTGCGTCCCGAAATCCGCAGGCAGACCAGAGAAGAGTGCGGGGTGGGGGACGGGCAGTTCATGCTGGTTATGATCGGTTCGGATTTTGTCCGTAAGGGGGTGGCCCGGGCCATTGTTGCCCTGGCTGCCCTGCCGCGGGAAGTGCGGGCGCAAACCCGCCTCTTTGTCATCGGCAAGGGGGACGCCAAGAAAATGGAACGTCTGGCAGCCCGGGCCGGCGTCAGGGACCGGGTGCATTTTCTTGGGGCGCGGCCCGACGTCCCCCGTTTTTTGGCCGGGGCTGATCTGTTGATGCACCCGGCGGTGACGGAAAATACCGGAAATGCCATTCTAGAAGCCATGGTGGCCGGGCTGCCGGTTCTGGCTACGGAAATCTGCGGCTACTCCTTTCATGTCACCAGGGCGAATGCCGGCTGTCTGGTTCCGGAACCATTCACGCAGCAGGAGATGAACAGGGTTCTTGGCGCTATGCTCAGCCCTGCTGAGTTGAAAATTTGGGGAGAAAACGCTTATGCCTACGCGGACCGGGAGGATCTGTACAGCCGACCCCAGGCGGCGGTGAGAATCATCGAAGAGACGGCGGCACGTAGAAAAGGTGGGGTGCGTTGATGCAAGATCTGGCCGCCCCTGTTGACATTGTCGAATACCTGGGCCATGATCCCGGCTCGTCCTGGCGGCTTGTCATCAACGTCCTGTATCAGCAGCAGCTGCAAAGCGCCGGTTTGCGCACCTTTGAAGACTTTTATGATCTGCACCTTGGCACGCTCATTAAAAAAATTAAGGAGCGCTCAGTCTACCGCTGTGAAATCGCAGGCACGGTCTTTTTTTTGAAAAGGCATGACCGGGAACAACAACAGAAAAAAGGACTCCGGCCATCCTCCTCCCTTGTCTGGCAATCGGAGGGCGGCAAGGAGTTTGTCTATTTTTATGATTTCCGCAGGCATGGCCTGGCCACGGCAGTGCCTGTGGCCATGGGGGAGAGGGTGTATGAGAACGGCACCGTGGACTCTTTTTTTCTGACCGAGGATTTTTCTCCCTATGTGCAGCTGGAAGAGCTGATCCGCAATCAGCCGGACCGGCTGGCCGGCCTGCAGCACACACTGTTGCGAAAGAATATTCTGCGGGGTGTGGCAGGGTACGCCGGAAAAATGCATGCCAGCGGCTACAACCATCTTGATTTCAACGCCACCCATGTCCTGCTGGCTAATATTGACAGCGGCGCGCCGGACATAGCTCTTTTTGATCTGCAGAGAATCGACAGAAACACCCTGGGCCGCTTCCGCTGGCCGGTCAAGGCCCTGGCCGAGTTCAATTACAGCAGCAGGGAAAATGCCATCTTCTCCGACAGCGAGCGTTTTTTGCTTTTTCAGGTTTATCTTGCCAAAGAGGGGCAGTCTCTTAACCTGCTTGAGCGGCTGACCTGGCGCTGGATTCGCTCCAAAACGGAGCGCATAGCACGCCATGCGGACAGACGCAGGGCAAGAAAAAAAGTTGGGTGACAGCGCTCTTCTTTGCTCATCCCGGTAAACTCCTTCTTGCAATTAAAAGGCATCTCATTTACTATCCCGTGTTTGTTTCTCTTACTTTCTGGGTTTTCTGATATTTTATTATGAATAAATCATCTCTTACACAGCTGTTTCAAAGAAAGGTCTGGCGTTTTGTCAGCCCTTATGCCGGATCGGTGCTGCTGGCGGTTGTCTTCAGTCTGATCTCATCAGGCGCCAGCGGCGGCATCGCCTGGATGGTAAAACCGGTTATTGACTCGATCTTTGTTGAGAAAAAATATGCCGTGCTTACCTGGCTCCCCCTGGCCATCATCTTTCTTTATTCCCTCAGGGGCGGGAGTCAGATGGTCTATTCACTCATGATGCGTTCTGCCTCGCTGAAGATGGTTAGGGATTTAAGGATTAGAACATACAGCCACCTGCTCAGGTTGCCACTCTCTGTTTTCGGTTCCGAGACTTCGGGTAGAATCATTTCCAGAGTGATTTATGATATCAGCATGTTACAGTCTTTGGTTTCGGACACCCTCCTTACCTTTTTCAAGGAAGGACCGACCGTTATTGTCATGCTCGTAGTTGCTTTTTACCGGAAATGGGATGTTGCCCTGTTGGCACTCGTTGTTTTGCCGGGAATGATCCGCTTGACGCACCGTTTCGGCACTAAGGTGAAGAGGCAGAAGGGCAAAGCCCAGCAGACTCTCTCCACCATCACTCATCAAGTCGGTGAAAGTGTAACCGGGTTGCGGGTGGTGAAAATTTTTATCAATGAAGAAAGTTTTGTCAGCCGTTTCATGAATGAGTGTTTGAAACATTACGGACAGGAATATAAAATCATCCGTCTCAAGGAAATGATCAAATTCCTCAGTGACGTGGCCAGCGGCGTAGGTGTAGGTTTGGTGGTATGGTATGGTGGTCTGCTTGTTGTGAAAGGGGTGATCACAAGTGGAGATCTTTTTTCTTCTCTGGGTGCGATCATCATGGTGCTTTCCCCCATGAAAAAAATCGGGGATTCTTATACCATTCTTCAGGAGACAGTGGCGGCTATTGATCGTTTGGAGTGGTTGGAACAGCTTCCAGAGGAAAAGAGTGGAACGGTTCGTGTCGACTCCTTTCAAAAGGAGATATGTTTCGAGAATGTCTCCCATCGTCATAATGGCAATGATGAATACGCCTTGCAGAATATCGATCTCAAGATACACAAGGGTGAAATATTGGCCATTGTCGGGGCAAGCGGCGCCGGGAAAAGTACATTGATTGATTTAATTCCTCGGTATTTTGACCCATCTGAAGGCACAGTGTTTTTTGATGGTCATGATATACGGACGATTGATCTTGCCGATTTACGCGGGCTTATCGGGTTGGTGAGTCAAGATGTTATTCTCTTTAACGGATCAATCCGGGAAAATATGGCGTTCGGAAAACCTGATGTTACCGATGCTGATATTGAAAAGGCCTCGAAGCTCGCCAATATTTATGATGTCATCATGGAGCTTCCTGATGGTTTCGAAACCGTACTTGGTGAAAGAGGTTTAAATCTTTCCGGTGGCCAGCGGCAACGCATCGCTATAGCCCGGGCAATATGCAAGAATTCACCGATTCTCATTCTCGATGAGGCAACATCGGCGCTGGACAGGGTTAATGAACAGTTGGTTCAAAATTCGCTGGAAAAATTAATGAAAGGCAGAACGACGATTGTTGTTGCCCATCGTCTTTCCACCATTCGCAATGCTGACAGAATCCTGGTGATGGATCATGGAAAAATAGTTGCTTCCGGCAGCCATAATCACCTGATGGAGAATTCTCCCGCCTACAAACAACTCTACCACACGATGAATGTTCAGGAGATGGAAAGCGTCTGAATGAAGTAGGGGGAGAATGTATGTCAGGTGTAAGCGATCACCAAGACTCAATATGTCTATCTCAGGAATCCATGTATATGTCACTTAAGAAAACATTTTATGCTTTTCGCGAGGGAATAAAAAATTCCTTTTATCGAAATAAAAAGATAATTACGGCAAGTAATCCAAAATTTACCCTCCATTTTGATACTTATTATACAGATGATGTCCGGCAATTAATCCGCCTGTGTTCCCGGATCAGAAGAAACAGGTGGGAGAGAGATCTAATCCAACTCTGTTTTGACCGTATTAAGCCTGATGAAACTGTATTGGAAGTTGGGACATGGATAGGTAACTATTCAACTTTACTTGGAAAATATATAGTTCCACAGGGGATGGTTTTCGGTTTTGAGCCCGATTCTGTTGCATTCCGTCAGTGTTCCATCAATCTGATTCTCAATGATGTTCATAATGTTTTTTTGGAAAGAACTGCCCTTTCGGATTCAATCGGTTTTTTGGATCTGTATACCAATAGAATTTTCGGTAATTCCGGTTCGTCAATTTTTGCCACTAACCCGGTAGCAGATGGTGCTGAACACATGAAAATTCAGGTTCCTTGTATCACTCTTGACAGATTTGTTGAAGCATTTCAGATTTCCCCAACCACTATAAAAATTGATGTTGAAGGAGCTGAAGACTTGGTGATTCATGGAGGGAGAAAAACTCTGCAAAAAAAAGATGTAAAACTTTTTGTGGAAATTCATACTCCATATCTTCAGTCCAGAGGAAAATCCCCAAGGGATATTTTCCGCCAATTGTCCGATCTCGGCAAAACTATTTATATGGTTGAAGATTTCGACAACGCACCTATTAAGAAAGGGAAAATTATCGATCCGGCAACGTCGATCGAAATTCCCAATTTTCATATTTTTGCTGCATAAATTTGGCGATTTTTCTGATAAAAAAACATGCAAGGGAAGTTTAAAAAAAATGATAATACTGAATCTTGGCATTTTGAAATAATGTGATGTTACCGCAATTATTTTCCAGGCAGAAAGGAAAACCACTTTCCATTATTGTGGCGGAGTCATTGGTTTACCTGGGGTTGACTCTTCTTGTTTACGCCATCCCGACGAACCATACCAATACCTTTGAAGGTGCGGGCGTAATTTTTGTCTTGATTGGTTGTTTTGTTTTAAAATATATAAAAAATGACTGGAAGTTTCGACTGAATCCTCTTCACCCTCCCATTTTTTTGCTATTTACAGTTATTCTTTTTTCCATTTTTTCATGTTTTGATCTTTCATATACTTTAAATGAAATAAGAGGTGAGTTCCTAACCTATATTTTTCTTTTTTATGCCTTGGCAGGTTTTTGTGCTGAGAGGGAAAGGCTTTATCTGGTTTTGGCAATCTTTTTTCTAGGGAACCTGCTGGCGTTGTTTCTTTTTTTCTATCAGTTTTACGACAATGATTTTATCCAGTTGAAGTTTGTTCGCTCTCTTGCCACTAAAAAACTTTTCAGCAAAGGGTTAACAGAAGTCAGCAGCTATTTTTTGATATTTTCCAGCCTTTATTATGCGTCATTGTATTTTGTTTCCGGGAAAAAATATGTTCTGCTTACCTCTATTCTCCTGATATGTAATATTTATATGTTATATTTATCCTACCAGCGGGCCGGGATAGTTGCGATGGCTGTAGTTCTTTTGGTGCCTTTAATGTTTTATCGGCAGTTCTCGCCTAAACGGATATTTTATATAATGTTACCCGTTATGATAGCCTTGGTGTTTTTTGTTATGGTAACTCCGATAAAATCAAAATTTATGGGTAGAAATTGGGAGCCGATTCTTTCGAAACATTTGGATAAATTTGATCAGAAAGATGCAATTCAGGTACGGTTTCTGCTCTATGAGCATTTCTGGCAGTCCTTCAAGCAGCATCCTTTTGTCGGTTATGGATATGGCCGATCCAATCTGAAGAAAGTGGACAAGGAAACAGTGAACTCGCGCCCTAATTCTCTAACCCATGGCCACAACACATTTTTCAATTTTACTCTTCAGACCGGAGTGCAGGGGCTTGTTGCTTTACTGTTTCTGCTGTTTGTGCAATTCAGTGTTTTTTTTAAAGGAATGAGACTATCTACCTCTCAGTTTGAACGATTTGTATTTGCCGGCACTCTTTGTCTTATGTGCGGTTTTTGGGCAAGAATGTTGTTTGATGATGTCTATGATTCAGGGATAGCGCTGGCCTACTGGATGGTGATGGCAATGGCAGTTGGATTGTATTTAGATGTGAGAAAACAAAAAACATTTTCTGATTAAACTTCGTCATCTATTTTTTAACTGCTTCCAGCAAAAAAAGATTCTGTCGATGGGAGATTTGCCGGCAGAAGTATGAGCGATTCGTAACATGACAGTAATTTCCCGTTTTTTCTACAATTTAGCAAAAAAAATTCAAAAAAAATATAATCGACCTCTGCCTGCATTTAAAAAACAGAATTCCATAAATTATAATAAAATATTAATACTTTGCACAACGGCAATAGGGGATACTCTCCTTTCCACTCCGGTATTTTGCGCATTGCGGCAGGAATTTCCTGACGCAATCATCAAGGTGTTGGTTCAAAAAAAGTTTATCCCTCTTTTTTCTGATAACCCCCATGTTGACGGATTTATTCCCTTTCAAAAGGGTATAATTAATTTTTTTAAAATTGTTCATTCAATTAAGCAAGATCAATTTCAGCTAGTCCTTGCGCTCCAAGTCTCTGATCCGTTTCCTGTCTATATGACAGTGCTTGCGAAAATTCCTCTTTTGGTTGGATATTCGCCTGATCAATTAACCAGTCGTTTTTTTAGTCATGTAGTAGACCCTCCTGTCGGAAAGCATGTAATATTTCATCGTCTGGCTGTTCTTGAAGCAATCCGTCCCCATCATCCGGTTTGGTCAACCCGGCTTATTTTGCCCCTGTCGACTCATGATCAGCGGAATAAGTTGCAAGTGTATATGAAATCGGGATTTCCTGATCCGGACAAAATGACTCTTGTCGGTTTCCAACCTGGTGCCAGTAAGCAATTTAAGATGTGGCCGGTTGAGAATTTTATCATGCTTGGCCAAGAACTTATCCAGCGAAATCACAAAGTTTCAATTGTTATTTTGGGTTCCCCTAATGAAAAGAAACTGGCTGACAAAATTACAAAGGGCATCAATCGCAATGACCGGGTAACATCTCTTTGCGGCCTCATCCCAATTGGGGATCTGTCTCTAATTGTATCTTTTCTGAAAACTCTTGTGACTAATGATACGGGGACCATGCATATCGCAATTGCGTTAAAAATACCAACAGTATCTCTTTTTGTTCCTACCAGTCACGTTGGGATAGGGCCAATTCAAGATAATGAAATTCACCACGTTATAAGCCGGCCTCGACCATGTGGTAATGATTGTGTCACGAAGAAATGCTCCGTTAACCCTTCCTGCATGTCTCTTCTTCCTGTTGATGAAGTGCTCGATGCAGTCCTGCAGAGTATTGATACATGAAAGTAGCGCTTTATAATTTAACGACCACGGTGCTTACTGGAGGGATTGAAACTTTCAACTGGGAAGTTGGTCGGGAATTGGATCGTCGGGGACATGAAGTTCATATTTATGGAGGGAATTCAACATTACCTGCTAAGTATCCTCTCGCCGTCTTTACCTATCCATATCGATCACGTGACCAGTTCCCTGGTTTTGGGATGCGCTTTCAAAAAATGGCTGAAAGATGGTCAATGGCCAGAAATTGTTCAGAAGATTTACGTAAACGTAAATATGATGTCATAATCATTCACAAACCATATGACATTCCATGGATATTGCGGGTCGCGAAACAATCAAAGAGTAAGGTTGTTTTCTGCAGCGGTGGAACAGAGTTTTTCCCTGGATATGGCTGGTTGGTAAAAAGGCTTGATTTTTTTACGGCCTGCAGCAGTTTTAATGCCGGGCAGATAGAAGATTACTGCGGGATACGGCCGAAGGTTCTTTATAATGGAGTTGACACAGAAACCTTCCGTCCTTTGACCGTTAATAGGTCACTAAAAGCGGAGCTTCTTCCTTCCGCTGATGCACGGGTGATTTTCAGTGCCGCCCGGTTGAAGAGATTTAAAGGGTTTCATCATGTTATTGAAGCTGTTGCTAAGCTAAAAACTGAGTTCCCTGATTTTTTTTACCTGATTGCCGGCGAGGGAAACTATCGTACTGAGTTGGATGAATGCGTGCGTCGATTTCAACTTGCTGACAGGGTGAAATTTCTCGGCAATGTCCCGCATCACTTATTACCGCAGTATTATTCCTTTGCTAACGTTGCCGTATTTCCAAGTCTGCATTTGGAGACTTTTGGGATTTCAATCGCTGAGGCAATGAGTTGCGGGGTTCCTGTTATCGGTTCGGATTCTGGAGGAATACCTGAGGTGATCGGCGATGCCGGGATTTTATGCGCTCCTGGCAACAGTGACCAACTTGCCGATGGAATACGAGTAATCTTAAGCGATCAAAAAATACAACAAACAATTGGCCAGCAGGGCAGGGAACGGATATTGAATAGGCTCACATGGCAACACACTGTTGATAAACTAGAGAGTTATCTGCAAATGATACATCCGATGTGAAATCATTAAATGGTATTTTTCTGGTATGAGAGGAAATGTGTATGGCGAATATTTTGTATCTTGTCCACAAAATGAAATTTGATTTTTTATTCGGAAACTATCTCAGAAAATTTCATAATGTTACATTTATGACGTCCGATCCCATGATCGGACTTTTTCTGGATAGCCAGTATGAAGATAGTGTTCATTTATACAAGGTCAATCCTGTTCAGGGTGAGAACAAATCATCATTGCGAATAGAAAGTGCATTGGCGAGAACACATTTTTATACTCTTGCGAAAGACCGGAAGATAAAACAGGCTTTTCATCATCTTTGTGCGACATATTTAGAATTTCTGGACGATTATCTCATAAAAAACAATGTGGATTTGATCATCACGCAGGCCAAGAATTTCCTCGATTCTGCCTGTATTACCGCTGTCGCCAATGATAACAATCTGCCGGTATGCTACTTGGGCGGTGGTTTTTTCAGAGGTGAGTCATGTGGGGTATTATGGGAACCTTTACGCGTTTTTGAACCAGCCATATGGCAAAAACGATGGGACAATGCGACCAAAAGAACAATTGTGCCGAGCATTGAAGTTCCGGATATGCAGTATGACCCTGTGGAGATAAAAAAACCGAGCCGTTTGGCTTCTCTGTTGCAGAAGACGAGATATCAGCGCAATCCCTTCTGGGTATCACAGCACCCAGACCTTCGACCCACCCGCTCTTTGTTAAACGATTTGCGCCACCAGTCTCTCAAGTCAAGCGGTAAGCATTTGCCCGACCAAACATCACTCACTTTACCAGAGGAGTTCGTCTTGGTGCCATTGCAGGGTAATGAAATCTGTGGGGAAGTGCCGAATCCTCTTGGTATTACCAATATGGAGTGTTTGGCTACTCTGGTTGAAGACGCTTTGCAGAAATTAAACAGCGGGAAGAAAAACAAAATAAGAATGGTTGTCAAGGAACATCCTGCGCGTCCCGGAATTATCAGTGACAAATATAAACAACAGCATCCTGATGTTCTTTTTTTGTATAAATATCCGATGGCTAAATTACTTGAAAAAACCAAGCTGGTTGTTACTTTTAATTCTTTGGCGGGTTTTGAAGCTTTGCAGCACTATAAACCGGTGATCACCTTTGGCCCTCTGTTTTATACCTTGCCGAAACTTGTATATAGATGCGAAGATATCAATTTGTTTCCTTCTTTGATAAATAAAGCAATTTCAGATGGTTGCGACCGGAATTCAGTTGATGATTTTGTGGCATTTTTGAAAAACCATTTCGAGATTCCCTGTCCCGGATTCAATAGAAAAAATCCGACAAAGGAAATGTTTCAGAAAATACATGGCAAGATTGAGGGAATTCTTGATTTTTGCCGTTCCCATCCATGTTCACCTAGAGACTGTATTCCTGGAGAAGATTATTAGCAATGAGGTTAGCCTACTGCTATCCGGAGGCATTGCCCTCTAAAACTGCTCGGTCAATTCAGGTTGTTAACACCTGTTTTGCTCTTGCGGGAGAACTCGAGGAACTGATTCTTTATGTGCCTCAAGGCGTATATGCCGGGGGGGAGATTTTTAGTTATTATGGCTTGGAAAAACCCTCTAATTTAAAAATATCTTTTATCCGAAAATCATTAGGTCCTATCACAAGTCATAAATTCTATAATTATTTTTTGGGTGTTTCTTTAAAAAAAGATCAGCCGGATATTCTCTTTTCCAGGCATCTTCAGACTGCTGACTTTCTTCTTAATCATTCTGCCCCACTTATTTATGAATCCCATGAGATTTTTTCCGAAAAGAAAAATGCTTCCACTCGTGATAACCTGCTCGAAAAAAAGGTGATGGCGAATGCCTCTGGCGTTGTTTTTATTTCTCAGGGGTTGCGGCGTGTTATGGCGGAACACTATATAATAACGGAGAATCAGGAAATTATTCCAAGTAGTGCAAAAAGAATAGAGTTATTCGCCGAAAAACAGATAAAACCGGAAAACGTCAACACATTTGTCTATGTAGGGACGACCCGTTACGGATGGAAGGGTGTGGATGTCCTTATTGATGCTGTGGAGCTTTTACCTGAGAAATATGTTTTGGAGATTGTCGGCGAGCTGGATGAAAAATTTTCTAGGCAGAAAAAGGTTGTTCAGCTTATCGAGCAGGGACGGCTGATAAGCCGGGGATATCTCCAGGCCTCTGAAGTTTTTTCTTTTATGAGAAAAACGAAGGTTGCCGTCATTCCAAATTCTGCTAGGGATCGCATAAGCGCCCTTTTTACCAGTCCTTTAAAACTCATTGAGGCGATTTCTGCAGGTGTTGCGGTGGTTGTTTCGGATCTGCCAAGTATGAGAGAAATTGTTTCAGAAAATGAGGCGGTTTTTGTCCAGCCGGACAATCCCTTTTCTCTTGCCGCCGGTGTGCGTAAACTTTTTGAAGACGATTCATTGAGAAATAAACTTGCTGAAAATGGATGGAAACGATCTCGTGAGTATTCTTGGCAGAGTCGCGCCCAAAAAATTGCCGATTTGGCTCAAAAGATACTTGGAAAATTTCCGTCATAAAAAATGATTGATGAAAAAGAGCAGATAGTCTGCAAAAATATGAGCGGCTACATCAATTCCGAAATTGATGAAAAACTCCGAGACATCATAACCCTTAACCCACAGGTACTTTTTGAAAAGAGTGTACAAGATTTTAAACGTGAAAAACGGTCCAGAGTATCATTAATTAGTTTTTCGGGCAAGCCTTACATTGTAAAACATTATTTTGTAAAAAATTTTCTTTTTCGCATCAGACGCTTCATACTGCCTTCACTTGCTCTTAATATTAGAGACAGAGTGAAAATTATGGAACAGCACCACATATCAACCCCTGTATTGTTGGCCGCCGTCGACATAGGGAAAAGGTTTTCATATAAAGGGACAACGTGTCTTTACGAGTATGTCAAACCCGACAAGGATAAGGACCAGCTTAGGGAAGATTTTCAAGAGCCTGAAAAACGGGATATTATTATTTCCGCCGTGGCATCTCTCCTTGGCCGAATGCACCATTCCGGCATTTATCACGGTGATGCCAAGATAAGTAATTTTCTCTGGATTGAACGTTCAGGGGAGGCCGACATTCATGTTATAGACCTTGATGATTGCCGATTTATGGGAAAAGTCACCGCAAACAAGAGATTGGCTGATCTTGCAAATTTGGTTTTTTCATTTGCCTGGTGGAACAGTACTCCAGATCTGCCTGCAGATTGTTTCGGGGTGTATCTACAACATGATGCTTCCTGGTGTTCTGATGAAAAAGCTTTCCTGGATGAATTGAAGAAAAAGGTTGCACGAAAATTGGAGCATCGCCGAAGCAGGCAAAAGAAAAAGTAATTGTTGATCAATTACACCTGAATCCGTGAGGTATCCCGGATTCTCCCTAAAAATTGTGGGGCGCGAAAAAATTTCAACACCGCGACCGCCAGAAATTTATATATTGCCAGCATATTGCTGGTAAATTGGGACATCGTCCCCGTTGTTCTTTGAAAAATTGCTATATTTGCCTGTTTTTAGGCGTATTTTCCCGGCAGGGCCTGCTGTTCAGCCACTTTCCGGCAAATTTCTCTTCTGTTCTTGCATTAGCCAAAGGCAAGCCGGTTATAAACGGCCTGAAACGAGTCAAATGCGCAACAGTGGCGGCTGAACCGCAGCTTCAGTTTCCTGCCGGTCTCAATCAGTCTGGCTGCACGGTACATGAGTTCCTGAATAACGGTACGAATTCTCCTGCGCTTTGCCGAGTGGCGCACTGGTGAGCGATCACCGAGAAGGCCAAGCTGGCCGATAAACCGCAAGATGTTATAAGCCAAGCCGGCCAAGGACATGATCAAGGAATTGGTCGCAAATTTTCCCGAAGGCAACCGCTCAAGATCCATGTCGGTTTTAAATTCGCTGTGAAACTGCTCGCTTGTGCCGTGGTCCCGGTAGAGCTTGATGATCTCTTTTTCCGGCAGGTAAAGGGATGTCCACCAGCCCTCAAGTTCTATATCCGGCACCAGCAGCAACTGGCCGCGTTTGTCAATGGTACGTTCAATCACGCGGACGATCAGGCGGGTACTGAACTCCTTGCCCTCGTGCTCCTGAAGCTGGTTGAAACTGAATACGGCAACCCGTTTGCCGCGTCGTGGTTCGCTCACTTCTCCTTCTTGCAGCCCACGGGCCAGCCAGGCGGGAAGGTCCTGCTTGCGGGGATTCCATTTCAGGATGTAATCGACCTTTTTGTGGCCATAAAGCGTTGCTCGGGTCTCGACAGCATCGTGTCCGGAGTCAAGCCTGAATAACAGTGACTTTTTGGTTAAAGACTTGGCACGGGAGATGGTTTCCTGCAGAAAAGGAATAAAATTGTTTTGGCTGTGCTGGCTGCCCTCCCGGAACTCAAGATTAATACACCAGCCTTCCTCTCCCATGTAGGCGGCTATTGGCGCATAGCCGTCATAACCGTGATAGGTATGCTTGGAACCTTCTTTTTTGGTGCCGGAGTTGTCCATGCAAAAGACGTCCATATCGACGGCGACATGACCCATGGCCAAGGGGGTTACTTTTCCTTTGGCATTGCGGATGAACTCCGTGTAGGTGGAGGAAGCAATTGGCTGAAAAACTGTTGCGGTTTCGTCAAGGCGCTGGCGCAAGGTTTCGGGCGAAGGAACCGCTTTGATGCCAAGTGATTGCTGGAAATACCTGTCGTCTTTCATGTCGGCAATGGCTTCGAAATCGCTTTTGCCAAGCGAGAGGAGCCCGAGATAACTGCGAATGACATCTGTATTGGCAATGTCCTTGGTGTCGGGTATCGCCTTTTTCAGCTTGGCGTTCAAGCTGGTAAAGCGATTGATACCGAGCCCGATCAGGGCCAGGCCGGAATGAGAGGTATAAAATTCGTCCGATGAGCGTTCAAGAATAAATCGTTTCATTTTTTCACCTGCAGAGTGATGTTTTTAGACAGGCGAATATTGCAATATTTTTTGTTAAATTTCAAAATGTTATTTGATTATACAGACGATTTTTACTGCAAAAATTTCACGGATTCAGGATACAGTTTAATATTTAGGAGTTTGCCATGATTTTTGTGACGAGTTCAATGTCTTCGGGACGGTCGACTCCATGGCTTTTGTAAGTTGTTTTGACTACATGAATGGGGATGCCGTTTTCCAGTAGGCGTAACTGCTCAAGTTTCTCTTTTTTTTCAAGAACACCGTTTTGCAGGGAAACAAAAGTTTCAAGGGTCTGCATACGGAAGGCGTAAATGCCGATATGAGCATGGAAACCATCCTGTTTCCCGTCTCGGGGGTAGGGAATTGGCGCCCTGGAAAAATAGAGCGCTTTCGCTGAGTTGTCCAGCACGACCTTGACCACGTCGGCATTGTGGGCTTCGTCAAAGTCGATTTCACGGGCAAGGGTTGTCACCTGAACATCTGAAGAAAGAAAGGGTAAGATAAGCTCCTCAAGCATTGCTGGTTCCAAAGTGGGCTCATCCCCCTGAATATTTATGACCACAGCATCCGGGGCGACATCAAGAAGTCGCGCCGCTTCAAGCACCCTCTCAGTGCCGCAGGTATGGCTGGCACTTGTCATTAAAACAGGGACATCAAGATTTTGCGCTGCAACCATTATCCTCTGATCGTCAGTGGCAAGCATGACTTTGCTTAATCGAGTACATTGACGGGTCCTGTTATAAACATGCCAGAACATTGGCTTGCCGAGGATAAGGGCAAGAGGCTTTCCTTCAAAGCGGGAAGAGGCATACCGGGTTGGGATGATTCCATAACAATCAGGCAGTAAGTCCATAATATTCAAAATGTTTGAGAAGCGATGTGTTAAAGGTGTCAGGCTGAAAAGCCCGGTGGTTAAACGCTGATCTTAGCAGCCTGTTGAAAAACCCTGTTGTGGCCATTGATTGAGATTGATTTAAGAGGTGGTCCGGTTTGCTTGGACACCATCTGGGCGTTTTTAAGTGGTGGAATGCTGCTCCTGTTCATGCTGCCTTTTCTTGTTGTAACGTTCCCCAGTATATTTCTTCTGGGAATTTTTTGCCAAGCCCTTGGTGACGCCGCTGTTTGTTATAAAATTCAAAGTAGTTGCGGAGTTCTTTTCTGGCTACCGCTATCGAGTCGTAGGCCTTGAGGTATACTTCCTCATATTTTACGCTACGCCATAAACGCTCGATGAAAATATTATCCCGCCAGCGGCCACGACCATCCATGCTGATCCGGATTCCATGGTCCTTGAGTTTGCTGGTAAATGCCTCAGAGGTAAACTGAGACCCCTGGTCAGAGTTGAAAATTTCAGGGCAACCATATCGTTCGATTGCCTCTTCCAGAGCAGCAAGACAAAACGATGTGTCCAACGTGTTGGACAGTCTCCAGGAAAGAACTTTCCGGCTGGCCCAGTCCATGACTGCTACCAGGTACACATAGCCCTTGGATAAAGGAATATAGGTGATATCAGTCGACCATACCTGATTGGCCCGATCAATCGTCAGTCCGTTCAGCAAGTACGGATATGTTTTATGGCCGGGATGCGGTTTGGAAAGTCTTGGCTTACGATAGAGTGCCTCAATTCCCATTTTCTTCATGAGGTTGCTGGTCCGGCCACGGCTGACATGAAATCCGTTATCCAGCAGTTTGTCACTGATCCGGCGGCTTCCATAGAAAGGATACCGCAGGTGGATTTCGTCAATCAGCGACATGATGTTCAGCTCGTGCTCACTGCACGGTACTGGTTGGTAATACAGGCTTGATCGAGATAAATCAAGAATCTTGCACTGTCTGGTTACTGGCAAGGCGTGATTCGTAGAGATCATCGTTTTGCGCTCGGAACGTTGATGCGCCCGAGCGCTTTGGATAAAAAATCGTTTTCCATGGTGAGCTGGCCGATTTTTGCATGTAACTCAACTTCACCTGGCCCTTGCTTCACGTTGCTGTTTTTTTCAAATATTTCGTCTGCATTTTCAAGAAGTTGCTTTTTCCAGTCAGTTATCTGGTTGGGATGAACATCAAACCGCTGAGCGAGCTCGGCCAGTGTCTGTTCTCCCCTGACCGCTTCAATGGCAACTTTTGCCTTGAATGCAGAGGAATGATTTCGTCGTGGTCTCTTTGTCATGTTTTTACTCCTTTCTGTTTTTGGTGAATTTAACAGATTGGAGCAACATTTTCACTTAACAGCCTGTCCAAATTTTCCAGACCGCCTATATGGAGCCATTTCAAGATCGCCTTAATGGCGCCACCTGGTGATCGAGTTAATGGAGCCAGCGCATGTGTTGGTTGCTTTGAGTTGTAAGTGGTTTTTGTGTTTAATTGCAATCATGATCTCCTACCCGCCCTACACTAATTTTTCAATGGGCAGGTGTCTCACTTACATTGACACAGAGGGTTACGAGAAAATTCTACTTTTTAACACCTCTATTTTTCGGGGGGATTACCAGCCCACAACGACCGCAAATAATGGGATAATTCATTTAAATCAGATTCATTCAGGCGAATTGAATTGGAAACCTCAAAAGATTCTGGAACCGCGTTGACTTGCTCAAGTGATACTCCTTTCTGTTTTTTGTAAAAATCACAAAAACCAGAAACTATCTCTTGGGTTTTTTTGCAAAAGACCTCATAGTTGATGTTAAAGACTGGCAGGTTTTTGCAATTTCCAATGTCACAATCCATGTTTTTTTCCAAATAGTAAATTTGTTCGCAAACCTGTTTGATTGGAGTACTGTTTTTTATCTGTTCGAATTCCTTTGGCTTAACAGAGAACCAATGACCGGTAGTGCCAAATACCCTTTCCCTCCCCAATAAAACTGATTGGGCGGTCAAGAGGTGGTTTCGGTGAACTCGAATAAGCACCATATCAGGGAAAGCCTTTCTGAGAGCCAAGATTCGCACACAATGTCCTTGCGATTTATTGATAAAAGGAGCGCCAAAGTAGGCTTCAACATGTGCTATTGTTCCTTGCATTTCTTTTAATTGCCAATCAGACAGATGGCCTTCGCTGACATAGCTTTGATCTGGTGGAAACCATCTGCACCATATGTGTCGGCCTTGGCTTGGAGCATTCCAGCCAAGCGTTTCACCATAATTGTTTTTCAAAGAATGCTTAGGAATGAACGGTTTCAATTTTGAAGCAATGAGTGAAACGAGACATGGATTCTCTGGAAATTTGTCAACCACATTACAAAAATATGAAAGTTTTAAGGCCCGAGTCAATACGAGATATATCAGTGTGGTGCCAGACCGAGGTGGTCCCACAATAAAAATAGGAGGATATTTAGGGCCATGGCTATTGACTATTTTTTTTTTTTCGTACTGATCCAGTAGAGTTAGTATCATTTTCTTAAAGAATTTATAGTTTCTACAGAGGTGGCACCGGTTATTAGAATAGGTTAGCGGCTAAAATAAGGTGGAAAGCCGTCATGTTTAAGCCGCCAATTTGATAACCTGGCCTTTGTAGCCGGGTCGGTCTTTTTGCCAATATGCCCTCATCCAGAGTTCTGTCGTCAAGGTCGGAATTAGGACGCCGTGTGTTATAAAAATTAATCCAGCGATTGAGGCCTTGTCGTACCTCGCTTCCGGTTTCAAAAGCATGGAGATAAATACATTCGTACTTCAGTGAGCGCCATAGCCTTTCGATCATAAAATTATCTATCCAGCGTCCTTTACCATCCATGGAGATGCGGATGTCCGCGTCTTTGAGCGCATCGGTAAAATCCTCGCTGGTAAACTGGTTGCCCTGATCGGTATTGAAAATTTCTGGTTTGCCATAGCGAGCCAGGGCCTCTTCAAGTGCGGCCACGCAGAAATCGGAGTCCATGGTGTGGGATAACCGCCAGGACAAAACTTTGCGACTGGACCAATTCATAATCGCTACCATATACAGAAAACCCAGCCGCATCGGGACATAGCTAATATCAACACACCAGACCTGATTGGCCCTGTTGATCGTCATGCCGCGCAACAAGGTAAGGATAAATCTTGTGCAACGGATGTGGTTTCGGGGTGTTCGGCTTCTGGTAAATGGCCGAGAGACCCATCTGCCGCATCAGGGGCGTCCGATTCGTTTGCGATTCACCCCATAGCCCGACGACGCAGATGCCGGGACATCTGTCGGGCTCCGCACCAAAGCGTTTCGAGATACTGCTCGTCGATCAGGTGCATCAATTCCAAGTTCAGGGCAGTTTAGACGAACAGGCTATTCTTTGTTACGAGGAGGTGAAATTTCATAATTCAAAAAATCATTTGGATCTCCAGTTTTGCCGTCTTCTGCCGCCCTGACAATGTTGTAAGCTTCTCTCGCGGTTACATAATGTAGTCGGTATTCACCTTGAGAATATTTTTTTTCTAAATAGGAAAACATATCATCAACCACATCACTAAATATTGTTTTTCGGCTTTGGATGCCATGCGTATACACTTTCACGAATATCCATTCGGGGCGGCCTTTAACATGAATATTGGCATTAATCCAACTATCTATTTTTTTAGAATCAGGTGTGAGCCTTGATTCGACAGCCCCATAATCTTTTAAGGTGAGAGGGCCTTGGAAAATCATAAGGTCTCTCTTGTTTGAGCTACCAACCTGCACGTCAACTCCAGAATTGTATGATTTATTTTCATCGTCCTCCTCAGCATAATATATGCTGTTTATTTTTGCCGGCTGCGATTTATTCCCAAAGCTCGGAAAGGTGAAATCTGCGTAACAGCCTGCCTTTTTGAGAATTTCCAGTTCTCTACTAACACCGCAATGTTCAATTTTTCCAGAATTGTCCAGTGCCCAATTCCCATGGATAAATCCAAAATTTACGCAGCCTTCACGAGAGATCATAACGCCATAAGTGTTGAACCACTGCACAGCTTTTTCAAGTTTTTCGGGAAATGTTGCATTTGTGTCATTTCCATGATGCCAATGGAATTCAATTTCTCCGTAGTCCTCTCTGGTAAAGGAGCTTAAAGCGGCCATTATCGTATCATTTCGCTGATCATAGGCAAAAAACCACGTATGTTGTGGTTTTCTTCCGTAGCTATCGCTATGACGATCCGCTAGGCTTCGGTAATTTGCCAGCCAATTTTTATTTTTTTCTTCCCCATTTTCCCACCCCGGCTCATAATGATCTACGAAAAGAAACAGTATATGTTTTACTCCAGACACCTGTTCAGGGCGTTCCAAGACCTGACGTATATAATCGGGGAGCCAGATATACATTTTCCATCGTATGATTTTAAATACTGGAACTGCGATAAGCAAAAGTGCAACTAGTGTGAGTATGACAAATAAATATAATCTATTGTCTAGAGTTGTAGTCATTTTATTCCCTTGATAGCTGCTTGTGCAGGCACTGATTCAGGATTATCTATAAATAACCATGGCCTTCTTGTTCAAGACGATCTTTTGCTGCAACTCCGTCACGGATTAAAGGAAGACTACCAACATAAGCAGCATGAAGATCAAAATTTGAAAAGGACTTAAAAAATTTTTTTGGCTAATTTTGCAGGATTTCCTGCCATGAGAGAAAAATCTTCTGTTCTCGACGTAACCACACTTCCTGCCGCAATGACATTTTGGAGACCTAAGTCAGCCATAATTATTGCCCCATTACCTATCCAGCAATTTTCCCCAATGCGGACTTTAATGAATTCCCCAGATTGTTCTTGAATAGGCACACCTATTTGCGCATAACCGTGTTGATGCTTCCCGCTTAGGATATTGACTCCGCTACCAATGGTGACATGATTCTCAAGAACCGCCTTACCAAGAATACAGTAACTCCCTATGTAATAACCTAATCCCAGTTCAGCCTCCGATTGAGAAAAAAAAGTGCCGAACCCAATATATCCATGGGAGGAACAGCGTTTTAGAGTCTGACAATAATATGCCACACGAAGATAACTGCCTGCCTTGCCAGGAACCAGCGCCAATAATTGAGCCTGGCCAGCAAATAGTGAAGACGATTGCGATAGTCGAAAAATCATGGCCAGCGGGAATGTGCAAATGAGAGCAAGGAGCTGTAATATTTTTTTCAATAACTCTTTCACCCGTGGTCTCCTACCAGCTTATGGTAAAGATTTTGATAGGCCGCAACCATCGACTCTTTTGCAAAAAGCTCTTGGACAATCTTTCTGTTTAGTGCGGAAACCGACTCATGATTCATTCGTAGAGCTCCAAGAATGCCTCTAGCAAGCCCTTCGCTTGCACTATCAAGGGAAATTACAAATCCATTGACTCCGCCTTGAACGGCCTCTCTCGCACCTCCAACATCTGTGACAACAACAGGCAGTCCGCATGCCAGATATTCAACTAACGCATTAGAAAAACTCTCCGAATGTGAAGCCAGGACACCCACATCCATATCCAAGAGAAGATCGGCAACATCCTCTCTCTTCCCAAGAAAGAAAACATATTTCGATAATGACAATTCGGAGGCCAACCGTTCAAGCCGTTTACGCTCTTGGCCCTCCCCGATAATTACGAAATAAACTGATGATATCTGGTCCGCAACTATTCTGGCTGCTCGCAGGAAAATTTCATGGCCCTTAACAGGCCTGAGGTTTGCCACGATGCAAACAAGTCGAGCACAATCTGGGGTATTATATTCCTTGCGGAGATTGACCTTCGCCTTACGGGACAAATCATAGTATTCTAACTCAATCCCATTCAGAATTACGGAAATTTTTTGCCCTGGAATTCCTTCTCGTTTCATAGCCCACTGCTTTGTGCTATGGGAATTCGCAATGAAATGGGTTGTCAAGCAATTCAAAAAACGAAGTTGAAGGAGTTCCAAAAGACCAATCCAATAACCCTGATTTCTTCTTGAGGAGATAACAGACTTTACACCAGCCAAACAACCAGCAACCACACCAATTTTGTTCGCATCCACGAAATAGGTCTGGACAATATCGATTCTTTCCTGCTTCAAATATCGTACAAATTTGAGAAGTTGCATGACGGAACGGAAACATCTTAGTGCCCCAAATTCAAGATCAATTAGGGGGCAGTCTTTAAATGTTTCCTTGAGCCAAGGGGAAGATCGAAGGACACAAAGATATGGTAAAAATTTACGTCTATCCAAATTACGTATGAGCAGCAGCAACTGCTTCTCCGTCCCTGCTGTCGGTGATTCAATTGTATCGATAACGAAGGCAATTTTAATCATACGTTGATCCATGGGTCTTGAGAAGTTTCATTCGAAATCTCTAAAAATAAATATTTCTTTTAAGAACCCCCACCCCAACGAAAAATGAATCCCAAAAAAAATCAACGGAAGAATAAATTTATATTGCCATCCGTTTCTCACGGAAATATCAGCGCTAAAATAAAGAATTAACCCAGCATAAAGTAAATACGGAAAAATAAACACGCCTGCTAAAACATTCGCAGTATCCGTTATAAAGACTCCCACGAAAACCATTATAATGGCAGCCAATCCAAGAACAAAAAATAAAGGCACAAGTTGGTTGAAAGTTAGCGCTTCAGGGTGCTTACGAACAAAACGCCTTCTCCCCTGCCCATAGCGGCATAATTGCCGGAATAGAGCGCTTAAAGATTCCCGAGGATAATATTGCACGGCAAGGGATGGCGCCGTGTAGCAAGTCAAGCCCGCCTTTTCGACCCGGTAGTTAAACTCCACATCCTCACAGGCATCAAATGTTTCATCAACATAGCCAACTTTCTCAAAAACATTTCTTCGATAAGCCGCACCATTGCTGGTTGGGCTGACAAAACCCTCATAATCACTGTATATGAATGAATCGCCACCGTGCCCTATTCGTGAAGCCCTGGCAAGCGCTACAGCTTTTTGAAAATCTGTGAGACCGGGAGGGTCCAGTGGTTGCGGCCTGCCGAGGCAGTCAGCCCCGGATTTTTCAAAACAATCCGCAATATTTCGAATTAACTGATTATTCGGCAGAAAACAATGCCCGTCAATGACCACAAAATATTCCCCGGAACCGGCTTTAAAGCCAATATTACGCCCTGCGCTTGATCGTTTCTTTGGATTTTCCAGCAATTTTATTTGCGAATGTTCGCGGGCCATACGCTGGACAATTTCCCTGGTGGCATCTTGGGACATTCCATCAACTACAATGATTTCCAAACGGTCCGCTGGATACTCCTGGGTAAGAAGCTGCCGCAATGTTCCTTCGATAAAACGTGCCTCATTATACACAGGCATAACAACAGTAACGACAGGAAAATTTGCCTTATCCGGCAATGCAGTTTTTTTCATATGGACAACAAAGTTCGATAAATACCCTGGAGATTAATTGATTGTTCCCCAAAACTAAATTCAGCCCTGACCCGATTGTATCCGGCCTCACCCATAACGCGCATTTTTTCCGGATCATCCAGACTTTTTGCAATGGCATTGGCCAGCAAATCAGAACGTTCTTTGTCCACCAAATATCCGTTTTCTCCGTCAACAACAAGCTCTGGAACACCTCCTACACTGGTCGCCAGAACAGGTTTTGCCAAGGCAAACGATTCAAGTATGACATTGGGAAGCCCCTCTGTTAAAGAGGGCAGAACCATAAGATCCATGGCCAGAAAAAACTCCTGAATATTCCTCTGAAACCCAGGGAAGCGGCATTTACCGTAAACGCCAAGCTTTTTCGCCTGCTCAATAAGGGCAGTATAACAGGGGCCATCACCGCAAAAAATAAAAACAGCCTCATTGCCTTCCTGATTCAATCTCGCCACGGCATCAACCAGGAAACGATGGCCTTTCTCTGGGCTCAGGCGGCCGGCCGCGACGACTATCTTCGCGTCAGAGGGAATATCGAACCGGGAATGTATTGCCTGTTTCGCAGCTTCAACCTGTGCATCATCCCTCGGCGGGACAACAACAGCATTGTGCACAACCCAACTTCGTCTCCCATCTACTCCAAAAGAGGCAAGTTTCTGCCTTTGTCCTTCGGAAACCGATATAATACCGTCAACTCTTTTTAAAACCTGCCTGTCAAGCCATTCATAAAAGGCGACTTTTTTGTTTTCCGCAGTATAACCCCGCGAAAAGGCAAGAACAGAGATTTTATTTTTCCGCCCGCAAAGCCACCCCATGACAGTCGCCTTATAACCGTGAACGCAGAGAATATCTATTTTATTTTTTTTGATAAAACTATCCAGTATGGATAAAGCCTTGAAGTCAATCGGACCAGCCATGGGGATGGCTTGAGTTGTAATGCCGACAACCGCAGCCTTTTCAAGAATTTCATTTTGTTCGCCTTCCATGAAAGAGGCGACAATGCCATAAAACTGTTCGGGATCCAAACGCTGAAGATGTTCAACTATTTGTTTCTCCGGTCCTCCATAAAAATTGGTGGCTATAAGGTGGCAAATCTTTATCGTCATTGTAATTGTTCGAAAAATCATTATGAGCGTGGCGTGCGGGCCCAATCATCCTTTTTAAACCCGATTAATCCAAGCATGGAAACAAACATCAGGTTAATAACCGTAACCGGGACTTGCATTAAGTAAAAAAATCTGCGCCAGGATAAACCAAACCGGTATATACCAACCACGAAATAGGCAATATACAAAAACGTTACAACAAGCGCGAAAATCAACAGAAAAGTTGAAAAATCTCCGGGTGCAAAAAAAACACATGCAATAGATACCAACACTGCCGCGCATAGCCCCAAAAGAAGAAGAGGTTTACTCAAAACAAGGAAAGACCAACCCGCATCAGCTACGGCCATATTTCTGTTTTTTACCCCCTCCAGTATCAGGTTGAAAGCTTCTTTTTTACCAAAACTCAGGTTGCCGCTGGCCCAACGGGTTCTCTGCACTTTGAGCTGTTCATGCGTTACCGGAAAAGGAGAAATTACCCGAACTTTTTTTAAAAATTTTATTGCATAGTTCGCCTTGATCAGAGACAAGCTGTATTCAATATCTTCTACGATCGAATGAGCATCCCATGGATACTTGCGCAAAACATCCGCCTTGATGGCCATTCCGGTTCCGCGAAGAATCACCGCCATGCCAAGCTGTGATTTAGGGGCATAAAATAATTCGTTCTCAATGAAATTCCCCACCGCGAGGGCATAACTCATCGGTGATTCATCAGGGTTTCCAACACAATAATTTATCTGTATAACCTCATCGCCTTGAGCTAAAACGACGGTAAGTTCCGCCAAAGTCCCCGCATCCAGCAGACAGTCCGCATCAACTACAAGTATTACATCAAAATCTTCCTGAAGAATACGGTCAAAAGCCCAAGCCAAGGCAAAGCCCTTTCCTTTATTGCTGTCATCAAATCTTTCAAAAACTGCAACGTCGTGTTTCCTCGCCATATCCGCAGTTTTATCCGTGCAATTATCGGCAACGACAAAAATTTGATATTTATCAGCAGGGTATTCCAAGCCTTTACAAGAGGAAAGGGTTGCTGCAATGACATCCTCTTCATTATGCGCAGGAATGACAATGGCAAATGTAATTTTTTTATTACCCTTTATCGTTTCATCCTTTGCCCGGGAAAAAGAGGCGAAAAGTAAAAACCAGTAATAGAGACAAACGACTGACAACAAAAAAAGGATAATGATACAAAAGAGTTGCAGCAGCATAGCTAATTAAGAAAATTCCTACTTATTTTGATTACTCTTATTTTCAAGCAGTGATTTGAACCCTATTAATATCATCAACCCCAAAACAAAAACAAGCCACCCGGAAAAATCGTGAAGAAACCCCTGTGCCACTCCTTCGCCGAACCTGTGCGCAAGGGCCGCAGTACCCGTTAATCGGATGATATTAGCCAGTACAGCAATCGGTGCAGCAGCAAGAAAAAGAAGCCATTTTTTTATGACGGTTCCTTTTGCCATATAGGCAAGAACCGCACTCAGCGCGAACATAGTCACAAGTGACCGCAGCCCCGAGCAGGCATCAACTACTTCGAGAGTTGTTTGAGCGAGATGCAAAACATTCCCCTCACGGAAAATAGGGATTCCCAAGGCAAGGATCACCTTTTCAGTAATTGCGGATGCAAAGAGCTGCATCGGAAAGGCAAATTTGTTCCAGATAATAGCGGGAACAGGAATCATAAAAAAAAGATAGACAAGAGGAAACCAAATCTTTTTTGCAAATTCTTTCCCTGCCAAAAAAAGAGCTGCCCCAAAAAGGACAACAATCATTGAAGTTCTTTGCAGGAAATATTCGGAACCTATTTTCGCAACAACAAGTTGCATGAGGCCGATGATTATCAGGACAAAGCCCCAATTTGTCGGGAGGATACGCCCCTTCTTAAGTTCATCTCGCATTTCATAAATAAGATATGCGGATATAAACGGAATGAAATAACCGTGCGAGTAATTATCGTTAACCTCCCAGTCTGCTATCATTGTCAGGATAAAAGGATAGTAGAGGAAAGCAAACGCCGCAAAAAAAATAATTGCCTGCACACCCAATTTTCCGTGTGTTGCATTCATCTGAAAAGGCTTCGTCATATTTCTTTCCCCGGCAGGTAATCCTGAAGTGTAACCATGACATCTTCCGCAAACTTTTTCACAAGCTCTTCAGTTTCCCGGATATTCTCTTCCCTGGTCGGCGCCATGATACGAATAAACGAGCCATCCCGGCGCTGCTTGAAGAGGGCATCCAGAACTGTATAGATTTTATCCCAGTACTCGGAATAAATTATTCTGCCTCGATTTTGAAACCAATACAACGTTATTTGCCGGTCAGCACCGTTCTGGATAATCATGGAATTTATGATGGATGATGGAGCGGATTGAGGCTGCAACCGGACAGTTGAGAGCTCAGCAATTCCCCAGCCACCCCCAGGAAGGCAGTTGCGCGGTGAATGGTATCCGCCGGTTACGCCAATGGAAGAAAAGTAACTTACATATAAATTCACAACTGTTCCATTTCCAGAAGCATAATTGTACTCGATGTAATCGTTTACACCCAGCATATCGATTGTTGGCTGCGACAGCGTCTTTGAACTGACAACCTTCCATTCTCCTATTTGCGTGGGGAACTGAGATAGAGGTTTTAGAATGGGAACATCTCTGACCGCTTGGCTAAGGTGTATCGCCAGGTATGTAAGACCGAACAAGAGCAGTATGATAGTTAAGCGAAACGAAGGCTTTAATTGCATGGTGATTTCCCAGCGACTCTTTTAATGTTCATCCGGTTAATAATCAAGTATTCCAACATAATTCGCTCAAGCCGATGTTGAGCTTAAGGAACACAAAAAAAACGGGCTGTAGTTGCAATTATCTCTTTTATGCTCTCCTCTTCATTTTTTTGTTTTTCGTTAAACTTCCTCAACTGTGTCAATCAACCAGTCACTCCCATCGGTCCAAAAACAAAATCGTTGAGCAATCTTTCCAGCCTCTGCCTGGTTTTGTGCAGGTTGTTGTAATGCCGGAATTTCGACAATTTCCCGGCATGGTTGAAGCGGGGCTGGCTCGGATCGATTTCCCAGGGATGGAGATAAAAAACAAAGGGCTTGCGCTCGTCGCTATTAATTTTTTTCAGGGCCATTTTCGTAAACCAGTAAGGGAACAGGCGGAAATAGCCGCCGCCGGCCACAGGAATTTTTCTTCCCAGGAAAAGCGACGTGGAAATAGGATATTCCATCATGTCATGGTTTGGCAATTTATATTCGAAACGGGGGGCGTCCGGAATACCGTAGTTGTCATGATAAATGGGAAAGATGCTTGAATCGTATTTGAAGCCGAGTTCCTCCAGAATATCCAAGGCCCAAAGCGATTTTTTTGTTATCGAATAACTGGGGGCGCGGTAGCCGACGACCGCCTTGCCTGTTATTTCTTCAAGAATATCCTTGGCCCGCCGGGTGTCTTCCCTGAATTCAGCGGGCGAAAGATCATAAATTTTTCTGTGCAGATAGCTGTGGCAGCCTATTTCGTGCCCATGCCGGACAATTTCTTTTACCAGCGCCGGACAGCGTTCGGCAATCCAGCCGACAATAAAAAATGTGGCTTTGACATTATGGGCAGCCAGCAGATTTAAAATATTCCCGGTGTTGTTTTCCACCCGCAAATCGCACCCTCCCCATTCTCGGGGAGAAATTACTTTTTCGAATGCCGCAACCTGAAAATAGTCTTCAACATCAATGGTGAGGTAGTTGGTTGGCTGGTTCAATTTGTTGTTTGGTCTAATTGGTCTGATTGGTCGGGTTGGTTGGATTGGTTTTCTCCGCATTCCGAAATCCCAAATCCCAAATCCGCTATTGCATGACATCGAACATAACCACACCCTGCGGTCTCCGATGCCGTATTTGCCTCTTTCTCACAAAAACATGCGATAATCAGCACGAAGAGCATCTGCCAGTCTTTTGGCCACCTCTTTGCCGATGGGACGCTTCCCGTTTTCCATCTCCGAAATATGCCGTTGGGGGATACCTGTCAATTCCGATAATTGCCGTTGTGTAAGGTTTTCCCGGTGTCGATAACCACGCAGCGCAATCTGCTGCTCTTTTCCCGCATACTCTGGGAATACTTCGGCGATGGTATAGGTACGCTCTTCCGCCTCGTCGATCGCCTTAGCATACTCTCTCACCTTTGCCGCATTACTGCGATGAACCCGCACACGAATCGTCACATAGTCTTTATCAATATGGTGCTTTCTCATGGGTTCCGGCATAAACCACCTCCACCAAACAAATTTCCCCTTTGCATTCCCGCCATACGGCCACATCATAGGTTGGTTTCCCCTTCTTCAAATGGCAATGATGCTCCGAGTTGGACAATTTGGAGTAATTCGGCCAGTCTCCGCGTATTGGCCCTCTTGCCTCGATATCACGAACCAACTGAAACAGGATTTCGCGCACCTTGACGGGCAGCTTCTCCTTCTGCTTCCGCGCCCTTCAGGTGAATTCTACTACCCACTTCACAATATATACCAATTATTAGATTTCTGTTGGGTTGCGCTGCGCTTAACCCAACCTACAAACTTGCCTTGACGATGCGGAAGGTCTCTTCGTAGATGGTTTTGCGCGGGCCGAGGGCCACCCCCTCGATGATTCCCTTAGCGGAAATGCGGTAAACAATCCGCATGTTCTTGACCCGCAGATTTCTGTTGGGTTGCGCTGCGCTTAACCCAACCTACAAACTCTCCACCGCATGAATAAGCGCTTAATTCTTTCTTCCAGCTTATACGGGCATTTCTTCGTTTACTGCCGATCCCGCACCAGCTTCCAGGCATCAAACTCGGACAACTTCAGCCGATACATGGCCACATTGCCCTCATGCAAGCGCTGCAAGGCATCCTGCACCATCTTGGCAAACATGGCGGAGTCACTGCCCGGCACCAACTGATCGGCCAGTTGGTGAACATTCTGAGCGGAAGGCTCCTTACTTTCTCGAACAATAGACTGCACGGCATCGATCAAGGTCTCCCGGTAGCGGATGCGTAAAGGATCAGGCTCAGCCATGGTCTGGGTGATGGCGAGATAGCGCTGACAGGAACGCTCATAAGCCCAAACAAAGACATCGCGCAACAGGTCAACCTGGTTGAGCTCATAGACGCCTAAAGTGCCGTCCACATATGCCTGTTCCGGCACATCGACGAAAGACAGCGGACAGAGGTTGTGGCGAAAGAGCGGAATGTTGGCCCCCAAGCGGGAGACCCGCTTGTTGACATCCTCGAATGGCTGGAGATACGGCAACTGGACCATCACGAAAAAGGCTTGCTCAAAGGGGTCGGGGATGGCAGCACCCTTCGCGAGCAGCAAACGGAAGCAGTCCTCCAGAACTTGGGGCATGGCCAACGGGTGGAAGACCGAGCCCGCGATGTCTACCGGCCGGCGACGTAAGCGCCCGCAGGCGTCTTCATCGTGGAGCAGGTTTTCCGACAACAGGGCGTGCAGGTTGAGGAAGGTGAAGGGATTGAACCCAACCTGATCGACCTCTTCGATAAGCATTTCGATGGCTGCCTTGTGATTCAGGATCATCTGGGTTTCCTGAATATCCTTGCCTGCCGCCGCCTGTCCAAACTCGATCAGATTTTTGGTATCGAGACGGCTGTAAGTGTTGCCCTCCAACCTGGACGAGGCCCAGGAGAGATCAACCAGTAAACGATTCAGGAGTTCCCGGGCATAGGTTCCTGCCGGCCGTTGGTCAGGCGAGGTACTGCCCATGGCATGGAGGTCGGCCCGCAGTGACTCGGGGAGATAGAAGGTAACGCCTGGCTCGTAGTCCTCAAGGAACGTCCGCTGATACCCGACAGGCTGCCGTTGCATCAGGGGACGCCGGATGAGATCGCAAATGATGCCGCCTTCTCGCGAAACCGGGATATATGGTTCAGTCTCGACACGACCTGCCCCTTTTGCCGTGCGGTCTCGTCTGCCGCGCAATTCGTTTGGGGCGCGCTTGTAAACCAGAGCGATGCTTTCGCCTTCGGTCGTGATGCGTGCATCCACCATGAGGCGTTCCAGGCGGCGCTGCAAGGTACGACGGTTGAGCATTTTCGGCAGGCGGCGGTGGAGGGCCTCTTCCAGGGCTGAGATGCCGATACCCTCGGGATGCTCTGAAATTACCCGTTCGATCAGCTCTAATTCTTCAGCAGGCACACTACGCGACATGAAAGTTCCCCTTGATGGCTTCGTTGCATGGTTTCCCCCGGCCGGCAACGGCAGGAACGACACAAAAGAGTGACATCATAATGGCATACGTTAATGTCGCGCGTCAACAATAATTTGAATAACCATATCGCTCAAGATTTCTGTTGGGTTGCGCTGCGCTTAACCCAACCTGCAAACTCTTCACAGATGGTTTTGCGCAGGCCGGGAGCCACCACCTCGATGATTCCCTTGGCGGAAATGCGGTAAACAATCCGCATGTTCTTGACCCGCAGATTTCTGTTGGGTTGCGCTGCGCTTAACCCAACCTACAAACTCTTCATAGATGGTTTTGCGCAGGCCGGGAGCCACCACCTCGATGATTCCCTTGGCGGAAATGCGGTAAACAATCCGCATGTTCTTGACCCGCAGTAGGTTGGGTTGAACAAAGTGAAACCCAACCTACAACTCTTCATAGATGGTTTTGCGCAGGCCGGGAGCCACCACCTCGATAATTCCCTTGGCGGAAATGCGGTAAACAATCCGCATGTTCTTGACCCGCAGCAGGTAGGTTGGGTTGAACAAAGTGAAACCCAACATCTTTCAGAACTCCATGCCAACCGGGTTCCCGGATTTCATTTCACCATCTGCCCCCCAATCGGCCGAGTACACCCCTGCGGACACAAATTTTGCAAAACTTGAATAGGGCCAATGCAAAGGGCTGGAGACGAGTCCATGCTTGACCGGGTTATAATGGATATAATCTGCGTGATAATGAAAATCCTGTTCATCACGGATCAGATGCTCCCAGAAACGCCGCTGCCAAACCGCCTGCTCCCCTTTCGACTGCCGGGAAAAACTTGCTTCACCTTTGTGTTTGCCATCGCATTTTCGGGTAAACGCCCCCTTTATTAATCGCCAGCGCCGTGAAAAATCATTGTCCCCCGCAGGCAGGGTCCAGATGCAGTGGAGATGATCCGGCAGCACAACCATGGCATCAATGGTAAAAGGGTGACGGGCAAGCACATCCCGGAAAACGGCACGCAGCAGATCGATGTTTTCCGGTTCACAAAGAATCTTCCGCCGTTGATGGGTAACAACCGTGAAAAAATAACTTCCGCCCTTTATATTCGCCCGTCGGTATTGCATTGACGATCTTTTCCCGAAATTTTATTGACGGAATCGATTTTTGTTTCTGTTGGGTTGCGCTGCGCTTAACCCAACCTACAAACTTGCCTTGACGATGCGGAAGGTCTCTTCATAGATGCTTTTGCGCGGGCCGAGAGCTACCACCTCGATAATTCCCTTGGCGGAAATACGGTAAACAATCCGCATGTTCTTGACCCGCAGGCTACGGAGTCCGGCAAGCTCCTCGCGCAACATCTTGCCGCAGTGCGGGTCACCCACCAGCATGGCAAAGGCTGCCTTGAACCGTTTTTTCAGTTCAGGATGAAGGCCGCGCACCAGCGCGGCCACTTCCTCCGGCATCCGTATGATATAATGGTCCACCTGGTTAGCCGAACAGTTCGTCCAGGGTATAGAGCCTTGCCTTTTTCTTCTTGAGCGCGGCCAGCCCCCCCTTGATCTCCGCCATCAGCTCGGTATCGTTCTTCACGGCAATAGTCTCACGCCATCCCTCGAATTCCTCCGGACAGACCAGTACCGCGGCAGGCTGGCCGTTCTTGGTGATGACCACCTCTTCGTGGGTGATCTGCAACGCCTCCACCAGGGCGCTCAACTTCATCTTCGCTTCCGAGAGGGAAAGGGTTTTCATGTTTGACTCCTATTCAGGTTGACCATAATTAAGCCCATTATAGCCGCCTGTGCACCGAAAAGCAAGCCGGTCAATGCGAATTGAGATTTCTGTTGGGTTGCGCTGCGCTTAACCCAACCTACAAACTTCCCACTTAGCCTTTTCGGTCGGCAGGAGATGAAAAAAAGCACGGAAATCAAGAAACCGCATATCCCCGTTTACCCAGCGCATCCGCCAGGGCGGCCCTGGCCTCCTCATCTCCGTGGACAAGCTTGATTTTCGCCGGCTTTGCGGGCATTGACTCCACCCAGTCGAGCAAACCTTTCTGGTCGGCATGGGCGGAATAGCCGGTCAGATGTTCGACCCCGGCGCGGATGATGACCTTTTCACCATGCAGAAAGACATACCCGCCCGGCGTGCCGCCGTATCTGACGATATCATGCCCCGGCGTTCCCTTGGCCTGGTAGCCGACAAAAAAGATGTCGTTTCGTGAATCCGGCAAGCCCTGTTCGAGGTGATCGATAATCCTGCCGCCGGTGCACATGCCGCTGCCGGCAATGATGATGGCCGGGCCGGGAATTCCCAGCAGGGTTTTATGATCTTTATATGTTTCGACGCTGTAAAGACGGGAAAAATCAAAGGGATGGTCACCCGCGGCGAGATGTTTCTTCGACTCACTGTCCCAGAAAGGGGAAAGCCGGGAGTAGACATCGGTGATTTCCAGGGCCAACGGCGAATCGACAAACACCGGAATCCTCCTTGCCCGCCATTTTTCCTCAGCAAATATCCGGTCCAGCTCAAAGAGAATCTCCTGGGTGCGGCCCAGGGCAAAGGCGGGGATAAAGACCTTGCCGTTATCCGTCAGGGCCCGTTCAAGCTTGGTCGAAAGGCTTTCGATGCGCTCGTTCCTGCTTTCATGGAGCCGGTTGCCGTAGGTTGATTCAAGAATCAGCAGATCACACGTTTCCGGCGGATCCGGATCGGGAATAATCGGGGTGTCCCTGTTGCCCAGATCACCGGAAAAGATGATGGCGAAGCCCTTTCCATCAACCTCCGGAACAACAAAGCGGATAAAGGCCGACCCAAGGATATGGCCGGCGCGTCCCAGCTTGAAAGACACTCCCTTCTTCAGCTTGAACTCCTGCTGGTATTCAAAGCCCCAGGAAAGCTCGTCGATACGGCCGGCCAGCCTTTTTATTTCCCGTTCATCAAGACGGCCGAAGCCCATGGCGTCGGTCAGCATGGGTTGCAGAAGCGCTTTCGTCGGATGCGAGCAGATAATTTCACCGGCAAAGCCGTTTTGGATCAACTCCGGCAACCGGCCGATGTGGTCGATATGGGCGTGGGTGAGAAAAAGATAGTCAACCCGAGAAGGCGCAACAGGCCATTGCTCCATGGGAAGGAAGGAATCCCCGCCCTGGGCCGCGCCGCAATCGACCATGATGGTGAGTCCTGCCGCCTGCAGCAGATGGCAGGAACCGGTGACGCTGGTTTCACCGCCGAGATGGGTTAAGGAAATTGGCATTGGTATTGAGTTATTTAAGTTTAATGGACGACTTCTTCCCCTGCCAGGTACTGATCGAGCACGGGCAGCAAGGCCTTGGCAAAGGCAAGTTGCTTGGCGACATCAGCTTCATAATCATTGCCCGGACCGGTTATGCGGATCGCGGATTGTGTTTTATACGATGCGGACCCACTTTTTCTGCACATCACGCCAGAAAGCAGTCGGGTTAGCATCCATCCGGGCAATCTCTTCCGGCGTATAGACAAGAATATCCAAAGGAACTCCCAAATCAAAGAGTCCGACAAATTCAAAGGGGCGCTCAGGAAAAGGCGTTGCCGTCTTTTTGATAACCACCAGATCGATGTCGGACCAGGCGCCTGCTCCTCCGCTTGCCACGGATCCGGCAATATACGCCTTTTCCACATTGCGGTTTTTCAGACCGGCCGCAAGAAACTCCCTGATCTCATCAAAGGTGAAATCAAGCACCGAGACCTTTGGTCTGCTTTTGCCGAGTGAGCTAGCCTGTTTCATGGATGCAATTCATTGTCTTTGCAGCATTCCCCAATTTACCGCATCCTAGCAATTTTGAATCCGTTTTTTGATCTCCTGAAGAATTTCCTTTGCCGCCCGCAGGGCCAGGTCCCCCTGCTCTTCCGTCAGAATATCAAAAGGCGCGCCATCTGGAAAGGCATCCGGGTAACGAGCGGAAATATAATAAATATCAAGCTGCCGGGCATGCTTCTCCAGCATCCCGTTTTCCCCAAGATCCTTGACGATGCGAAAAAGAGAATGGGTGCGAATCTGATCAAACCCCTTGAACAGACAATAGCCCTTCAACGCCTTTTCAGCGCACTGCTGGCAGATAAAGCAAACCTGTGAGAAAAACCCTCCTTTCATGGAATGCTCCGCCCATTCAAGGTCATTTTCCGCCTGACGCAGCCAGTCACCGTATCTTCCCATGTGTTTCATTATTAATCAGAATTCACGCCACTATGAATTTAAACAGCAATACACCTGGTCATTCATCTTAAATGTCCATGGTGCATCCTGTCAAGCATCTTCCGGATACACTGCCCCCGTCTCCTTGCCGCGGCCCGATTCCGGAAAAATGGATTTTCCGCCGCATATGCAAGCCCCCCTGGGAACACAGATAAATCATGAAAAAACAACATATTACAACACAAATCATTGAGACGCTTCTCCTCTTCCGTTGTCATTTCCGGAAAAAAACCAGTTTTATGCATTCCCCCTCTCCCTTTCGCGATTTGTTTTCCCCCTTTTCCCCACGTAATTCTTCCGTGCGGACCACGGTATCCCCTCGAAATCCTGACAGAAAACAACGCATCCTTATTTCCCCCAAAAAAACATTTCAAAATGGCACACTAAATGCTATACAAAAGACACAAGCATTTAGACTTAAAATTCATGTTTCATTTGCAAATGAACTAAAAGGAGAAGAAAAGATGAAAAAGACAATCGCAAAAGGTTTGGCCCTCGCTTTCGCGGGCTCGTTGTTGATGGCTGGGAGCGCGCTGGCGTTGCCGAGTAACTTATACGACATCACTGGTATTGACGGAACAGCAGGCTATACTGATACTGGCGCTCAGTCAGTAATCCTTTCCGACACTGACGGCGCAACTGACGATGCAACTGCATTCTTGATGTTTGAGTTGGCTGGCTATGCCGGAACTAACGAATTTGGTATCTACGGTTTTACAGACAATGGTGACGGAACGTACGCCATCGGTGAAGACTTAATGCTTTTTAACGGAAGCGCAACTCCTCTTACATCTGTAACACTGTTATTTGACCTTGTTAACAATACAGTTACAAACCAGAGTACCAGTGTTACCAAAAACATCGGTACTAATTTTGGTTTCTATCTTGACACGAATCAGACAGACGGCATATTTTATTCACACACTTATTTCAATACCGCTGACAATAAAGATCATGCAATGATTTTTGACACATCGGACAACTCAGTAGGAGCACTCTTGGGCTCCGATGTCGTTGTGGCATTTGAAGATTTATTAGACCTTGGGGATCAAGATTATGATGATATGGTTGTGGGCGTAACAGACGTCACTCCGGTTCCCGAGCCGGCCACCATGCTGCTCATGGGTAGCGGCCTTGCCGGTCTTGCCGGTGCAGCACGCCGCCGCAAAAAAGCATAATGAGTTCACAGATATCAATAAAAAAACCGTTACTTCTTTCGGAAGTAACGGTTTTTTTATTGGCTGGTGCGGGAAATACCCTCACCCCGACCCTCTCCCCGCTTTGACGGGGGAGAGAGAGATTCCGTCAAGTGGCCCTCTACAACAAAAAAAAGCGGCAAAGAATGCCGCCCCAACGAACAAACTAATCGAACCAATTCAACCAGCCCGCCTTTCCAGCCCCACCAGAAGGACACTTGAGCGCAGCAGAGTTTAAAAAATCATTTAATCACTTCAGCAAGTTGCATGTCTGTACGTAGAATTTTATTGACTACAGAGGTGATATCCGTTTTTCTTTTTTTCGCAATCCCTTGCACGAATGACAAAATCTCATCATCGAGATACACGGGTATCATCAACTTTGCATCTTTATTGAAAAATTTTCCGCGCTCTCCTTTTGAAAAATCATATTCCTTTCTCATGTCATTTCACCATATTGCTTTTTTTCCGATTTTGTTGCTTTTCTGCTGGAAAAAATTCGGATAACGCCCTCCCCGTTCTCTGTTTTGTATGTATGGCAAGTAACCAGCAATTTCCCCTTTTGAGAGATGCCTAAAGTTATCCATCTATTTTCCGATTGACTATGGTCCGGATCAAATATTGTAAAGGCTTGGGGATCACAAAAAACTGTGGCTGCATCCTCAAAACTGACGCCATGCTTTTCTTTGTTTAATTTTTCTTTGTCAGGATCCCAGTCAAAATTATATTTCATACTATTGCTATAAGTCCTGTAGGTCGGCATCCCCATGCCGACACGTCCTGTCGGGAAAGGATTCCCGACCTACAAATGAAACGCGGGATGATGCGTGACGACACTAATCGAGCCCCTTACATCATCGGCAGCCCCAGATGCGAACCGATGGCCTGGGTCATACGAAAATCACTGAAGGCAAGCCCGGCCTGAAACAGCGATGAACCATTCTTGGGCTCGCACCATTTCACCTCGCCGACTCCGGCCAGATCCGGAACGGTAAAACCGGAGTCAAACTCAAAACATATCAAGGAATCACGCGGCAACTCCCGACTGCTTTGCAGCCGCATGCCGCCCAGACTCAGATCAATGGTGATCGCGTTTTCATCAAGCAGCTCCAGAGGCCGACGATCCTTATCACACAGCGACACCCGGAGAGGCGTTCTGTCATCGACACGGCGAAACCGGCGTCTGCCGCCATCCACGATATAGCCGAATTTTTTTGCCGTGTCCTGCAGCAACTCACAGCCGCGAATGTACTGATGACACAGGGTATATTTCGGCGACGAACAGAACATGTCTATATGTTCCGGCATCGGGATATATAATCCGCCCTTGGTCATCCTGCACTCATGACTGATAGTTACCCAGTATGGGCATTGTTTATTCGCGGGCTGCCTTGAGTCAATGCTCATCTCAAAATCATCCTTATGCTCTCATATTATTGCTTTGCGCCAGTAAATACTTAAAATACATGCAATAAAAGTGCCGCCAAAGAGCACGGGTTCCCGAGAATAACGAAACAGGCTACACCTTGCACGGGAAGAGGGGAAGCCCGTTCGCTACTTTGCCATTTTCGCGGAAATATTATAGCGCTTCATCTTGTCATACAAGCCGGTCTTGCCGATTTGCAAGTCGTTTGCCGCAAGCTGGACATTGCCGTCATGCTTTTGCAGGCAATTGAAAATAAGCTCGCGTTCCAAATCGCCGATAATGTCTTTCAGCGCTTTATCCCCTATCTGCTCGAAATATTGGCCGATAGAGCCGTTATGCCGGGAAGAGGATGCCTTGGTGTCGAACACCAGATCCTGTTCGGTGATAATGGAATTTTTGCACATGAGAACCGCGCGCTGGATAACGTTTTCCAGCTCGCGCACATTTCCCGGCCAACTGTGGAGCAACAGGCGGTTGATGATGCTGTCCGGCAGGAAATCCACATCCTTTTTGAAAGCCTGGCGGTAATGCTTGACGAAATAGGTCGCCAGATCGACGATGTCCTCTTTTCTTTCCCGCAGCGGCGGAATCCCGATATTGATGATATTGAGGCGATAGTAAAGATCAAGGCGGAATTTGTTGTCCTGCACGGCCTGGGCCAGATCGACATGGGTGGCGGCGATGACCCGCACATCGACATTGACCGGGCTATTGCCGCCCACCCGGATGACCTCGCCGTTCTGCAGGACGCGGAGCAGGGAGCCCTGCATTCTCGGGCTGATATCGCCTATTTCATCAAGAAAAATGGTGCCGCCGTCGACAATTTCAAACTTGCCTTTTTTACGGCCCGCCGCACCGGTGAAAGCGCCTTTTTCATAGCCGAACAGATCACTTTCCAGCAGGTTGTCATTGATGGCATTGCAATTTACCTTAAGGAACGGTTTGTCGGCCCTGGTGCTGCATTTCCTGATGAGATTGGCCACCAGCTCCTTGCCGGTGCCGGATTCGCCGGTAATCATAATGGTGGCGTCCGAACCGGCCACCTGATCGATCATCTCCCGCAATTCCCGCATTTTCCGGCTGGAGCCGATCATTTCATCGGCCTTGTCCTTGTTCTGCAGTTTGCGCTTGAGAACGTTAATTTCCCGAAACAGATTTTGCTGGATCTTTTCGCTTTCCTTTAACTCCGCTATCTTCTGTTGGAGAATTTCTTCGATATTGTTGTGAAAACTGAACAACTCCAGTTCATGCTGCTTGCGGCTGGTGATGTCACGCATGACGAGCATTACCAGCCGATCACCGAGATAACCCTGGAAAGGGGCAAAACTGTATTCAACATCAACCGCGCCTATGCGGGTTTCTTCCAGCCCGGTTTTTTGTTTTTCACTCACGGAAAGGATAATAGGACAGCACTTCCGGCAGCGATCATCGGCATTGCAGAGATGCTGACGGCAATCACGGCCGGACAAATTACCAAAGACGGCAACAGCGCTGGGATTCATGTATTCGATGATACAATCCTCCCTGACCAGAACAACCATCTCGGGCATCACATCAAGCAATGCCCGCCAGTTCCTGACCAGGCGGTCTATTTCTTCCTTGGTTTTAAGGAGTTCGAGGTTCAGGCTGTCCATTATCTACATTCTGGCCTTCAAAGGAAAACGCTCCGGATGCTCTATAATTTCCAGCGTCAAATCGATATCAGCTTCCGGCCAGAAATAATGCCCGGGCGAAGGTTCCTGCACATTTATAATGGCTCGGACTGACAGATCTTTAAACCAAGGAAACTCCTCATACGACATAAACAACTCCCTTCCTTGCGCCAAAAGCCATACACCATGGGAAGAGATGTGCGTCACCTCAACTTCCGAAGTGATTTTTCCATCCGTCGCTGATATCATTACTATATTCCTCAATGAGAGATTCAATTTCCTTTAACTCTAATCTCGAGAACCTGTAATTTTTTGCGAGTTCGATTTGCGGCTCAAGCCAGAATTTTGCTTCTCCATTTTCCGACACAACATGAATATGCATTCTGGATTCTTCCCTTGAGAAGAAAAAAAACCTGTACCCTTTCTTTTTAAATAAGGTGGGACTCATATAAAATTAAACTATTTCCCGCGGGATTATTATACCACAAAAGGGTTCAACACCGTCAATACCGACTCCATCAGCCGACACTATCTTGTCGGTAAAGGGTTCCCGACCTATAACTTAAGGGACTTTCCCCCTCTACCCTCTTCCGACGCCAAAATAGGCAAAACCGGCTTCTTTCATTTTTTGCGGATTATACACGTTGCGCAGATCAACGAAAACAGGTAATTTCATCCTGGATTTCACTTCCTCAAGATCAAGGGCGCGGTACTGATTCCATTCAGTAAACAGCACCACGACATCGGCATTGTCGCATGCCTCATAGGCATTGCCGACATACCTGAACCCAGGGAACATCTTCGCCGTTTCAGCCATTCCCTGCGGATCATGGGCCTGGATTTTCGCCCCTTTTTCAAACAGCGGAGGCAGAATGGTCAAGGCCGGGGCATCACGCAGGTCATCTGTTTCCGGCTTGAAGGTCAAACCCAGAACGCCGATTGTCTTGCCCGCTTCGGAACCACCGAGCGCTTCACGAATTTTTTTCACCATCCGGGCCTTCTGCGCGGCATTGATTTCCACCGCAGCCTCGACGGAACGCACGGCCACCCCGTTTTCCTGGGCGATGCGCAGCAGGGCCAGGGTGTCCTTCGGGAAGCAGGAACCGCCGTACCCTGGTCCGGCATGCAAAAATTTGCGCCCTATCCGGCCATCAAGGCCGATGGCCTTGGCCAGATCCACCACATCGGCACCCACCGCTTCACAGACGTTTGCCATTTCGTTAATGAATGATATTTTCATCGCCAAAAAGGCATTTGAGGCATACTTGATTAATTCCGCCGTTTCGAGACCGGTAACGACAAAAGGGGTGGAAATGAGATAGAGAGGATTATAAACCTCTTTCATGACCTCCGTCGCCTTTTCCGACTCCACCCCGATAACCACCCGGTCCGGCCGCATAAAATCGCTTATTGCCGCACCTTCCCGCAGAAATTCCGGATTTGACACAACATCAAATTGCGCTGCCGGATTTGCTTCCTTGATGACCCGAGCCACCTGGCGGGCAGTGCCGACCGGCACCGTGCTTTTGTCCACCACAACCGTATAATTTTTTATATGCCGGGCAATATCCCTGGCCGCCTCATAAATGTATGTGAGATCAGCGTATCCGTCGCCACGGCGCGAGGACGGTGTTCCCACCGCAATGAAGACGGCCTGTGCCTTTGACACGCTCTCCGCCAGATTCTCGGTGAAAGACAAACGGCCGTCTTTGACATTCTTGGCCACCAAGGCATCGAGGCCAGGCTCATAAATCGGGATCTCGCCTTGCCGCAAGCGATCAATTTTGGCGACATCCTTGTCCATGCATGTCACCCGGTGGCCGAATTCCGCCAGACATGCGCCGGTAACCAAACCGACATAGCCGGTCCCTATCATTGTTATGTTCATTGTTTTGTTCTTTTTGTCTTATTAGTCTTATTGGTCCAACTGGTCTTGTTGGTCCAACTGGTCTTTTGCCTTCTTGTATCTGACGCAACCAGAAACGGCGAGTTTCTACAGGGACATCATACAAAATGGCCCAATAGTTCAGCTCACGGGCCGGCAATTCATTTTTCATTTTTGTCTCTTTCTCAAACGCCGTAGTATTGCCTGTACCAATCAACAAACTTCCTCAATCCTTCTTCAATGGTCGTACTCGGCTTAAACCCCACATCCCTGACCAGATCAGCGACATCGGCATAGGTGGCCGGCACATCCCCATTCTGCATGGGCAGGAATTCCTTTTGCGCCTTCCGGCCCAGGCAATTTTCCAGCACCTCGATGAAGTGCATCAGGTCTTCCTGCTGGTTGTTGCCGATATTATAGATGCGGTAGGGGCAATAACTGGTGGCCGGATCGGGGTTTTCCCGGTCCCACCCGGCATTTTCCCGCGGGACGTTTCCGATGACGCGAACAACACCCTCGATGATATCATCGATATAGGTAAAGTCACGTTTCATTTTGCCGTGATTGAACACATTGATCGGTTTGCCCGCCAAAATGGCTTTGGTGAAAAGGAAATAGGCCATATCCGGCCTGCCCCACGGGCCATACACCGTGAAAAAACGCAATCCGGTTGCCGGCAGGCCATAAAGGTGACTGTAGGTGTGGGCCATCAGCTCATTTGATTTCTTGGTTGCCGCATAAAGAGAGACGGGATGATCAACATTATCATGCACCGAAAACGGCATTTTCGTATTGCCGCCGTAGACGGAACTTGATGAGGCAAAGACAAGATGTTTCACCTTGCCGTGCCGGCAGCCTTCCAGGATGTTGACAAAACCAACCACGTTGCTGTCCACGTAAGAGTGCGGATTTTCAAGGGAATAGCGCACGCCGGCCTGGGCGGCAAGATTGACCACCGCGTCGAATTTATTAGCGGCAAAAAGTGCGGCCACAGCCGATCGATCAGCCAGGTCAATTCCGACAAAGGAAAACCCAGGGATGCCGACAAGCTGCTCAAGCCTGGCTTTTTTCAAGGCGGGATCGTAATAGTCATTGAGGTTATCAAGGCCGACAACCTCCATCCCTTCAGTAAGAAGCCGCTTGGTCAGATAAAAGCCGATAAAACCGGCACCACCGGTGATAAGAATTTTTTTTATTTCCACAGCGTTCCTTTTTTATCTCCGATATCGTCGAGATTACACAAATGCCATGACTATGAAGAATTCAATCCGCGATCATTTCAAACTGCCCACATACCACTGGGCTGCTTGATCAAGCCCTTCTTTTACCGAAAATTGCGGTTTATACCCAAGCAGTTTTGCCGCCTTGCCTATGTCAGCCAGGGAGTGCCGTACATCGCCGGGACGAAAATCTCGGTACTGCGGACTCATTGGGGCAATCGCCGGAAGGATGGCGCGAACCCGCTGCTCGATCATGTGAAACAGCTCATTCAAGGTTGTTCTTTCACCAAAAGCAACATTATAAACCTGATTCAAAGCCTCGGGATTTTCGCAAGCAGCGGCCAAGAGATTGGCCTGCACACAGTTATCAATATAGCAGAAATCGCGACTGGTCTCGCCATCTCCGTAAATGTACGTTTGTTCTCCCCTGATGACCGCGGCAAACCACTTCGGCATAACCGCCGCATACGCCCCGTTCGGATCTTGTCGTCGTCCGAAAATATTAAAATAGCGCAAACCGATTGTTTGGAAGCCGTAAGTCCGGGCAAAAACATCCGCGTAAATTTCATTGACAAGCTTGGTCACGGCATAGGGGGAAAGGGGTTTGCCGATCTGATCCTCAACTTTGGGCAGGCCCGGATGATCGCCATAGGTTGAGCTGGACGCCGCATAGACAAACCGCTTTACCTTGGCATCACGGGCCGCGACCAGCATGTTGAGAAAACCGGTCAGGTTGTTTTCATTGGTCAGAATCGGATCATCAATGGAGCGGGGGACAGATCCCAGGGCCGCCTGATGGAGGACAAAATCCACTTGGCCGCAGAGATCCCGGCAGGTGGCAAGATTTCTGATGTCACCGTCGACGAACTGAAAGCGCTGCCATTGCTCCCGCCCAACCAACGCCTTAACCTGATCAAGGTTGTGCCGAAAGCCGGTGGAAAAATTATCCAGACCGATGACATGCTGATCAAGTTTGAGCAGGGTTTCCAGCAGGTTGGAACCGATAAAGCCGGCAACGCCGGTGACAAGCCAGCGGCGCGGCTCTTCTTTTAATTGATGTTGTAATTTTTCGTATGCACTCATTTTCGCAACTTTCCTTATAGCCTCCAGAAATGGATGCCGTTCTGTTTGATTTTTTCCATATCGAGGGAGGATTTCACATCGACAAGACATCCGTCCCTGCCCAAAGCACCAGTAAAGAACTCAAGCGGTTCCGCCAGATATTCCCGATGAGGCACGGCGAATATCAAGGCGCCGAGCTCTTTCATTTCCTCCAAGCGACACAGGGTGACACCAAAATGCCGCAGCGCGTCCTTGGCCTCGGCCCGCGGATCATGAACCAAGGGTTTGATGCCGAACGCCTGCAACTCATTGATAATATCAAAGACCTTGGAATTACGCAGGTCCGGACAGTTTTCCTTGAAAGTCAGGCCCAAGATGCCCACCTTGGCATGCTGGAGGTTGAGGCCTGCGGCCAGCATGAGTTTCACTGTTTTTTCCGCAATAAACTTACCCATGCCGTCATTGATCCGGCGGCCGGCAAGAATGACTTGGGGATGATAGCCGACGGTTTCCGCCTTATGGGTCAGATAATATGGGTCAACACCAATGCAGTGACCACCCACGAGCCCCGGACGAAATGGAAGAAAATTCCATTTTGTTCCCGCCGCCTTTAAGACATTCAACGTGTCGATGCCCAGATGGTCAAAAATAACAGCCAATTCATTCATCAGGGCAATATTAAGATCCCGCTGGGTATTTTCGATAACCTTGGCAGCCTCAGCTTCCTTGATGCTTGCCGCCGGATAGACCCCGGCCTCGATAATTGCGCCATAAAGATCCGTTACTTTCTCCAACGTTTCAGGAGTGTCGCCAGAGACCACTTTAACGATTTTAGTCAGGGTGTGTTCCTTGTCGCCCGGATTGATCCTTTCCGGTGAATAGCCGACAAAAAAATCGCGTTTCCACTCCATGCCCGATTCCTTTTCCAGGATGGGGACACATTCTTCTTCCGTGGCGCCTGGATACACGGTGGATTCAAAGACCACCACCGCCCCCTTTTTCATATTTTTGCCCACACTGCGGCTGGCCCCTGTCAGTGGCGAGAGATCCGGCTGTCGGGCATTATCAATTGGCGTCGGCACTGCGACTATGACGAAATCAGCTTTGCCGATGGCGGCCGGATCCGAAGTGAATTCGATACGATTGGCGAGTTGAAAATCTTCAGCTGAAACTTCGCAGTTCGGGTCAACCCCCTTTTTATAGGCGGCAATAGCCTCATCCTTAATATCAAAACCGACGGTCTGATATTTTTTGCCAAAGGCAATTGCCAGCGGCAGCCCCACATAGCCTAGACCGACAACGGCGATAGTCGCGTTCATATAATTTTCTCCTCTTCAATCCCGGAACCCATTACCTACCCCTCTCGGAGAGAGATAAATTTAATGTTCACTCTGATTCCAGAATTTCAAATTATTTTTTTATGCCCTGCCGCTCTTTTTTGCAAACTCTTTCGTCCGCGCTTTTATCTCATCTTGGTTCATACCGTCAATTTCAATCCCCAATCAGAAATCCGCAATCCGCAATTCGCAATCCAAAATCATTCCACAGTGACGCTTTTCGCCAGATTTCGCGGCTGGTCAACATCGCAGCCGCGCAAGTTGGCAATTTCGTAAGAAAGCAGCTGCAGGGGAATGGTATACAGAATGGGAGTCACCGCTTCATGGACATCAGCCACCCTGATCACGAAATCACTCATTCGATCAAGCTGGTTGTCGGAAGCGCTGCCCACCAGGATCATCCTGCCATGGCGCGCTTTCACCTCTTCCACGTTGGAAATAAGCTTCCCGTAGACGGCGTCTTTCGGCGCCAGGGCCAGAACAGGCATATCCCGGTCTATCAGGGCAATGGGGCCATGCTTCAACTCGCCTGCCGCATATCCTTCCGCGTGGATATAGGAAATTTCTTTCAGCTTCAGGGCCCCCTCAAGGGCAATAGGGAAATTCGCGCCGCGCCCGAGATAAAGGAAATCACGGCTGTTGGCGAATTCTTCCGCGATAACATACATTTCCCGCTGAAGACGCGGCAATTCCGTTTCAATGAGTCCCGGCAGTTCAAGCAGGGACCGGGCAATTTCTCTGCTGTTTTCGCCATCTATTGTCCGGCGCACCTGGCCGAGAAAAAGGGTCAACAGTAAAAGCGCGGTCAACTGGCAGGTGAATGCCTTGGTGGAGGCCACACCGATTTCCGGCCCCGCATGGGTATAGATGGTGCCGTCCGATTCCCGGGTGATGGTGCTGCCCACCACATTGCAGACGGCAATAACCCGGGCGCCCAGTTTCTTTGCCAAACGCAAGCCTGCCAGGGTATCGGCCGTCTCGCCGGACTGGGATATGGGAATCACCATGACATCAGGCCCAAGCAGCAATGTGCGGTAGCGGAATTCCGAGGCAATATCCACCTCAACCGGCACCCCGACCCATTTTTCCAGCCAGTATTTGGCCACCAGTGCCGCATGCCAGGAGGTGCCGCAGGCCACCAGTGAAATGCGCCGGATCGACAGCAACTCTTCGCGGCTCAAACCGATTTCAGGGAGATTGACCGCGCCGGTTTCCGGATTGATCCTGCCGCGAAAGGTGTTTAAAATAGCTTGTGGTTGTTCGAAAATCTCCTTCAGCATGAAATGCCGATAGCCTGCTTTTTCCGCCATCCCCGCATTCCAGACAATATGCTGAATCTTTTTTTCCACCGGCTCGCCGCTGTCCAGCCGCCGCACCTCAACGCCGACCGCGGTCAGCACCGCCATTTCATTGTCTTCAAGGAAAATAACGTCCTTGGTGTAGGGCAGCAGCGCCGGGATATCAGAGGCCATGAAACTGCCGCCGTTTTCCAGCACGCCCAGCACCAGCGGGCTTTGATAGCGGGCGGCGACGATTCTGTCCGGCTGCCTGCTCCACATAACGCCGAGGGCAAAGGAACCTTCCAGCTCTTTGGCCGCTTCCCGAACAGCTTCGGCAAGATCTTCCCGCAGATATTCCTCAATGAGATGGGCAACCACCTCGGTGTCGGTCTGGGAGGTGAAAATATGCCCCTTTGCCTTCAATCTTTCGCGCAGTGTCTGGAAATTTTCAATGATGCCGTTATGAACAACGACCAGTTCGCCGCTGCAGTCACTGTGCGGATGGGCATTGGCTTCCGACGGCGGGCCATGGGTGGCCCAGCGGGTATGACCAAGACCGATACGGCTGTCCGTCGACACCTTCTCCATCTTTTCTTCCAGATTGGCCAGCTTGCCTTCACAACGATGCTTTTGTAAAACGCCATCCTCCAGATACACAACACCGGCGGAATCATAGCCTCTGTATTCAAGTCTTTTCAATCCTTCCAAAAGAATGGGCACCACTCTCCGCTGCCCTACATAACCGACTATGCCGCACATAAACGTACTCCGTATATTTTATAAATTATTAAGTACCAAACTGAACACGCATGCCGATCCCCTCTCTTTGCAAGAGGGTCAGGCCGGACTGAACACGCATGCCGATCCCCTCTCCTTGCAAGAGGATCAAGCCGACTGAACATGCATGCCGGTCCCCTCTCTTTGCAAGAGGGTCAGGCCGAACTGGACACCCTTGCCATCCCCTCTCCTTGCAAGAGGGCCAGGCCGGACTGGACATGCATGCCGGTCCCCTCTCCCTTTGGGAGAGGGTCAGGGTGAGGGGAATTCCAATCTTTTTATTATAACTTGAAATTAATAATTTATCTCGATCCTTTCTGAAAAAGAACCGTCTTTATGGTTTGAAAAATTATCCAGAAATCCATGGAGATGGTCAGATTTTTTATATAATACAAATCATATTCAAGCTTGCGCAACGCATCTTCCTCCGATGCACCGTAAGGATAACAGATCTGCGCCCATCCGGTTATCCCGGGTTTGACGCTGTGCCGCAGGGAATAATAGGGAATAGAGGCGGTGAGCTGCTCGACAAAGACGGGGCGCTCCGGCCGCGGCCCGACAAAACTCATTTCACCCTTTAAAACATTCCACATCTGGGGAATTTCATCGATGCGCACTTTGCGGATAAACCCGCCAAAACGGGTAACCCGTGTATCATTTTTCATGGCCCATACCGGCCCGTCCTTTTCCGCGTCGCTGCGCATGGAACGAAATTTTATCACGTTAAAGACCTGCCCTTTTTCTCCCACGCGTTCCTGGGTATAGAAAACGGGCCCGGGTGATTCAATTTTAATAATTGCGGCGCTGATAAGGGTAAGTGGCAGGGAAACGAGCAGGCCGAAAAAGGAGACAATGACATCGATCAGTCTTTTGGTAAAAACGCACCAGCGGCAAACCTTGAACCCGGATGAATAAATGAGCCAGGAAGGGTTGACTTTTTCCACTAAAATCTTGCCGGTGAGCCCTTCATAAAAAGTAATTCCTTCAATAATGGTGATACCGTCGAGCTTGCAGCGCAACAGGGCACGAATCGGCGTCTTGCCCCGTCTGTCATCCAGGGCCACCACGATTTTTTCAACTTTATTTTTTCGACAAAGATCCGGAAGTTCATCAATTTCCGGGGAAAGCGCAACATTCTCAGGCAAAGGGTGGGCGGCACGTTCACCGATGAGGGAAACGATCTTATAGCCGGAATCCCGCTCTTTTATTATTGCATCCGCAATATTTGCGGCCATCTCCCCGGTGCCGAGAATAACGATCGGCTGGGCGAACATCCTCCTTTCCAGCACATAGTTGTACAAAAATCGCCAGAAAAAAATACTGCCGCAGATAGCGCCGTAACCAATCCAGAATATCCTGGTTGAAATCATGATAACCGGGATAAAAAAATAGACGATGCCGAGAACAACGCACCCCACCCCGAAGGCCTGGGTTATCCTGACAAAATCTTCCGCGACTGATTTCTCCGCGCTCAAATCATAAAGATCGAAAAAATAAAGAGAAAATTGAAAGATGAGGGTGACGGAAAAAGCCCGCAATGTGTACAGGGCAAAAGCCTCGGCGTAAAGCACCGGTCCCTTGAAAAAGAAATAAACGCCACTTATGGCCAAAAAAATCAGGAGCCCTTCACCCAGAAAAAAAAAGATATTCCGGGAAGGATAATACTTGTTCAGAATAAACGGCATCGAGCTTCAATACTCTTCGGAATAATATTTATAATAACCTTCGCCCTGCAGTCTTTTTTCAAAAAAATTCATCTCAAAGGCATTAAAAACAACACCAAGAATTTTTTCATGCCCCAACTGCTCCACAAGTTTTTTTACCTGCTCGCGGCCGGACCCACCCCATTTGACAACAATTACCACTTTGTCGACGTGCTGGGCAAGAACCGCGGTCTCTGATGCCGCTTGGGCGGGAGGACTGTCGAAAATAACAAAACGATCCTGATAACGGGAGATAACCTCCTTCATCAATTCAGACATTGCGTGGGAGGCCAGAAGCTCCGAAGGATTTTGCGGAGGAGTGCCGGCGGGAATCAAGGAAAGCCGTTCCATACCGGTTCTGACGATGAGTGAGGACAGATCCCGCCCGTCACGTAAATGGTCAACCAGGCCTGAGCCGGACTCAATCCCGAAAAAACGGGCCAGACTCGGCCGACGCAGATCACAGTCAACCAGCAGGGCATGCTGGGCAACCCCATGGGCCATTATCGCGCCGAGATTGGCACAGACAAAACTTTTCCCCTCGCCCGGGCTCGAGCTGGTAACCAGCAAGGAACGAATCGGATTCACATCCTGCAGATGGAGTATTTTCGCCCGCAGCCTCCTGAAACTCTCGGTAACTGCCGGATTGGCTCGGGCCGCGAGAAATCTTTCGTCCCAGCCGGCCGGAACAACCGGCGACCGAGAAGGCATGATCGTTGCCCCTGTGATTCGCGGCTCCTTCGGGAATTCTCCCGAAGGAACGTTTTCGCCCTCGCTTTTAACCGAAGCCGGACTTTTCCGCTCAACAGGCTTGTTGTCGGCGCCGGACTTTGAAAGGGCATCAAAAACCTTTCCCACTATGTTTCTCCTGAATTTAATACGATTAGATTTAAAAAGCCCTCACCCTGGCCCTCTCCCAGAGGGAGAGGGAATCGCCGCATGTTGTAAGGTTTGCACCAGCCCCGGCTGCCCTCTTTCTGAGGAATCGCCGTATCCAGTAACGCTTGCACCAGCCCCGGCTCCCCTCTCTCTGAGGAATCGCCGTAGCTGTAACGCTTGCACCAGCTCCAGTTGCCCTCTCTCTGAGGAATCGCCGCATGCTGTAACGCTTGCACCAGCCCCGGCTCCCCTCTCTCTGAGGAATCGCCGCATGCTGTAACGCTTGCACCAGCCCCGGCTCCCCTCTCTCTGAGGAATCGCCGCATCCAGTAACGCTTGAATCAGACCCGGCTGCCCTCTCTCTGAGGAATCGCCGTATGCTGTAACGCTTGCACCAGCTCCAGTTGCCCTCTCTCTGAGGAATCACCGTATGCTGTAACGCTTGAATCAGACCCGGCTGCCCTCTTTCCCAGGGGGAATCGTCTGCGCATGTTCAACTTGGAACTCGACGCACATCCTTTGTCATTTTGCAAGAGGCTCTAAAGAACAATCATGCCCTTTTTCCAAAAATAAGCCAGGGAAACGACAAGCGCGAGAGATGCCGCGACAAACAGCATGGTCCAGGCAATGGTTACAAGCTTCTTGCGTCTCATTTCCCCGCTTGTGTCTATTACCGGGATGGCGCAGACAATCGGCAGGCCGAGAAATGATTCCAGGTCTTCCGGTTCCTTAAAGGTGGTGTTGATAAGTTCCACGCCAAAGGCGAGAACTCCACCCATTCCCAAGCCGACCGCCATGGCCATCAGCATGATTTTGACAAAATCGGGCTTAAACGGCTTTTCCGGAAAATGGGCTGGATCAACAATTTTAAACTGGCTGCCCTTCTGCTGCTTTTCCAGACTGTGGGCCGATTCAGCCTGCAAACTTTGCGCGACTAATTCCTGATAGTATAAGTGAAGTTGCTCGTAATCCCTCGTCAAGCCGGCCCATTCGGCCTCTCGAATCGGCGTGTTATTAATCCATTGCCGGTATTTGCCGATTTCCTTTTCAATTTCCGCCCGGTCGGTTTTTAACCGAGCGATATTAAATTCAATTTCTTTCAACTGGGTTTTTATCTGTTCAATCTGAGGATCAATCGGCGGGGAAAGCGCACCGTCACTTTTGCCGTCTTCGCCGGTATATCCGCCCTCAAGCTCCTCGAGAAGCTTTTTCACCCGACGCACCTCGGGGTGCTGATCCGTATAGCGCGCTTGCATATCTTTCAGGGTTTTCCGCAATTCAGTGATTTCCGCCAGCCCGCCCGTGGCCTTGCCCCCCTGACCGGCGCTCCCCACGGTGCCGACTCCCCGCAACTGCTGTTCCACCAACTCCTGGCGCAATGACATCTGCTCCTGGACCAAGATCCTGGTCTGCTCCATTTGATGATAGCTGTCTTGGTTTTTCTGGTACTGATCCTGCAGAGAATTCAGTCGGGCCATGTTGTTGGCGAGCTGTTCCGGCATTTCATTGTAATACTGCAGTTTGTAATCCCGCATGACCGCTTCTTTCCGGTCAAGGGAGTCTTTGGCCATTCGCAGTTCGTCCTTGATGTAGGTCGAAGTTTCGGATGCAAGCTCCTCCCGATAGCGCATATTTTCTTCAATGAATTTTGCGGCAAGGGCATTGGTTACCCGTAGTACCTTTTTAGGGTCGCTTCCCTGATATGAAACCATAAAAATGTCGCCGATCTCCTCTTTAAAAGAGATATGCTTTGCACGCATGACATCAACCACATCCTCCATGGGAAGCGCGGCGCGCATCTCAGCGTAGAGGTCAAATTCCTTGATCATCGCCTCCAAATTGCTGCGGCTGGTTATCTGCTGGCTTACCGTTGCCACCACTTCCGAAGTTTTTGACTTGATGTCATCCTTCGACATGGACGCGGGATTAATCTGCTGACGCTGATACTGGATAAGCGAGGTACACTGATAAACCTTTGGAGTTGTAAGGTAAACCGCCAGTCCGGCAATCACTCCGAAAAAGAAAAAGACAATTATCAGTTTTTTCCGCCGTAACGCGATATCAAGGTATTTTTTTACGAGCTGCCGCTGTTGTTGATCCATGTATATCTTTTGGTTGAAATTGTATGATTGGTTACTTCCGGGACGGAGGGATTGCGCACGTTCTCCATTTACCAGCGCATCAGTTCCTTGGCTGCGGACAACTCCACGACAATGAGATGCTCATGGTAATCGGAGATCAGGTCGCTGTCGCTTTCCAGCATGCTGTATGAATAACGGCAGCTCAGGGCAAACCAGCGCATGAAGGAATAGGTCAGCGCCACACCGGCCTCATAATCGTCAAAGGTAGTCTTGCCGGCAATATCCTGCCAGGAATCCCGCTTTTCATAGGAGGCGTTTATTGTTCCCGTCAGGTCTTCCAGCAGGGCATAGGTCATTGCCCCGTCCACGGACCAGCTTTCCCTGAGATCCTCCCATGATCCGTCTGTTTTTGAATCAGCCGTAGTCACGCCCGTGCCGATGGAAATCGATCCCCGCTGCAGCAGGCGGGTGAGTCCGACATCCAGACCTATTTCCCTTTCATCCTCATAATACTCACGGGTCAGATAGCTGCCGTCCACCGATGTGGCCAGACGAAGCTGGGGGGTAAACTCATGGTTCCAGCCCAGAGAGCCGGTTTGCTCAACGAGATCCTCCTGGTCGCCGACAAAATTGGAGGTGGTGTAGCCATAGGTGCCGATGAGCTGATCCTGCTGGCTCAAGGTATAATCAAGGGCAAACAGGGTATCATGCTCTTTCAGGTCACTTGCCGTTTCATGCTGCCCCTTGGTGAATTGATAATTCACCGAAGCCCGCCACTGCGGGTTGAAACGATAGGACAAACTCACGTAAGGGGAATGTTCGAAATAATCTTCATACCCGCCGTCATCCTCATCGGTGTTGTTATTGTTGGCATAATCCCAGGGGGTTCTGTTATCGTTGATAAAATACCGATAGCCCAGACCGATTATACTGTCCTTGGCGTATTCATACTCGGCGCCGACGGCCACTTCATTATCCCAATACCTGCGCCTGCCGTCGCTGTTTGACAGATACAGGTCCACCTGCCCTTTTACCGACGGGGAGGCCTGCGCGTATCGCCTTTCAATTTCAGACAGCACCATGAGATAATGCCGTGACGGATCATAGGCCAGCGAGGGAAAAAGCAGCCGGGCCACTTCAGCCTGTTCATAGGCATCCGCCCGTTGAAAGCGCCTGCTGATGCTGAGCCCGGCATCCATATCCCGCTGCGGCGCGTTATCATTATAAGAATAATTGTCGGAAAGGGTTATCTTCAAATGCGGAGAAAGTTCCCTGTCGGCGGACACGAGCAGGCTGTGACTGAAATCGCGATCATCAAGCCGCTGATCCCAGCTCAGATCCGAGCTTGCCGCAAGCAAAAGCGTATCTTTCTCGCCTGATGAAACAAGAGTCAGGGTGGGCATGAAAATGGTGGTCCATTGTTCCTGCCTGTCGCTTTCCTCCTGGTAAATATTGGAATCATACTCCTGCTGCATGGAGACATTTCCCGAAAGAATTGTTTCCCTGCCGGAAGCACCTGAAGTCGGGTCCAACAACAGCACAAGCCCCACGCCGCCGATTGCGCATAAATTTTTCCTGTCCACGACTATCCTTCCCATGTTGAAATTTTCCCTTGTCAGGGAACGATAATTGTATCACCCGGTGCAATAAATATATTCTGCCCAAGATCCTTGCCTTTGACAAAGGAATCATAATCAAAGCGCAAAAGCTCCTCTTTTCCTCCTGTCCGGCGGACCACCTTGATCTCCTCCCGCTTGGCCCATTCCTGGAAGCCTCCGCTTCTGGCGATTGCCTGGAGCAGGGTCAGAGGGTACTCAATGGCGAATTCACCGGGTTGGCCGACTTGCCCGACAACATAGTACCGCCTGCTGCGATTTTCAACCAGTATTACCGACACGGCAGGCTCGGTAACCAGTTCAGCAATTTTTTTCTCCAGATAGCTGTCAAGTTCATCAATTGCTTTCCCCGCAGCCTGGACATCCCCAGTCAACGGCAACGAAATCCTGCCGTCCAGCCGTACTTTTACGGTCCGCGACAGATCAGGCTCCTGCCATACCTGAACCTCCAGCACATCGCCGACACCGATTAAATAATTTTTCTCATCCCCCGTCGCCTGCTGCGCCCACAACGATTGGCCGGAAAAACAAAAGACGCACAACATACAACAAAAAATCCGGTGCAACATGTTCCGCCTGTTCGAATTGCCCATCTCAAAAACCTCCGGAAACCTCATGCAGTTCAAAGAATATGATACGAAAATAACACAAAATCATGATTAAGATATGTTATGCGCCGTCAGGGAAAAAGGCAACAATATTCTCGTATTCCGTCTTTCTTTCTCCACGCGGTGAAAAAGGAATTTTTCTCTTTCTATTGCCTTTTTCCCGATGATCTTCTATCCTGACCTTTATATATTCCTAAATTATGTAATTTCTTTTCACATCTCCCCTTTCAACGCGTACTTTTAGACAAGAGGATCGATATGCCGGCCTGGAACAGATTGATTTCATGCACTACTCTTTTTCTGCTTCTTTTCATTTCCGTCACCGCCTGTTCAAACCCCGATGTCAAGAAGCAGGCCCATTTCGACAAGGGCATGGAATATATCGCCAAAAAACAGATGAAAGAGGCTATTCTCGAATTCAGAAATGCCGTGCAGGTTGATCCGAAATACGCCGAAGCACGCTATCAGCTGGGTCTGGCCTATCTGAAAACCGGTGAACCGAAAAACGCCTTCCAGGAGTTGCAGCGTGCCGCGGGCCTCGACCCCAAAAACCTTGATGCCCTGCTGAAAACAGCCGAGTTTTATCTTCTGGGGAAACAGCCCGATGAAAGCAGAACCTACATTGAAAAAATTCTGGCGATTGATCCAAATCACGCCGAGGCGCTGGCGGTTCTGGCCAATATCGAACTGGTCGGCGGCGATATGGAAAAAGCGGAAGAAGCGCTGAATAAAGCCCTGGCCGGCCAGCCCAATCTCGACCGCCTTTACATTCTGCAATCCAGAATCTTCGCCCAGCAGAACAACATGGAGAAAGCGGAAGAAGCACTGTTGAAAGCCATTGAACTCAGCCCTGACAAGATATCGACCTACCAGGCCCTGACCGGTTTTTATCTGAGCAATAAAAATCCCGAAAAAGCTCAGGAAAATTTACAAAAAACCGCTGCTCGTTTTCCGGATTCCCCCCAGCCTCTTCTTGAAATGGCCTCCTTTTACATCAGCAAAAAAGAGACCGCCAAGGCGGAAGAAAGCATCATGAAGGCCCTCGCCCTGGAGCCCACCAATGAACGGATCATGCTCTTCCTGACAAATTTTTATAAAGAAACCGGTGAGTTCGCAAAGGCGGAAGAAACGCTGAAAAATGCCGTTGCCAAAAGTGAGAACCCTTTGCAGATGAAAGGATTGCTCGCTGATTTTTATTTTGATCAACAACGATTTCCCGAAGCTGAAGAACTTGTCTCGGCGGTTTTAAAGGAAAATGAAAAACTGCCCCACGCTCGCTTGGTAAAAGCCAAACTTGCCATTCAAAACGGCAAAAACGACGAAGCGATCACGACTCTCGACCAGCTCATTCAGGACAATCCCCGTTGGGGAGAGGCCCAATTGCAGCTTGCCCTTGCGCATCTCAACAAAGGCAACATGGAATTATCCCAGAAAGCGGCCGCTGAGGCGGTTAAATTAATGAATCGCAACTCCCGGGCCCATACCGTGCTCGCCCACCATCATCTGCGTACCGGTGAGTTCGAAAGCGCGCAAAAAGAAGCGGCAATCGCCCTGCAGCTCGATCCCCGCAATATCAGGGCCGCCATTACTCTCGGCCAGAGCCTTCTTGCCGCCGGCAAGACCGATGAGGCGCTGAAAATATTTGAACAGATGAACACAATGCTGCCCGGCAATGTTGATGTGCTGCACAATCTTGCCCTGACCAGACTTGCCCGGAAAGAATTTGACAAGGCAGCCCCGCTGCTGGAGGAAATTCTTTCCGTCAAACCGGATTTTATCACGGCCCTGGCGACCTTGACGGCAATCGACCTGCAAAACAAACAACCGGATAAAGCGATGAAACGGGTCAGAGCCCAGCTGGAAAAAGTGCCGGACAATCCCGGCATGCTCCTTCTGCTGGGCGACCTTCTCCTTGCCGCGAACTCTCTTGATGAGGCAGGCGAGGTTTTCCGCAAGGTCCAGTCTCTGGCGCCTGAAAATCCCCGGGCCTATGTCATGCTGGCCCGCATTATGATCAAGAGCGGCAAAGAGGAACAGGCCATCAATGAATTCGAGGCACTGTTGAAACAAGAGCCCAATTCCGCCCAGGCCCTGATGGGGCTCGGTCCTCTTTATGAGCAGGCGGGCAAACCGGAGGAGGCCAAAAAGACCTACAACAAACTTCTTGAGCTTGATCCGAAATTTGCCCCGGCCGCCAATAATCTGGCCTGGCTTCTTGCCAATGAAGACAATCCCGATCTCGGCGAGGCCCTGCGCCTGGCCCTGATCGCCAAAGAGCGTCTTCCCAATGACCCGAACATCAGCGATACCTTGGGATATATCCACTATCTGCGCGGCTCCCATGGTCTCGCCGTTACCCAGTTCAGGGAGGCGCTGGCCGCCCTGCCCAATGTGCCGACCGTTCGCTATCACCTGGCCCTTTCCCTGAAGGGCCAGGGGGAAGATGCGGAAGCGCTGGAACACTTGAAGCAAAGTCTTGAAGGGGATGCCGACTTTCCGGATAGGGAGCAGGCTGCCGAACTGCTTCGCACCTGGCAGTCGGCTTCATAGGGATAATGTCCAGAACGTTTGTCATTGGTGATATTCACGGCTGCTATAACGCACTGCTGGAACTTTTTTACAAAATTTCTCCGGACCTGGAAGAGGACAAGATCATCTTTCTCGGAGACTATATTGATCGCGGCCCGGATTCAAAAAAGGTTGTTTCTTTTGTCATCCGCTTGATGGATCAGGCTCCGGGCCGGGTTATCCCCTTGATGGGCAACCATGAACAGGTCTTTCTCGCCTCCCTGGCAGGGGAAAACCCGGATTTTTATCTGCGGATGGGAGGCGACAAAACCCTTCTCAGCTATGGCATCAAGCCGCCCTTCACCGGCCGGATTGCATCCCGCATTCCGGTCAGTCATCTGCATTTTTTCAATGAACTTCTTCTGTGCTGGGAGGATGCCGACTATATTTACGTCCATGCCGGGCTGCAACCCCACGTTCATTTAAGCCAGCAATCCCCTCGCTGGTGCTGCTGGGCGCGGGAACAGTTTCTTGCCGCGGATTTTGATTTCGGCAAAAGAGTCATCTTCGGGCACACCCCCTTTGATGAACCGCTGGTTGAAAAGAACAGGATTGGTCTTGACACCGGCGCAGTCTACGGCGGGAAATTGTCGTGCCTTGTTTTACCGGATTTCAAATTCGTCCACGTGCAGGGACTGTAACGGCAGGTGCCGCACGTTGCACGGCTGCGAAAAATCTTCCTGGTGGTTAAATCTCCAGCATCCGATCAAGGGCGAGCTTCGCCCCTTCCGCGGTCCGGCGGTCAACCTTTATCTGATTGACGACTTTGCCTTCGGCCAGATTATCCAGCACCCACAGCAGGTTCTCCGGGGTTATGCGGCTCATGGTTCCGCAGGTGCAGGGCGAGGGTGCCGGGAGAAGTATCGTTTTATCCGGGTGCTGCATCTTTAAGCGGTTGACCAGGTTAACCTCGGTTCCAATCGCCCAGATCGTCCCTGGCGCGGATTCTTGAACCGCCTCGATAATTCGCTCGGTCGAACCGTAATAATCCGCCGCATGCACCACATCAAAAGGACTTTCCGGATGGACGATGATCTTGATTCCCGGGTACTCCCGTCGCAGCTCGACAAGCTGTTGCACCGCAAATTCCTGGTGCACGTGACAATAACCGTTCCATAAAATCGTTTTGGCCTTTTTCAACTGTTCCACGCTGTTGCCGCCAAGCTTTTTCCCGCGCTGCCACAAGGCGATCTCGCCATCGCTCATCCCCAATGCCTTGCTTGAATTGCGGCCCAGATGCTCATCCGGGAAAAAAAACACCTTTTCCCCCTGCCGCAGGGCCCAGCGCAAAACCCGCTCCGCATTGGACGAGGTGCAAACCGATCCCCCTTTCGTGCCGACAAAGGACTTGATCCGGGCCGACGAATTGACATAGGTGACGGGAATAACCTTTTTCATGTCACAGATTTCACTCAATTCCCGCCAGGCCTCCTCAACCCCCTCGACCGTGGCCATGTCCGCCATCGGGCATCCGGCCCGGAGATCCGGCAGGATGACCGCCTGATCCGGACCGGTCAGGATATCGGCTGATTCAGCCATGAAATGGACACCGCAGAAGACGATATACGGATACGACCCCGCCTCGGCGGCCTGCCGGGCAAGCTTGAGGGAATCGCCGGTCAGATCGGCAAATTGATAAACACTTTCATTCTGGTAATGGTGCGCGAGAAGAAGAACCTTGCCCCGCAGTTCTTTTTTCCGGGTGCGGATTTTGTCAAAGAGAATACTCTGCTGTTCAGTCATTATTCAGTTATCACGATGAAGATGAATAAAAATGGGGCTTCATGCAAAGCCCCATTCCCGATTTCGTTATTTATGAAAAGCCTGTTTTACTGGACGCCACGCACCCAGGTCGCCTGCGGCCCCTTATGGCCTTCGGTTACCCCGAAAGAAACGGAATCACCCTCGGCAAGCTGGTCCATGGCAAGATCTTTCAAGGCATTTTCATGAAAATAAATCTCCTTGCCGTCGCTTGCGACAATAAATCCGTATGACTCAAAGGGCGAAAGGGATTTGATCACACCTGTTCCAGCAGCGCCTTCACCGACCGGCTCGACAACCTTGACGGTCTGCCGTCTTTTCCTCTGCAGCTCCTTCAGCTGCATCCCGAGCTTGTCAAAAGCATCTACAAGTAATGGTCTTACCGAATCTCCCTTTTTCTTGACGACCACCGTATCATTGGGGACAGCGGCCACAACCCGCACTTCATGCCCCCCCTGTTTATGGGAAGTAGTTTCTTCAATGGTCACGCGAAGATTGAGGATCAGACCGGGATGATGACGCATCAACCGCTCTTTTTCCTCCTCGATTTTTTCCTGCCAAGATTTACGCACATCGAGATTACGGCCTTCAACCTTAAGTTCCATACACATCCTCCATGCTGAATTCCGCCGTACCGCACTTCTCCAATACGGCAATGGAACGCCTCTCCGGCCTTTTCTTTTCCGACCGGATTCAGAGCCTGACGGGCAAGCTCTTACTTGTGTAATTTCATGGTATCATATCTTTTTTTTTAGCTCCACCTTTCTCTTCCCGGTGATATTTTTTTCAAGCCGCCCCGGCAAAACGCCTGCGCACGAGCGACACCCGCCGCAGTGCATCATCACACTGCCGCAGTCCAACCTCTCCCGTTGCAACAGCTTGCATCAATGCATCATGGGCTTGTCGCACCTTCTCGTGATCGTGACAGATGAGCAGCATATCCGCCCCGGCGACAAAGGCCTGCACAGCCGCCCCGGCAACCGACCTGTCATTTTCTATCGCCCCCATTTCCAGATCATCGGTGATAATCAGCCCGTCAAAGCCCAACTCATCACGAAGAAGCCCCTGCAACACGATTTTCGACAGGGTCGCCGGAGTCCGGGGGTCAAGATCCGTATATATGGTATGCGATGTCATGATTGCCGCAAGCCCGGCCGCCACAGCCCGCTGAAACGGCACAAGATCAATTTCCTTTATTTGCGCAAGCGGCCGCGTCACCACCGGTAACTGCAAATGGGGATCAAGTTTTGCCGCCCCAAGACCGGGGAAATGCTTGCCGCAGGCGGCGATGCCGCCCTGCTGCAAACCATTGATCACATAGGCGCCGAGCCGGCCAACCTGTTCCGGGTCTTCTCCGAGAACTCGTTTTTCCATGAAATATCCTTGCCCGGCCGGACAAACATCAAGCACCGGGGCAAGATTCATATTAATTCCCGCTTCCGACAGTTCCGCGACACAGGCGGTGACATAATGCCCCAGCGCTTTTTCCGGATCAGCCGACTCGGCCAGCGTACGGGCATCGTCAAACTGGGTAAAAGGTCGCGGCAGCCTGGCAACAGTCCCTCCTTCCTGATCAATCGATATCAGGGGGGCGGGCAGGCCACTGCGTCGGCAGGCCTCTTTCAGTTCACGGCACAGGGCGCCGACCTGCGCCGGACTTTCCACGTTGCGGCGGAAAAGAATAAAATTATTGATGCCCTGCTCCGTTATCAGCCGTAAGGTGGAGTCATCAAGCCGAATGCCGGGAAATCCGACCATGAAGAGCCGGCCCAGATCTGGATTTTTTTTCATGCAACAACCTTTTGATAGTGAGCAGGATCAACAAAACCCGCTTCGGCAAATCCTTTTAAACGAAGCTGACAGGCATCGCACTGACCGCAGGCCCGGCCCTGCCCGTCCGGATCATAACAACTGTGGGTCAGGCTGTAATCAACTCCCATCCCCTTTCCTTTCATAATAATCTCTTTTTTGGTCAGATGCATCAGGGGTGCATGAATTTTAAATTTTTTCCCCGCCTCCACTCCGGCCCTGGTGCCCAGATTCGCCACCTTTTCAAAGGCGTCAAGATACTCGGGCCGACAATCAGGGTAGCCGCTGTAATCAAGGACATTAATGCCGATAAAGAGATCAAAGGCGCCAATCACCTCGGCCCAGGCCATGGCATGCGAAAGAAAAATAGTATTGCGCCCCGGCACGTAGGTGACGGGAATGGAAGCCTGCATCTCTGCCGCGCTTCTTTTTTTCGGCACGTCGATATCGGCGGTCAAGGCGGAACCGCCTATCTTATCGAGATCAAGACCGAGAACAAGATGCGTGACCGCACCCTGCCGCCGGGCAATCTCCCTGGCCCGGTCAAGCTCGACTTTCTGCCGCTGTCCGTAAGAAAAGCTCAGACAGTAACAGGCAAAGCCACGATCGCGGGCAATGGCCAGAACCGTGGTGGAATCAAGCCCGCCGCTCAGCAGCACGACCGCCTTTTTTATTTCATTTTCCATTCGTGATTTTTTTATCTCACTCAAATGATTGATTCGTAATTCCAGTTTTCATGCAAGCCGGTACCTTCGCCGCTGCGCTGCTGTCGGCTGCGCTGTGCGGCCGCAATCCGCATTTCCCGCATTCCCAATTCAATAGCGGACCGGCAGAGGCGTGGTTATCCGAATTTCATCCGGACCGACTTCAGCCCGGTAGGCCAGCACCTGCACGCCCTCCCCCGCCACCTTGGCAAGAGTCGCCGCATAAAGAGGATCGATATGAGCGGCCGGACGAAACACGTCGCCGTCCATGCGCTGCACGCAGAAAAAGATGACGGCCTGATGTCCCTCGCCCCGCAAACGGGCAAGGTCCTCAAGATGCCTGGTGCCGCGACTGGTGACGGCATCGGGAAACATGGCCGTCCCGTCCTCCACCAGGGTGCAGTTTTTCACCTCAACATAGATTTTCTCCTTTCCCCGGTGCAGGAGAAAATCAAGTCGACCGGCGCCCACCTTGACCTCGGGCCGGATCGCATCAAAACCGGCAAATTCCTTCGCCACGCCGTTTTCCATTGCTTCGCGGACCAGATGATTGGTGCGGGCCGTATTGACCCCGACCCAGAAGCCATTGACCTGAATCATTTCCAGCGTGTAAGGGTATTTCCGCCCCTGGTTGCCGCTGAGAGACAGCAGAACAGAATTCCCGGGGGCGAGACACCCCTGCATGGACCCGGTGTTGGGGCAATGCGCGGTCACTTTTTCCGGACCCGGCAACTCCACGTCGACCAGGAAGCGCTTATATCGTTTTATCAGCCTGCCCAAGGCGAGATCGGTAAATTTCATTGCAAATTTTACGGGGATACGCTCCAATAAAGAGATAATCACTCAAAAAAAACATCCACCGCCGTTATGACAGCAAAAAAACAAACAGACAGCAAAATCCAGCGCAAAAAGGCGGTTGCCCTTCGCTACGACCAAAAGAAGGACGCCTCGCCAAAGGTCGTGGGAAAAGGCAGTGGACATCTGGCGGAAAAGCTCCTGGAACTGGCCAAGAAACACGACATCCCCATCCACGAGGATGCCGACCTGGTCGAGGTTCTTGCCAAACTCGAAATCAACGAGGAAATTCCCGAATCAACCTATTTCATCGTGGCGGAGATTCTCGCCTTTGTTTATCGCACCAACAAAACGTATAAAGGCTAGTACATTGTATATGTTAAAGTTTCGGATAAAGCCGTTTTAGTTTTATTCGCGCATCATCTGTTCTAAACTGCCAATCAACCTTAGTCTGGCGGTTATTTCGATCAATGTTCCATGCCGCCACTTCAGCTCGCATCTTCTCGATACAATCAATCCGGCCTGCAAGGCATTGCCGCTTCAATACACTGAGTTCAATCTCTGCTATGTTCAGCCAACTCCCGTGTTTCGGGGTGTAGTGTATTTCAAGACGTTCCGCCAAGCCCCTGGCTTCTTCAGGTGGGAAAGCCGCATAGAGCGAGGCCGTGTCGTGTGTATTGAGGTTGTCCATGACCAAAACTACTTTCTTGGCATCGGCATAACGCTCTTCAAGCATCTCTTTGATGAAATGGGCCCAATCAATCCGTGTCCGCTGTTCAGTAATTTTTACCTTGCGCTTTCCCCCAAGCGGTTCTACCTCAAGTAATATGCTTGCGACCCCATTGCGAACATATTCATCATCCATCAGAACAGGATGGCCAGGGGCTGCCGGAATAGGCTCATGCACCTCCCCGATTAACTGTACACTCGATTCATCCATGCACACAACCGGGAATTCTTGACTATACGGACGCGCATAAACTTCGAGTATATCTTCCATTGCCGCTACAAAACTGGCGTTTTGATCCGGCGGTATCTTCCAGTATTTGCTTTGGTGAGGCTTAAGTTCATTTTTTTTAAAGTGTTACATACCGTCATCGGAGAAACACTCGTTACCATCTTCAGCTCGACCATTTTCTCAGCCAACAGACGTACTGTCCATCGATTTTTACCTTCTGGAGCATCCGAACATGCCAAAGCCAAAAGATGTGCTTCAAATTCTCCTCCGAATTGAATTTCTCGCGGAGGGGTCTCGCGCTCCTTACGTTCAAGGGCGGCAGAAAGACCTTCTTCAACAAATCGTTTCTTTAAGTGTTCTAAACTCCGCGTCGTTGTCCCTAAAGCTTCTGCGACCTGAGTGACAACCCACTTCGGTCCATGTTCCCCCGCATCAAGCAGAAGTAATGCTCGAGCATACAGTACGGTGCGGGCTGCCCTTTTCCCTTTAGTTGAAATAGCCTCCAAATCTTCCCGTTCCTCTTTTGTTAATGTCACTCTGTATCTTGGTGCCATGTCGTCCTCCTTGTATTTTGAAGACGACTATAACAAATATCACGCAAAAATACGAAAACTTAAATTTTACATTGTACTAGCTGTCTTCACTGACTGGGAAAATTCTTCCCCCTCGCGCCCGCTCCCCGCCCTGCACACTCCTTGTCCTTGCACCGAAGGACACGATACAATTAATCATTCTAACCCTCGAATTTCAAGGGACAAAATCAAGATCCCCAAAAACGTTTCTTCGTCCTTGCTCCCTTTTTCTTCCTCAAATCAATTGGCACACGAGTTGCAGCGTAATCTCAAAAACACCTTTAGGGAGGCTCTATGTTCATTCAGAATCGTCTCGGCCTGATTGAAGGCACGGAAACAATGCTTGCCCAGGGCCAGCGGCTCAACCAGGCAACCAACAATCTGGCCAATGTCGACACCCCCGGCTACAAAAAGGAAGATGTCACTTTCTGGGAGATGCTTTACCAGACCAACGAAAAACGCGCGCGGGTCGGAAAAGCCCTGAAATTACTGACAAACCAGCAGGAAGGATCCATAAAAACCACCGGCAATCCGCTTGATTTTTCCATCAGCGGCCAGGGATTCTTCAAACTGCAGACGCCCCAGGGCATCCGCTATTCCCGGGCCGGTAATTTTCTCGTCAACAGCCAAGGGCAGCTGGTCAACCCGGACGGCCATCTCGTCCTGGGCGACGGCGGCCCGATACTCATCAACGGCACCAATGTTTCGCTTGCCGTCGACGGCGGGCTGCTGGTTGACGGCGTCAATGCGGGCCGGTTGGACATTGCCGCTTTTGATGATCTTACCGGCATAGAAAAGGAGGGCACCAACCTTTTCCGCATCAAGGAAGAAGACGGCGCCGAGGAACTTCCGGCAGTCGATTTTTCCGTCCACCAGGGATCACTGGAAACGTCCAACGTCAACCTGGTTTCCGAGATGACCACGCTGC